>CALAVC010000042.1 GCA_937892095.1 uncultured Bacteroidales bacterium | reverse complement strand
TCTAAAAAATATAAAAACAGGAGATTTTGTAAACATTGAAACGGATATTTTAGCTAAATACGTTGAAAAATTTTTATCAACGGGTGATAATAGAACAGAAATAGATATAGATTTTCTCCAAAGAAACGGATTTTAGAAAATGACGTCAAACACAAATCGGTTTAACAAAATAGAAGAAGCTATAGAAGATTTTAAAATGGGAAAACCTCTCATTGTTGCTGATGATGAAGATAGGGAAAATGAGGGTGATTTAATTTGTTCTGCTCAATTTGTAACTCCTGAGTTGGTTAATTTTATTACAAAAGAGTGCAGAGGAATTGTTTGTCTTGCAATATCAAACGAAATTGCTGCAAAACTTGAACTGCCGCAAATGGTAGAAAAAAATACCGAAAGCATGCAGACGGCATTTTCGTTAAGTATTGATGCGCACCCAAAATACGGTGTTACTACCGGTGTATCAGCTTATGATAGAGCAAAAACAATAGAGGCTGGTTGTACAGACTTCATGGCAAAACCGATAAGTGCACAAGCGCTTAAAGACATGATACGTAAGTATTTGCCGACACAAGAATAAGATAAACCATACACATAAATATTTCATACCAAAAACAAAAATGGGAAAAGTACTTCAGATTGGTGCTGGCGGCGTAGGCACCGTAGTGGCGCACAAGATGGTCGCCCTCACGGAAGTATTCGACGAGATAACACTCGCAAGTCGCACGAAAAGCAAGTGCGATGCAGTGGCGCAAGCCATAGGAGGAAATAGGATAAAAACAGCACAAGTAGATGCCGACAACGTAGACGAGATTGTTAAGCTGATTGAGGCTACGAAGCCAGACCTCGTTGTGAACGTGGCATTGCCATACCAAGACCTGCCAATAATGGACGCTTGTTTGGCTACTGGCGTGTCGTATTTGGACACGGCAAACTACGAGCCCAAGGACGTGGCGAAGTTTGAATACTCGTGGCAGTGGGCATATAAAGAGAAGTTTGAAAAAGCTGGCATAACAGCCATATTGGGTTGTGGATTCGACCCGGGAGTAACATCGGTCTTCACAGCCTATGCGGCTAAGCATCATTTTGACGAGATAAACTATCTTGACATAGTTGACTGCAACGCTGGCAATCATCATAAGGCTTTTGCCACCAACTTTAACCCCGAAATAAACATTCGAGAGATAACACAAAAAGGTCGCTACTACGAAAACGGCAAATGGATAGAAACGGGAGCTCTCGAAGTACATAAGGGACTGAACTACCCTGAGATAGGCGAAAAAGAATCGTACCTCATGTATCATGAGGAGCTTGAGAGCCTTGTGAAAAACTTCCCGACGCTACGCCGAGCCCGTTTTTGGATGACATTCGGACAAGAATATTTGACACACTTGCGTGTGATACAGAACATTGGCATGGCACGCATAGATGAGGTTGAATATAAAGGCATAAAGATTGTTCCGTTGCAATTCCTTAAAGCCGTGCTGCCAAATCCGGGCGACCT
The DNA here is from genome assembly GCA_937892095.1 of uncultured Bacteroidales bacterium. Classification (GTDB taxonomy): domain Bacteria; phylum Bacteroidota; class Bacteroidia; order Bacteroidales; family Marinilabiliaceae; genus W3P20-009. The sequence goes on along the minus strand of CALAVC010000042.1, from coordinate 11,862 downwards.
TGGCGAAAACTACGAAGGTTGGACATCGATAGGATGTCGGATACGTGGCATGAAAGATGGCAAGGAACGTACGTACTACGTGTATAACAATTGTAGCCATGAAGCTGCCTATAAAGAGACTGGAACTCAGGCCGTCAGCTACACGACGGGTGTGCCTTGTGCTTTGGGTGCCGAGATGTTTATGAAAGGTATTTGGCGCCGTCCGGGTGTGTGGAATGTCGAAGACTTTGACCCAGACCCATTCATGGCAAGGCTTGGAGAGCAGGGCTTGCCATGGCACGAGAAGTTCGATATTGACCTTGAACTATAAAAAGTGTCGAAAGTCGAAAGTGCAGAAAAATAATTGTATGAAAAGGATAGCAATATGGGTGTCGGCCTTTCGGCTGCGCACCCTTGCTTTGTCTTTTGCACTCATCATAGTGGGCAGTTCGTTGGCTGTGGCTCATGGTGTGTTTGATATGCGGATATTTGGGTTAGCACTGTTGACAACGCTCTTCTTGCAGATATTGTCGAATCTTAGCAATGACTATGGCGACACGGTGCATGGAGCCGATCTGGCAGGGCGAGTAGGACCCGATCGAGCAGTGCAGAGTGGTGAGATTAGTGCCTCAGACATGTGTAAGGCTATGGTGCTTTTCGGACTACTTTCGCTCATGTCGGGCATAGTGTTATTAGCCCAAAGCCTTGGCAACTTGGGACGAGATGGTCTGTTGCTAATGTTTGGCATAGGGCTGACATGCATATTGGCTGCAATAACGTATACCGTTGGGCGACGGCCCTATGGCTATATGGGGTTTGGCGACCTAAGCGTATTTTTGTTTTTTGGCTTGGTAGGCGTAGCGGGTAGTTATGCTCTGTATGCTGGACAGATAGACGCAAGCACACTTATGCCTGCTACTGCTGTCGGAATGTTGTCGGTAGGCGTCTTGAATATGAACAACTTACGAGACCACGATAGCGACTTGCGTGCTGGCAAACTGACACTTGTTGTTCGCTATGGTAAGACGTGGGCCAAGCGGTATCAGACTGTGCTCATTGTGGGTGCATTTGTTGTGCTTTCGGTCTACGTGGCTTCGTATGGGCGAGGTGGGCAATGGCTCTTTTGGCTGGCGGCACCAATATTTGCTAAGCACTTGTATGCTGTCCTTACAACAAATGACCCAAAGGTAATAGATGGGCAACTAAAAATGGTGTCGGTAGGCACTCTAATATTAAGCGTACTATTTGCTATTGGTACGCTATTTTTTTAAAAATATTATTATAAAGATGAATTTAAACATCAAAACTCTTGTCGTAGGGCTTTGTGCAATGGCAATGTCGGTCGTGGCAACAGCCAAGGGCGACAAACCATGGGATAATGGCAAGCTAAAGGTTAGCGACAACAACCTGTACATAATACACGAAAATGGTGAGCCTTTTTTTTGGCTTGGCAACACAGCGTGGTTGCTTTCTGAACGTCTCAATCGAGAAGAGGTAGAGTATTTCCTATGCAAAGAGAAGGAGTTTGGCTACAACGTTGAGCAAATACAGGTTCTCAATGGCATTCCGACCTTCAACATATATGGTGCTCAGGCCAACGACATGTCGTTCGACTTTGACAAATTTAGTAAAGAGGGTGTGTATGGATATTGGGAACACTTGGACTATATTGTGGATCAAGCTGCAGCCAATGGCATATACATTGCGATGGACTGCATTTGGGGGTCTCAGATAAAGCACATGACACCAGAAAAGGCTACGAAGTATGGTACGTTTTTGGGGCGTCGGTACAAAGACAAGCCAAACATAATTTGGATGATTGGTGGCGACATACGAGGTGATAAGGGAACCGAGAGTTGGGATGCTCTTGCTCGTGCCATTAAGGCTGAGGACAAGAATCATATTATGACATTTCACCCACGTGGGCGTACGACATCGGCGTGGTGGTTCAACGACCGCGAATGGCTTGACTTTAATATGTTTCAGAGTGGGCATCGTCGATACGGTCAGCGCAATGGCGACGGAGACTATACCATTGCAGAAAACACAGAAGAAGACAACTGGCGCTATGTGTTGATGAGCTGGGAGAAGAAGCCCATCAGACCTATTATTGACGGCGAACCATCGTATGAAGACATTCCGCAAGGATTGCATGATTTTTCGGCACCACGTTGGCAAGATTATGACGTGCGTCGGTATGCATATTGGGCAGTTTTTGGAGGGTGCTTCGGGCATACCTATGGTCATAATTCAGTAATGCAATTTATACGTCCGGGTTTGCTGGCGTCTTTTGGTGCCGAAAAACCTTGGTGGGATGCTATGAAAGACCCAGGTTATGGGCAGATGAAGTATTTGAAGAGCCTTATGCTTGCATTGCCGTTTGTCGAGCGCGTGGCCGACCAAAGCGTCATTGCAGAGCAGACTGGCGAAAGGTATGACTACATGGTTGGTACGCATGGCAAAGACTATTTGCTCGTATATAATTTCAGCGGTAAAAATGTCAAAGTCGATTTGCGCAAGATACGTGGTAGCAAGAAAAACGTTTGGTTGATGAACCCTGCTAATGGAGACCTAAAGTATTTGGGTGAGTATGGCAATGAGGTTGTCGAACTAAGTATGGAGAGTGGTTACATTCGAGATGCAGACAGGGTCATCATTGCCGTAGACACGAAAAAGGAATACATAGTCAAAGGAGCAACAAACATCCTTGACTCGAAAAAGAAATAAAAAAGTCCATAAACGCATCAAACGAAAACCTCATGAACTATAATATGCTTAATGGGCTGTGCCGAACGGCTCTTTTGACCATTGCGTGTGTGGTTATATCGCCTCAGAGTTTGACGGCACAAGAAGTGACGTTTTTTACGCCATCTGTTGTCAGAATCGTCAAGAACGCTCCAGACATAAGCCACGATATGGGGCTATCGTTTGTTGTTATGGCAGAGCCCGAAAAAGTCGACGTCAAGAAAACCACGACAGCCGATGAAACCATATACACTTCGGCAGCACTGACGGTGAAGGTTAGCACCAAGACTGGGCAAGTGTGTTTTTACGACACGAAGGGTAATGTCTTACTTCGCGAAGGTGAGACAAGTTTTATGCCCATAGTAAGTGGTCCTGACAAGGGACGATATGCTGTCGGTCAATCGTTTGCACTCGACAAAGACGAACCTATATATGGTGTTGGACTTTTGCAAAATGGCAAAATGAACCAGCGAGGTGAACATCGTCTGATGATGCAAACCAATTTGGAAGACTATTCACATTTCTTTCAAAGCATTAAGGGATATGGCGTCTATTGGGACAACTATTCTCCGACGCGTATAGATGACGATGGCGAGCTTAAACTTGAGTCGCAAGTGGGTTGCAAGGTCGACTATTATTTTATGTACGGAGGCAATGCCGATGGTGTCATTGGTCAAATGAGAGCATTGACAGGTCGTGTCCCGATGTTGCCACTATGGACTTATGGTTTTCATCAGAGTCGAGAGAGATATAAAAGTGCCGAAGAACTTATGGAGGTCGTTGGCACGTATCGCAAGACTGGCATCCCTTTTGACGGAATCATACAAGATTGGCAATATTGGGGCAATAATTACCTTTGGAATGCTATGGAGTTTCTTTCGGAAGGATTCGCCAAGAATAGCAAGAAGATGATAGATTTTGTGCACGAACAAAATGCACATCTTAGCATAAGCATTTGGGCAAGTTTCGGACCACACACCAAAGGTTATGCACAACTTGCGTCTAAAGGACTCTTATATGACTTTGAGACTTGGCCAAGAAGTGGACTTTCGCAGTGGCCACCCAATATGGACTACCCCAGTGGCGTGAGGTGTTATGATCCATATTCTGCAGAGTCTCGTAGTATATATTGGGAAAACTTGTCTCGTCTGTATGCACAAGGCATAGATGCATGGTGGATGGACTCAACCGACCCAGACCATCATAGCTTCAAAGAAAGCGACCTTGACCAAGTCCGTCTGATAAGCAACCCTGCAACAAGCAAAGACATAATGGGCTCTTGGCGTTCCGTCAGGAATGCTTTTCCATTGTGTACGGTCGAGGGTGTATATGAAAATCAGCGCAAGACCGACAAAACTAAGCGTGTCTTTATTTTGACTCGGAGCTACTTTGCTGGGCAACAACGCACAGGAGCCAACACGTGGAGTGGCGACGTCAGCTCTTCGTGGGATTCGTTTCGCAAGCAGGTGCCGATATGTCTCAATTTTACGATGACTGCAAACCCTAATGTCAACACAGACATTGGCGGTTTCTTTGCCAACAAGTATAACAAACATTTTGGAGACAATAGTGCGACGCAAAATCCACTTTTTCAAGAGTTGTACGTTCGTTGGATGCAGTTTGGTCTGTTCTGCCCGATGATGCGTAGTCATGGGACAGAGGTCTATCGCGAACTATATTACTATGGTAAGCCAGGAGAAGCTGTCTACGATGCTTTGATTTCAGCTGTCAAGATGCGTTATGAAATATTGCCATACGTATATAGCCTAAGTTGGCAAGTCAGCAGTGCAAATGGGTCTTTTATGCGACCACTTGTCATGGACTTCAAAGACGACAAGAACGTATGGGACAACAACCGCGAGTTTATGTTTGGCAATGCTTTTCTTGTTGCACCAGTTGTCAACGCTTTGTTTACACCCGAGACTGCCAACGAAACAAATGAAATATCTGGTTGGGACTCCACAGGCAAAACGCTTTTTCAAGAAGGCTTCAAAGCAGATTGGACTGCTCATAAAACATACGATGTCTATTTGCCCAAAGGCTCAGACTGGTTTGATTTTTGGACCTTTGATAAATTTCAGGGTGGGCAGACCATTAAGGCAGATGCACCAATTAGTCATTCGCCACTTTTCGTACGGGCAGGAAGTATTGTGCCACTATGCAAGTCCGATTCGCAATATGCCAACATTGCAGATTGGAAAAGTCTTGACATTGTCGTATACCCTGGTGCCAACGCATCGTTTACCCTCTACGAGGACGAAGGTGATGGATATGCTTATGAGCAAGGTGAGTACTCAACAATCCACATGAAATGGAACGAACGCAAGCGGACTCTTGAAATAGGCAAGCGTCAGGGTTCATTCTCAAGAATGATTGACAAGCGCATATTTAAGGTTCAACTTCTTAATGGGAAAGCTGTCGAAATTGCCTACGATGGTAAGGCAAAAACAGTTAGATTATAATCCATTTACCACAATAAAAAAGGCGATTCCGAAATACGGAATCGCCTTTTTTGTTTTTCGTTAAACTGCTATTTTATGCCAAGTTTTTTTGCAATAGCCTTGGGTATGGCATCCTTGTGAACGAGGATATTTAGAGTCTTGTATGCCACAAAAGTTTTGGACGCATACCAGATGCCTTTGTAGTCGCCTGCGGTGCCCCAAGAGTTTTTGACCATGAAATATTCTTTGCCGTTTTGGTCTTTCGCCTTGCCGTAGATTAGCATGCCATGGTCGTCTGTTGTCTCCCAATTGTCGTAGGCTTCTTGGCGCAATTCTTGTGTAACCTCGACTTCGGGTAGTGGGCGAGACGTGAGCTCTTTGCGCTTGTCATCTTTCGACAGACCCGTCCAACGTGCTTGGTCGGAGCCAGTTAGGTCGGCACCACGAGCTGCATCGGGCATGACGGCTAAGCCCTTGCGTGTAAAGCCTGTTTCGGACACGTCTGCTCCCCAAGCAAAGGTGTAGCCCTTGTCGATGGCGTTGTCCATGACAGCCATAAACTCATCGAGGGGTAAGTTGTATGATGTCCCCCAACGCCAGTTGTCTTGCACTTCGATAATGAATTGCTCGTAGAATGGGTGGTGAGTAAATGAAGTTAGAGAGACGTAGTCATCCATGTTAAGCCCAGTGCTTTGCAAGTATGATTTGGGCGTATACTTCTTACCTTCGTAGACAAACTCTGTGGGAACTTCGCCAAGGTAGGTGTCGAAAATGGCATTAAGACCTTTAAACCAAGCAGGGCTTAGCTTTTGTTGTTTGCCACGTGCAATGTTGTTGACAAACGACTCGGCTATGCTAAAAAACTCGTTGAAGTTTGCGAGTGTATCGCCATAGAGTGTGCCTGGCAGTGGCATGGCAGTTTCGGGTACAATGCCATAGTTGCGTAGGCAATAGACGCAATCGTAGAAACTGCCACCTTGCGAAAAGGAGATGTCGCCGTGCAAACGGACACTTGCACGTGCGCGATCTTCGTAAGTCTTATGTGCAACGAACATTTCGCAAAGGTCGTAGGTTCCTTTGCCCATGCGAAGCAATTCGGCCTCGAAGAAGCCCATGCTTGAATATGCCCAGCACGTACCCGACTTGTTTTGGTTTTTAATTGACGTGATGGGCAGTTCTTTTACAGTCGTAAAAACGAAGCCATCTTCCGTTTTCTCTTTCTTTTCGTCAACTTGCGCATTTGCCAAACTTGTGAGCGAAAGGCACGCAAGAGCGAGACCAATGGTTTTGTTTGTCATCTAAATTAATGATATATGTGTGTTTAAATTTATTCTATCTCATGTCCTATTAGTGTGGCTGCCGTTGAGCGGTCTATCTGCACGTTAACGACCTCACCTATGCGATGCTTGCCTGCTGGGAATACGACAGCCTTGTTTTGGTGGCTACGCCCCATGAGGTCGGACGCACTCTTGCGGCTACGACTCTCGACAAGCACTTCGAATGTGCGTCCGACGTCTCGTGCATTGCTTTCGGCAGAAAGTCTATTCTGTAAGTCGATAATTTCTCTCAGGCGACGATTTTTGATTTCGGCTGGCACATCGTCGGCTAAGTGATTGGCCGCATACGTGCCGGGCCGCTCGGAATATTGAAACATGAATGCACTGTCGAATGCTGCCCATTCCATAAGGCTGAGTGTCTGTTGGTGGTCTTCTTCGGTCTCGCCACAGAATCCGCAGAAAACGTCGGTCGAAAGTCCACAGTCGGGAATAATGCTGCGAATGGCTTCAATGCGTCCCATATACCATTCGCGCGTATAACGACGATTCATAATCTTGAGCATTCGAGTGCTGCCACTTTGCATCGGCAGGTGGATATGATTGCAAATGTTGTGGTGCGAAGCTATGACGCGCAAAGTCTCGTCGGTCATGTCTTTGGGGTGCGACGATGTGAATCGGAATCGCATGTTCGGAAAGCGTTCTGCCACTTGGGCAAGTAGCTCGGCAAAACCGAGTTCGTTCTCTTCTGCCTCGAATTTGTATGAGTTGACATTCTGACCAAGCAAGATGGCTTCTTTGTAGCCACGACTTTGTAGGTCTTCAACCTCTTGTAAGATGCTGCGAGGCTCTCGGCTACGCTCACGTCCGCGTGTGTATGGCACAATGCAATATGAGCAAAAATTGTTGCAACCTCGCATTATGGACACGTAGCCAGAGACACGACTATGACCAGTTCGGACAGGCAATACATCGGCATACGTCTCGGTCAGGCTGAGTTCTGTGTTCATGGCCTTGACTCCCGTCTCGGCTTGTGCCACAAGGTGTGGCAAATCGAGATATGCATCGGGTCCCACGACAAGGTCGGCCCCACTATCGAAGAGTGTGTCGCGAGTACGTTCTGCCATACAGCCAATGATACCAATGATGACTTTCTTATGTCGACGAAGCACTTGCAAGTCGGCCAAGCGTCCTAAGACACGTTGCTCGGCATTGTCGCGCACGGAGCACGTGTTGACCAAGACACAGTCGGCTTCAGACATATCGTCAGTAAGCACGTAGCCGATGGTTTGCATGACAGATGCCACAACTTCACTATCGGCCACATTCATTTGGCAACCATAGGTCTCTATGAAGAGTTTGCTGCTGTGTTCAGATTGCATATTTTGTTGCAAATTTTTAATTATCTTTGAAAAAGTGGTACTTTTAACGCAACCACATGCACCTAACTTCGTAGAAACTTATAGATAATATGTTAATAGTCTTTAAAAAGACTACGACATATACTCCATAAAAAGTTTGGAGAAGCAAAATTACACATTAATTACCTAAAACATACGACTATGAAAATAATGGTCCCCATCGATTTCTCGGAGAATTCGATATTAGCACTAGAGACAGCGCTCGGATTGGCCAATAGGCTATCGTCGGACTTGCGCATGGTCTACGTTACACCCTCTGGTGGCAGATATGCCAAAGGGTTGGAGGACCACACAAACTCCGACGAACATCCGCAAGATAAGCTCGAAAAATTGCTTTCGGACTACAGACAACAATATGCCGTGAAAGGCAAATTTGACTACAAAATGCTAAGTGGTAACATTGCCGAAGAGCTAATCAACGTAGCCAAGTATGACCAAACCGACCTAATCGTAACTGGTTCGCATGGTGTGTCTGGATTGTCGAAAAGTTGGATAGGTGGCAACGCTTTCAAGGTGATATGCAACGCCACATGCCCTGTGTTGGTAATTCGTCAGGGCATGACGTTCGACAAGAACTTCCGTCGCATTGCTCTGCCCGTGACGATAAAGAAAAGTAGTAGGCGCATGATTCCGACGGCAGCAGGCTTGGCAAAGTTGTTTTCGGCAAAGACAATTGTTGTCGGCATGCAGAGCTCGCGACTGAAGTATATCTACAATCGCATTACATTGTCGGTCAGCCAAATAGAGAGCTACCTAAAGAAGAAAGGTGTTGAGGTCGAAAGTTCTACAATGCTCGTTGGCAAAGATAATATGGGTCGATTGCTTGAGATAATCAATACTCAGAAAGCCGACATGGTGATAATGGATATTACCAACTCTGGCAGTTTCTTTGCCGACCGATTGTTCCGCCCAGAACTCACAACCATAATCAATAACTCTCCTTGCCCCGTCCTGACAGTTCCTATAAGAGAATGACACTTCGGACGGACGAAACACTACCACATAATTTTATTAGGCATTGTCCGCATTGCGGAAGCCACGAATTTAAAGCGCAAAGCACCAAAGAGTTTCTCTGTGGTGCTTGTGGCTTTAACTTCTTCACCAATTCGGCAGCCGCAGCTGTTGCACTAATATCCGACACAGAGGGCAGACTGCTGATGTGTAGGCGCGGACGCCAACCGGGGCTTGGTATGCTCGACTTGCCGGGTGGCTTTGCCGAGCCGAGCGAGAAAATAGAAGATGCTTTGCAGCGCGAGATTCAAGAAGAATTGCAGTGCGAAGTCTATGACGTACAATACTTTGCTTCTGAAGGCAACCATTATATTTTTAGCGGATATATGGTATTTACGACCGACATGGCGTTCACGTGTCGGTTAAAAGGCAAACCAGAGGCAGCCGACGACGTAGCATCTTTAGTGTGGCTACGTCCAGAAGAAATAAATTTGGACGAAATAGCTTTTGACTCCATCCGTCAATTGACAGCGAAATACATCGAAAAACACAAATGAGTACACCCAAACGCACGGTAAATATTCATGCGCCAAAGATATTTTTAGTAATACTTTGGTGGGTGGCGTGTGTTGGCGTGGCAATGGCGGCAGGTAATGAAGATAGATTACAATCTAACGCTCCGTATTTCGAGGTAATGCATAGCGGGTTGTCCGATGACCATCTGTATTGCCTCATGCAAGACGAAGATGGGTATATATGGATTGGAACACGCAATGGTATAACCCGATTTGACGGCATCTATTCGCATAGGTTTGGCATGGTCAATATTCGCAAGAATAGATTTGGACAAGCCATTCGAAGCCTTGCCGACGATACGCATAGCCGATGTGTGTGGGCAAGTTTAAAACACAAACAAACGCTGCTGCGAATTGACAAGACAACTTTTGAAACGACCGAGTTGGAATACAGACTTGGTCCAACGTCTTTGCAGGAAAATAGGATAACTTTTGCTGGATTGTTTAGTCTGAACGATAGCACGTTGTTGGCTCGCACCGATAAACATTTTTATTTGCTAAACAAGCATACGGGCGAGGTGGAAAAAGTGCAGATGCCTGCAGGTCGAATGCTAGTCGGAGCGCAGTTTTTGCGTTGTGCAGACAGAATCTTGGTTATTGCAGGTGGAAACATATATGAACTTAATGCTGTCGATGGACATTTTTATGGGCTGACGCAATTGCCACTTGACGTAACAGACCTCGTACGTCGTGCCGACATAAAGGATGACAATACTTTAGTCATAGAGACCATTGGCGACAAGTGTGTCAATTATTATCATCTTGACCTCAGAACTCTAAAAAAAGACTACATAACATCTATTGCTGGTATGACGCAAGACTTTTGTCTTGCAGACGATGGCATTTGGGCCACGACTCGTGCAGGGCTATGGTTTGTAGGATGGGACAACCTAACGCCACGGCAGTTTAGCACGGTCAATAGTCAATTGCACGACAACAGACTTGGCGACATATTAAAGGTCCGCAATCAGCCAATATTTTACGTGTGTAGCGACGATGGGCTGATAAAGCTCAACTACTATGCGAGCAAATTTAACGAAGTAGATATGCGTCGTTTTTCGGAGTCGAAAACAGCGGGAGTGTTTCGAGTGCTGAAAGACGAAAACGGGTGTACGTGGGTGTGGTGTGTGGACGGACTATTTCGGAATACTCCAGAAGACATTATCTTTCGACCAGTAAACGTCAAGGGGCTAACGGACGAAAAAATAAACTTTGCCCATGGCATGACGTTTTCGCCAGATGGAAAACGGATATATATTGCCTCAAACAGAATTGTATATTACATAAATATAGACCTTAGCCAATCGGGCGCAATCTACACGTCGGGAAAAGTTCTTACGAATCTGCATTTCGTGTCGTGCGATACGCTGTTGGTCGTCTCGCGCAACGACATAACACAAATGACAGCTTCGGGTGGCAAGGCAAAAACAATATATACTCAGCAAGACGCAGACATCACGTGTTCGTACCTAAGTGACGAGGGAATATTGTGGGTGGCAGACAATAAGAAAGACATCTTTTCGTTCGACCCCAAAACCAACACACGAACGGCACACGTGAGTTTGCCAGCCGACGCTGGCAGCATAAAAACAATGCGTTCGGCAGTTGCTGAAGGTCTGTCGGAATTGTGGATAGGGACTGTGTCGGGACTCTACTACTACTTGCCGGGCTACCACGAGGCACGACGGATTGAGACTTCGGACTATCTATCGTCGGGAATAGAAATAGTAGAAATAGACAACGATGGTAAGGTATGGGTAGGAACCGATGCTGGTATTGTGTGCATAAACAACGACAAGCTGATAGAATATTCTAACTTGGAATACAATATGCAGTCGCGTTTTAATACCAATGCAGTTTGTCGCACTTCGCAAGACGAGATAATTATGGGTGGTCAATCGGGAATTGTAAGTTTTTTGCCCTACTTGTTTAGCCGAAACACATATTTTCCACCACCCATAGTAACGTCGTATAGATTTTCTAATGCTATAAGCAAAAATTATGACGACTTTACGGCAGGAGAACGCATTTTTAACGGACAGCAGATAAAAATACCTGCTGGTATACGTTCGGTACAACTTTTTATACGAAGTCTGAGCTATGATCGCCCATTTGAAAATGAGGTAGATTGGGCACTAACGGACGACGACAGTGAGCCTATCGAGTGGCATAGGCATAGTACGCGTTCGGTGTTGACACTGATAAATTTAAAGGCTGGCAACCACAAACTAATAATGAAAACGGTGTCGCCCGATGGGCAATACGCTTCGGAAGCAACCGAAATCGACGTGTATAAGGAGATTTTCTTCTACGAACAAAAAATATTTATTTTTATATATTGGTTTAAAAAGTTTAGATGATTATATAAAAAATATTAAATGAAAATTAGAGGGTTATTCATTCTTCTCATATAATTTTTTTAAAATTCAAAAATTTTATGATGATGAAAAATTCTGTTCCATACGTGTTTTTAAAA
>CALAVC010000041.1 GCA_937892095.1 uncultured Bacteroidales bacterium | reverse complement strand
TTGACCCACCTCAACATATAAACTTTTTTTAGCCTGCATTTTGACCTATACACCGTTTTTGAACGCCCTTTTATTACGTGGCCACCATACTACTATCCCACTAATCAGTATAAGAACGAAAACCAGTGTCGAAACACCCACGATGGTCTTGCCCGTAGGTGCCATGAGTAGCCAACGATGTAGTCCAAACATAGTCTGAAAAAATGGCAACCTTTCGTTTCGCCCATACACGTTGCCCGTATATTGGTCCACGTAGACCGAGGCGCGTCGGGGTGCCGATAGCGAAAATTGGTACGCCTTTGTCGTGTCCGATGAAATAGTAACGCCTGTTATTTCCACAGTGTCGGGCAAGGTCTTACCAACATTTCTTATAAGTCGTCTAAAATCTTGGGGCTGACCTTCAGGTCGGACGCTTGTAAAGTCCGATTTTATAACGCTCGTAATCTCTGTTTCGAAGACCAACATTGCTCCCGAAAAACAAATAATACTAATTATTATTCCAAACGGTACAGACAGCCATAGGTGTAGTTGACGAAATATTTTTTTTGCGTTCATTCTTTTTTAGAAATTGTCTGAGTGTGTAATGACGGAGCATCGGACATCCGATGCCCCGTCATGATTCTTTTAGTTTTGGTTAATTTCTATTCTGCAGAAGTTGCTTCGGGCTGAAAATATAGTCGGGTTACGCAGTTTATCGACGTCGCTTTCACTGTTGCACCTTTTGTGGCCACGCCAGTAGCAATGTCCAATACGTAGAATGCTGGGTTGCCGTCTGTTGTGCTGACGTCTATATACGTCTTGCCATTTTCCACAAAAGCCTTGTTCAGTCCGTGGCAAAGTTCGCTTATCAGGCTTGCCTCTGGCAATCCACTTACCTCCGTCACGCTACCATCTTCTGCGTCAAAGATTGCAAGGTGCAGAGCGTCGCCACTAAATCCTTCTTCATACACGCGAAGCAAGAACTTTTTATCTTGCAAATACCATGTGCGCAAAAAGCTTCGACCTCCAAGTTTGTCTTCCAATTTGTAGTAGAAGTCGCTGTCAAACTCCTCCGCTCCACTCTTTATTCTGACCACGCCAGCTGGCAGTGTAGTCTGTTGGCGGCTGTCGGCTTGTGTCTTGGCATACGAGGGCGAAAATACATACACATCGCCATTGTCCGTTGCCCATATCATCTGGTGATACTGACTGCGGTAGCGCCCTGCGGCATACGAAATCTTGTCGGTTTTTATTAGTTTATGGCTGCTCAGTGAGCGGTCTGGGAATATGGCCACCCAACACTCGTTAGGATATTGTGTGCCCGATAGCTGACCAGGTGTCGTCTTCGCACTGCCCGACCCCGACGACTCTGTTACGATGAGGTCTTTCAGAGGAATCTCGCCTTCGTACGTCGTCGTTCCGTATGGGCTCATGCCGTCGGGCACTGCAGCTGTAAACAGTTTGCCATTGCTCTCGCAAATGCCACAAAGTGTAACGTATTCGCCGTTGCCAAGAAAATTCTCTACCGACAGTTTGTCGTAGTTATCGTCTGTAACTTCGACAATTTCTTGTGTCTCCTTTATCGGGTCTATGTCTGTGCATAGAATCACCTTTGGCAAATGACCTTCCGAGTCTGCTTTGCTCTTGGGACCATCGCCTGTCGAGAGTGTCAATATATGCTCATCATATATGCCAAGGCTCGTAAAGCGCGCACCTGTGTAGTGCTTGTGTTCCTCGACCTCGCCGTTGCTGTCGAGCTGATACGAGACGTTCGTGCCACCATTACCCTGATTGTAGGTCATGGAGTAGATATATTCGTTGTCGAAGTCCAAATAGAACGTTCCGCTTTGGATTGTAAAGCCGTCGCCAACTGGGCTAATCTCACCACTCGTCAGGTCGTCTGCCGTCAGCATGACCACCGTCGAAGAACCCGAGCCTGTTACCGTCGCAGGAAACACATATTTAGACTCGCGTCCAGTCTTGTCTTTGATGTAGACGCGCTCTGCAGTGCCACTGCCGTTATCGTCATCGTCGTCGCACGCAACGAACCCCACTTGACAGCTCATAGCTATGAGGCTCGCCAAGAATAATTGTTTTTTCATCTTATATTTTATTTGTGTGTTGTTTTCTATTGTGTTTCCTGTGGTTTTCTCGGTGAGTCTCGTTGCCAACAGACAGTCGCACCTTACCATAAAAAGCTCGCCCAGCTTTCTGCAAGCTAAAGTTGTCATATAGCTTTTCGTTCGTAATGTTTTTCCCTTCAAACGATATGTTATAACGCCCGTCCCTAATGGTGTAGCTTAGCATTATGTTGTGCGAAAACTGGTTTGGCACCATGTAGTCTCGTTTGTTTTTTGTGCCGACATTGGCAGCGTTGTAGCAAAACTCGTGTAAATACTGATTGTCGTACATCACAGAAAGTGTGTTGCCTTTGCTGATAACATCGTGCCACCTATACGAAGCCTCGGCATCGGCAAACATATATGGCACGTTTGGCATTCGCTCTCCATACGATACATTTTCGCCACTGCTACCCATGATTGTCTTCTGATTGTCGATAACGTTCATGTGCGTAAAGTTCCCCCCAACCGATAGCCGTCTGTCAAGCTGATAGCGCACCGAAGCATTAAAGCCCTTTGTCAACACGTTGCCATAGTTAACATAGCTTGCCGCAGTCTTACCGCCCGAAAGACCTATAATGTTTCTTTGAATGTAGTCGTCGGTGTTCCTATACACGCAGCCCACTTCTGCATACACTTCGTGCTGACCAAAGCTATGCCCATAGCTCACCGAAACGTTAACATTGTGGCTTTTCTCTGGCTTAATAGATATGTCGCCATTCTCAAGGTCGTCGTCGCCAAACATCTCGTCTATGGTCGGCAGTCGGCATGCCAATTCATAGCTTGCCTTAATTTGTACACCGACTTTCGACTTTGCTGTTGTCGCTGCGCCACCTCCCCAATGGTCTATTGCATGCGATGTCTTTACAAAGGTCGACTGGTTAGCATCCGTTGCAATAGGTCCCGAAACGTCTATCCTATAATACTTAGCAAATGCCGATGCATTCCACATCTCGTTCGGAAACACCTGATACGAAAGCCCCGATATGTTTTTTCGCGTTACCTTTTCTATTGCATCGTTTTGTGCCGTACCTGTTATGTGGTTTGTGTTCGACCTGCGGAATGTGTTCAGTGCATGATTTAGCGTCAGGCTCTGTTTGTTCGTAATATGATACACTATTGCGCCTCTGACCGAAAGAGTCTTACTCTTTGCTTCGTTGTTTTGATAACTCTGTTCGCCCGGGCTATTGAGCTTTTTCCGCTCCCCATACCAATTAAATTTCCAATCCGATGTATCAACGTTTGTCGTGCTGCTTATGTTTAGTCTTCCGTCTGCTTGTATGTCGAGCCTCTGACCTGCTATACCTCGTTTGGCATACTCAAGCGTTGGCTCAACGCTCCTACCCTTCCTATATTTTGCGCCATATACAATAATCTGCCGTACGCCAGTCTGTATTTCCTTATACATCTTGCTCAGCGTTGCGCCAACGGCAATTCTGTCTGCCCATCGTTTTCTGTTCAGTCCAACTTTTGCCTGTATGGCTTCGTTATGATACGTGTCGTTAAATCTTCTAACTGTTTTGTTAATCTTCGTGTCTATGCTCCCAGTCGCAAAGTCTTCCACTGGTGTCTGAATCTTATAGTCGTTGTCCGAATAATTAAAGATGACCTTAATCATTCCCGTCAGTCCTTTCTCTGTCGTTATTCCGTAGTCCGCATACGCCTTGTGTGTGTTGAACGAACCATAGGTATACGACACGTCTGTATGCCATCCCTTCTGCTGCTTTTTGCTTACTATGTTTATAACTCCACCAATGGCATCCGTACCAAAATTTACTGGCACTACACCCTTATACACCTCAATCCTTTCTGCCATGTTTACTGGCAGATTGCCTATCCCAAACGAACTTCCATTCCCTTCTTGTGGCACACCGTCTATAAACACCTTGACGTGCTTCCCGCTAAACCCATCCAGCATGACGTTCATGTCCGAACCCACACCACCACTTTCTCTCAGTTTTATGCCCGGAGCCTTGGCCAGTGCGTCGCTCAGGTTTTTACTCGTGTTGTATAGCTCAGTCGCGTCAAGTGCCACAGCGTTAAAAGCCGACTTTCTGAGTGTTGCCACTCCTGCAACGCTCTCCACCACGACTTCTTCAATCTCTACGTCTGCGTCTTGTAGCGTTAGGTCGACCACTACCGTAGCGTCTTTCTGCAGTCTGACGCTCTCTTCCGCTGGCTCGTAGCCAATACTTGTCGCCATTACGACATACTCACCTTCTTTGCCCTGTATGCTATATCTTCCATTCTCGTCGCTTACGTCTCCCATCTGTGTGCCCTTCAAAGCCACGTTAGCATATCCTATGGGCCGACCATTTATGTCTTTTATTTGTCCCCTTACTACTTGTGCATGTGTGTTTGTTTGGCTTGTCAATATTGCAAAAAACAAAAAGAGCCTATGCAGATCATGCCACGTTTTTTTTGGGTGTATAGGTCAAAATGCAGGCTGCGCATAGTCTCAAGAGCGCATAATTGTTAG
>CALAVC010000040.1 GCA_937892095.1 uncultured Bacteroidales bacterium | reverse complement strand
CTTTCCCTACACGACGCTCTTCCGATCTGCTAACTATAAATTTGAATAAGAAAATGAGGCGTCTAATTACACTTGTCATAGTATTAATTTCAACATTGTGCGTGGTCAATGCACAAGATGAAATGAAAGTTTCTGAGCAAATGGCTCGCGACATTCTTTCACAAATGTCCAATACTGTTAAGTCATACAAAGCCTTCCGAATGACTTTCAGCATGACCAATGAAAACAAACGTACTGGCTCAAAAGAGAAAACTACCGGAGTTCTTATTGTCAAAGGAGATAAATATGTAATAGACCTTCCAGATTTCGTAACATATAACGATACAAAAACGGTCAGCGTCTGGCAACGCAAAAACAACGAAGTTGATATTAGTGATGCCGACCCCGATGCTGAGGGAGATTTGTCGCCTTCAAAATTGTTCTGTGCATATCAAAGTGGCTACAAACTTCGTTTGCTTGGCGACAGAAAAATCGGTTCTAAAACGTGCACCGAAATTGACCTTTACCCAACCGACAAGAAAACTAATATCATCCGCATAAGGCTATCGGTCGATGCATCTACCAATGCTATACAACGCATTTTTCAGCAGATGAAAAGTGGCGATAGTACAACTATTGATATAGAAAAGTTTGAGACCAATGTCTCACTATCCGACAACGATTTTGTTTTCGATGTTGTAAGTCATAAAGATGTTGAAGTTGTCGATTTAAGATAAACAAACGCTTTTTATATCTCTCCCTACCCTACTCCATTGGGTCTATGCATTCGCCTTCTATATTCTTTTTGCTCTGTTTCAAATCGTTGAAAATCAGTGCTTTGTAATGTGTAATCTATAAACCTATTGAAGATGTAATTCTCTGTCATTTCAGACGGGTGTACCATATCTTCGGCATAAAAACGGTAGTCTCTTAGCTCATCATACAATATTTCAAACGAAGGAAAATACGCCACATTTTCTTTTCCTCGCATTGCTTCTTCCAAGGCCACGAAAAGTGTCGATTTGCTTATCATATTGCCATGTGCACCATCTGCCATATGCCTTATAGGACTGATTGTAAATATTATGTCTCTATTCCCTGCCATGTCAATTATTCTGTCCAATTGCTCCCTGCATTTTTCTGTCGACAATATAAATCTCTTAAATTCGTTAGGTACATGTTTTAAGCAGTTCGACACCACCTTATTTTCAGGCAAGTGCGCATAGCACCATGCTGTGCCAAGAGTTATAATTAGTGTTGTCGTCTTATGCCAAAAACTGTTTGCTTCCATAAGTTCAGTGTTGACGGCACTTAAAAATTCTTCTTTATTCGATTTTGCGCGTAATGTATGGTGGCTAAACGAACAAATACGTTTATCTCCTGCACCTATCTCAACACAGTCTTCCTCAGCAAATGCTTGGCAACTAATAATTCTTTGAAGAGAATTGGCAATGGAGACAGGATTGTAAAGTGAACCAAACGGATTGAGCAAAACGTCGAAACCATAGTTTTGTAGTCTGTGCCCAATGCTGTCGGCAAAGCAACTTCCAAACAACATTATTGGTTTATTGTATGCAATCGACACATTGCTCGGTTTTAATTCTACTTTTGTTTGCAGCTTTAATTCTGTTCTTGCCATATTATTTATTGCACCTTTTTCTCAAGTAATATTGTTGTGAGTTATTACAATTTTTCAGCCATACGTCTGCCTGCTTCAAATGCTTTTTGAACGTCTTCTCCCCAATGTATGTCTCGCCATTGTTTTTTTGCCTCTGCAGTTCCTTCTGCGAAAATCGTAGATATTGTAATTATTCACCTGTGTTGTATTGTTAGCTTGCAAAACTTCTACTTCAACTCCAAGAGCCAAGCCTATATACATTTCTACATTATGCATGTTTTGCAGTGTCATTGGTGCTTGTTCTGGTGTCGTATTCATTGTATATATCATCGTGACAAGCATCTTCTTTGGTGCTTCAAACGTGCCATTGGAATATGATAGCCAAGGAAACATTAATCGTTCCCAAAAGGCTCTCAATTGTGCCGTCATTTCACCATAGTAGATCGGTGACGCCATCTTTTCTTTCGTGGTCCGCCATCAATAATCATTATCTTCTTCATGTTCTATCCAATTTATAATAAGATGAGGGTTACATAGTTTTTAGGTAAAACTATGTAACCCTCTATTTTCTATTAATGTTACTTCTGTTCTATTTAGCTTACTTTGCTGTGTAGACGCGCACCCACTCAACGTTAAGGTCTGCATTACCGACCTCACCATCGCCCACTACGTTGGAGCTGAGCCCAATGTACATTTCGTCTTGTGGCACAGCAACATTCTGTGCATACACTTCTACGCCATTCACGCTCCAAGTGAGTTTATTGGGCGTCCACGTTAGAGCGTATATGTAGTAGTCGCTCTCAAACTTAACATCGTTAACCGTTGTGTAGTTGCGGTTGTTACCTACTTGTGAGCCAAGTTTGATGCTCTTTGGAGCCAAACCAAACGTTGCAACGTTTATTTCTGAGTTCTTGTCGGAACTCAACCATACGTTGTGCGTAACAGGATTCTTTGCTCCCGACACTTTCACCTTAAACTCAAACTTGCCAAACTTCTGGCGGAAACTATCTCCAGTGTTGATTAGTGCCGATGTGCTGTCAAACGTCTTCTTTATGAAGCCTCCTGCATGAGGATTCCACACTTGTCCGTCCGACTTGCCTGCGCGTGTCTGTATGTCGAGCGAGCCACCCGAGACCACAGCGTTTTTCTCAACAAAATTTTGTCTTTCGTCTGCAAGGCTATATACGACATTACTATACTTGCGACCCATATAGTAGCCAAGTAGCCATTTATTGTCGAGTCTCGACCCTTTGAATTCTTCTTCAAATGTCAGTTGCCACTTGTCTGCGTCAACAAAAGTCTTCTTTTCTTTTTGCGACAAGTACCACTTGATGTCTGCATTCTTATTGAGAGTTGCCAACTCTTCAATTGCCTTGCATTCATCGCTTTTTCTGAAACGATTTTTATCTTCAAGCTCTGCTTTTTTGCTTACGAAAGCTGGCGACGCAACGAATTGTTTAAGCGAGTCGATCTTACGAAGTTTGTCGCTACCTTCTATTTTCTTGTAGTTCTTATAAGCCTCGCTTGCAACCAATTTTTCTGCAGCCTTGAATGCTGAGTTCGACTTCAATTGTTTAAATCGTGCAAGCGCTTTGGCTTCTGCGCTATCTTTTTCTTTCTTCGCTTTCGCCATGAATGTCGAAGAACTGACTTGTTTGCGCAAGCTATCAAATTCTTTGTATTCGACAGACGCAAGTGTGGACTCTGCTTGTTTTGCCTTGCCGTTTCCTGAGAGTTTCAAATAGTCTTTGTAGTCTGAACTTTTAAGAAGTTGTTTCAGCTCTTGTTCCTTACGATATTCTTCGGTGGAACTAAACTTTTCTGTCTTCAACTTGTTTACTCTTGCCACAAAATCAGACGATGAGGTCAACTTTGTTAGCTCTGCAAGTCTTTTAAGTTCATTCCCACTTTCAATTTGTTTGTAGCGAGCAAAATCTGCTTTTAGTTGAGCAAGTTGAGCTTCGTATTTTGATGTTGTGGGATATTTTCCTCCACCAAAAAGAAAACTAAATATTCCCATAGGTTAAATTATGTTTCAAATCAGTATTTTAAGCGAAGATAGCAATTATAGTTTACAAAATTTAAACTTTGCTATCTAAAATCAATGTTTCATTTGATTGTCTTGTACGCACGAAAAGTGTTTTTTGTTCAGTCTGCTGGCTGAAAATGTTTTAAACAGACCTTTGTATTTAACGAATCAATTCTTTTAACTAATTTTACGGATAGTTTTTATGTATAAAAAAGATTGAAAATGTTCAATAACTACTATCAACAAAACGGTAATAATTGGGGGCAAAAAAAACAATCACCACCTATTAAGGAAAAATTTAAGGTTATAACTACTCGTAAGGATGGCAGTCGGCATTTTTATGGTGCTGCCCTTCCTGCTGTCGAGACTTCTGAACCGCTTCATCACCTCGGATACGGTGCTGACACTGATTGAGGGTGTGATCCGGATCGCACTGCTTCTCGGCTACATCTGGGCGATCTCGAAGCTTGAGGACATCCACCGTGTATTCATGTACCATGGGGCGGAGCACAAATCGATCAACTGTATCGA
>CALAVC010000039.1 GCA_937892095.1 uncultured Bacteroidales bacterium | reverse complement strand
AGAAATGACTAATTTCGAATTCGAAAGCGTTGCATTATTAACTTGAATTCTGCTTGTTTTGTCTGCGGCTCGCGAGTAAAACTCGAACCCGAAGTTAGCAATAGTTTGCTATCGGGGCAGATTGGTCGACCTTCGTTTTTCTCTATGCCACTGGGCTATGCTCTCAACAGCTTGCGTATAGGTCCGTTGCGAAGCTATTTTGCCACTCGCTACCATGTCGACGATATTCAGCGTTTGCGTGGCAGCAACATGGCTTTTTGGCGTAGCGATGTCGTTCGGGTTAACGGATTTAATGAAGACCTTGTCCAGTGGGGACACGAAGATGCCGAGTTTGCTCTGCGACTCTACAACAGTGGCGTCCAAAAGCGTGCCTTGAAGTTTGGAGGTGTGCAATATCACATATATCACAAGCCACAAAGCACTGCTAACGAACAATCACATTACGACGCCATAAAAAACGTCGTTGAATACAAAATATCTCGTTGCGAAAACGGCATAGATAAATACCTTACGTCAAAGCCATAATGAAAAAAATAGTTCTGTTTGTAGCTTTCGTAGCTACGCTTTTTGCTCTCGTAATATTCTCGGGCATTTGGGGTAGTACCATAAGTATGGATACTACTGGCTACGTCTTCTTGCTTTTTGCATCCATTTCACAAGCCGTTCTTTTTGCATTGCCCATATTGCTCGTAGCCACGCTATTCCATTTCCTCCGCTTGCCCAAGGTCGTTAGCCTCTTGTCGATTGCGTTATCGTCTGCCACGATGCTATTTCTACTTGTTGACCGACAAGTTTTTGCACTCTATCGTTTTCATATCAACGGCTTCGTGCTGAGCATGCTTACAGGTCCGGGCGCTGGGCAAATATTTGTTTTTAATTGGCTTCTCTACCTCAAAGTCGTGCTGATTTTCCTAACCGTCGTTTGGCTAATTGTCGGGCTATGGTATATGTGCAAAATCTTTTCGGGCAGGAGTAAATTGCATTTTCTCTATCCTGCGTTTATATCAGTATTCCTTGTCTCTACGCTCGCTTGCCATCTTATGCATGCCTACGCCTCTTACGTATCCTACCCATCTATCGTCAAGAGTGCGCGCATCGTACCATACTTGTGGCCTCTAACGGCGCGTCACCTGATGGAACGCCTTGGCGTTAGCCGACCTGACCACATCGACATTGCGACTGTAAGTGGCGATGTACGCTATCCTCTCAGCCCAATTCAGACTGTTCGTCCCGACTCTTTGCCTAATATAGTTATGCTTTTTGTCGATTCTTGGAGCAAGCGAACTTTCACGTCCGAGTGTATGCCATCTGTCTACAACTATGCTTTGCACAACAGTCTCTATGCCGATCATCGCTCTTGCTCCAATGGCACACGTAGTAGCATATTTACAACGTTTTTCTCTGTCCCAGACATATACTGGAAAGACTTTCATGCCACCCACACTAGTCCCGTCTTTATCGATGCCCTTCTCGACTACGACTACGACATGAAATTTTACACCAGCGCAGGGCTCGACAACCCACCATTCTCACAAGTGATTTTCTTCAGAGTACCCAACCTTCGCACCTACACCGATGGTGAACACGTATGGCAACGCGACAAGAAGATTGCCGAAGATTTCGTGGCCGATCTGCCTAACCTTGCTGCCTCTGGTCGCCCATTCTTCTCCTTCTTATTCTTCGACCTTGCTCACAGTCCCGAACTATCTGCCGAAGTCGAAGAACGTTTTACTCCCTCGTGGAAATTCCCCGACTACTCCGTGCTAAATAACGATACCGACCCCACAGAGTTTTTTAATCTCTATCGCAACTGTTGCTATTTTGTCGACGGTCAGATAAGCAAAGTGCTTTCCGAACTCGATCGCCTACACCTCTCCGATAATACCATTGTCATCATTTCGGGCGATCATGCACAAGAGTTTAACGAAAACCACAAAAACTTTTGGGGACACGCTGGCAACTACACCAAGTGGCAAATCGGTGTGCCAATGATTGTGCACTATCCTGGTCAAAATGTCGCTCACACATATCATCATCGCACGTCGCATTTCGACATTGTCCCAACAATCCTCAAAGACTATCTTGGCGTTGTCAACAGAACCGAAGACTATAGCCTTGGCTTCCCTCTCGATTCTCTTGCCGACCGTGGTTGGCACATCGCGGGCTCTGAAATAAATTTTGCTTTCATTACGGAGTCTGACACCATAATGGAAAAAATGCACGATGAGTCGGTTAGTGTGACCGACGGCAACCTCAACGACATCGAAAACTTTTCGCTCGACCCCGTGAAGTTCAACCAGACTATTAACAAGATGAATCGCTACTACACTGCCGAAAAATAATTAAATCTCGGCTCGTATAGCATATTATAACATCATTCCACTTCGTTAGCCTCGCCAGTTACGTAGCGCAATCGGTCTATCATTGTGTCCAAACTCCCGAACATGTTGTTCAGTTCGGACAAGTTAAAGCCTCCGTTCTCAGTTATTTTGTTAACGAGGTCTTCAGGGATGGTTTTTGCTCTTTCTTGTAGTCTGACACCCTTCTCGGTTAGCGACACTATAATCTTTCGGTGGTCGTTGTTGCTGCCCATACGCATTATGTAGCCATTTTCTTCGAGCCTACGAAGCAGTGGCGTCATAGTGTTTGTTCGTAGCCCCAGTCGATGTCCGATTGTATTGACTGGCTGATGGTCTTTTTCCCACAGTACGAGCATGGTCAAGTATTGCGGATACGTCAGATCGAGCCTCTCCAACAGAGGCGTGTAGCTCTTCGTTATGAGCCTACTTATGGTGTAGAATCGAAAGCATAATTGATTGCTGAGTTTTAGTTGTTCGTAGGCCATGGTTCTTTGGTTTTTTGTTTGTTGTTCATACGCTCATCTTTATTCGCCATTCGCGTGGGTAATAGTTGTTTACCCGTCGGCCGACATTCTTTACATATCCAAGCCCCAACCCATCGTAGCACACCATTATCCAGCCCGTAGGCACGTCTGTTGGTAAACTGATATTTGTGTCGCCATGCAAGAATTTAAGTGCGTCGTCTTTTGTCAATCCGACTGCCCGATAAGCACCCTTGTCGATGCATAACGACATTGCCGACTCGGCTGATGGAATATATTCTGTCTGCCCTCGTTTGACCATTTTTTGCGCAATCGGTGTCCCTATTTGCATAAGGTCCAATCGAGACGAAATGTCGTTCACGCAGTCCTCGTAGCCACTCTGCAATGCAAATATTCTGTCTTCGTATGCCATGGCTTGGTATCCGCGTCTTAGCATGTCGTTACACTCTTTTGTCGTAACGATTTTGGCTTTCGACACCTTGCTCTTGATTGTCGTTTCCCGACTACCATTTTTCTGCAGTGCACACACAAAAAAACCTTCGCCACGCACCTTGTGTGGGTAGAACGCAAAGCCCTTGCCTCCTGCAAAGTCAACTGCCGTAATGCCCTCAAACCTCGTTAAATTGGTGTCTATTGCCGTTGCGCCCAATGTCTCGACAATCCACTCCGCATTGCGCTCGTTCTCTTCAGGATTATAGGTGCATGTCGAGTAAATCAGTATGCCACCGTCGGCAAGCGCTGGCCACACGTCTGTAAGTATCTGGCGTTGCCGCTCGGCGCACATCTGAGCGTTCTCTGCCGACCATTCACTCACAGCCACGTCGTCTTTCCTAAACATACCCTCGCCAGAGCACGGTGCGTCAATGAGCATGAGGTCGCATTGCACGCCTGCACGTCCAATCTGTTCGGGGCTCATATTGCTCACAATGGCATTACCCGTACCCCACTTTGCCACGTTTTCGCAAAGTATCCATGCCCGACTCCGTACATATTCGTTTGCCCACACAAGACCATCTATATGGCTCATCAGCAGAGTCGATTTGCCGCCCGGTGCAGCACACAAGTCTAAGCATAATGGTCTCTCTGGCAACAGAGATCTTACCGACTCAATCACGGCTGCAATCGACATGCTCGAAGCTTCTTGCACATAGTATGCACCAGCGTGTAGCAGTGGGTCGCACGTAAACGACGGACGTTCACTCAAATATCGTCCCTCTCTGCACCATGCGACGCGTCCGGCATGTTCGGGCATATCGCCAATTTTAAGTGCGTTATATCTTACCGAAAGTGCAGGTGGTGTATCTATTGCTCGCAAGAAGTCTTCTGCGTCAGCGTGCGTAGCGCGTATTCTGCGAACAAATTCCTCAGATAGCGTTTTCATTGTTCCGTCCGAAAGAATAGTTTATAATAGTTCATGTCGCGTTCTTGGTCATACCCTTTTTCCATAAGGTATCGACTGCCATGCACGTACACGTGGAAGTTCTTGTCGAGTTTCAAAATCGATTTAAAGTTCTTCTTTTCCGACTTGACGGCGTCGCTCGACACCTCAAACTCCGTCGGAAATCTGTCTGCCAAATTGTTCTTCTCGGCATACATTTTGCCATACTCGTTAAATGCGTCGATAACCTTCGGCTCGCCTATGACCTCCTGCTCAAAGTCTGCTGCATTAAACTTCTCGTTTTTCTGAAAATAGTCTATCGAACGATTTATCATCCCTATTTGCTCGTCGCGCCTAACGTTGTTGTCCTCGTTAAACACGTCGCTAACGAAGTCCTTACACATTTTTAGGTAATTATCCGTGTAAAAATAGTTGTCCTCACGTGGTTTAATCCCCAAAAAGTCGTCCATCCAAAAGTGTGCTTCCTGACCCTTGTTGATGTTGTCCACAGCGCATATCCTATACCCCTCTTCTTGCTCCATGTTGAAAATTATGCAGCCTTTGTCGAGTTTCTTAATGTTTATTCCTTCCTCGTGGTCAAGCTCTATTCGTTGCTCGCCACGTAGCATAACTTTTAAAAACGTCTCCTTACTTTCACTCTTGAAGATGCCTATTGCCTCTGTTGTCACTCCGTCCACCACCACATTGCTAATGTATGCCATGTAGAAGTCGCCACCTCGTATGCTCGGATGATTCGATGCCTCAAATAGTCGCCTCGCCAGTTCTATCGACGTGTCGTATGCCTTCGTAGGGTCGGCAAACAACCTGCGCGAAAGCTCACACACTTCGCCGTCGCTCGACGCAAAATTATAATACACTTCGGTCTTGAACGGACGGAAAAAGTATAGTCGTAAAATGTCGTGTATCTCGTCTTCTGCCGACAACCCTATCGGTGCTCGGCTAAGCCGTAGCTCGCCACCCATGGCCTTGGCACCCATCTGGTGCACCACCAAACTCTTTATTTCGCAACTTGCACTTTCTATCATCTATCTTCGGTTTCGTTTGTCTGCACAAAGATAAAAAGGCTTTGTGTCTCACAAGATACAAAACAAGTTTTTGGGCTAAAAAACAATGGTTGTCTTTCGCTACTGTCTGAAATCGTCTCTTTCAGATGTCAATTTTTTTCTCTGTCGTACCAATTCTTGTTGCATTCCATGGTGCTTATTGTTTTTTCTGATTTTCAATCGCCAATTTATTCACGCACCATGCAAAACCCTTTGCCATGCGCATGGCTCCGTCTTGAAAGTGATTGCCCTTGTTCCATTGCAAGGTGCAATGGTCTTCGCCTACGACCTGTATCAGGTGCTGATACTCCCAACGTATGTTGTCGCCCACTTGCATTATCGCCTTGTTTTTCGAGAACTCTTCGCGGTCGCCAAGGCTTAGATAGACGTAGCGAGCCATTATGTCGTGCGCGTCGGAGAATTCCCTCCATGCGGCAATCCACAGCGACGGCGAACAGCAGGCTACGGCTTCAAAACATTCCGATTTGG
>CALAVC010000038.1 GCA_937892095.1 uncultured Bacteroidales bacterium | reverse complement strand
AGCTTTCTGGGCATCGGTGCGGTTGTCCTGGGGCGTTGTGCCATCCTCTGCTACGCCACCGCAATAGGATATGCCGATAGAATCGGAGTTCTGACCTACGCAATGAGCGCCCACTTTGCTGAGAGGTCTGCCTTCGTGGACTGATCCGTCTCGATAGATGACGTAGTGATAGCCTATGCCGTCGAAGCCTCGCTGTCTGTGCCACTGGTCTATCAAAGCTACCGTACAGTCTTGCGATGGTCGTGTGGCTGTGCAGTGGATGATGATCTTGTTGATGGTGCGCCCCACGAGGGCTAGCTTTGTTCGGTCGAGAATGTTCATGATCTGCGTCTTGTATTTGCGTGCTATGATGATGCCGGTTGTTATGGCTGCTATACCTACAACTCCAAGTATCACCCACTTGCGGTTAGATGTTGATGCCATACTTTTCGAGTTGAGTTTCTATCTCCTGCATCAGAGAACCGCTGAGCTCCTTGCGAAACCAACCTACCAGATCGAGCTGGATGCCGTCGCCGAACCAGGGAGTGCCTGTCGTTCCGTATGGCTTTACTCCGAAAGCTTTGATGACTGCAAGCCAGTCCTTGCCGTTCTTCAGTTTGCTGATGACGGATTTTACGACATCTGTGTCGGTGCCGTTCCAGACGTTGAAGGCCTCGAAGAGGTTGTTGGCAAAGAGCTTCGCTTGCTCGGTGCTGATGGATTGGGAGACCTCCTTGTCGGTAGTGGTGAGGCTTTCGACTGCGTGAGTCAGTTCCTTTTCGGTCCTGCCTTCGCGAATGCGCTTCACTACACGAACTCCGATGACAAGAGCCGTCACGCTTAGAGCTGTAATGCCTGCCGCCTTCAGAAGCGTTTTCAGTTGGTTGTCGGATAGCGTCATTTGAGTATCTTGTATGAGATTATGCAGCCGATGATTACGCCTATCAGCGTCCAGGCGAAGAGAAGTCCGATGTCGAGTTGTGGCTTGGGCATAATGGTCTGTGTCTTGGTCACTCGCTCGTGGTAGGTCGGGACGTAGATGGTATCAGTCTGGAGGATGTACTCTGTGCGAATCTCGGCAGCCTTGGAGGTTTTGTATTCCACTACTGTATTGACCTTCGACTTTTGACTATGGAGTGATTCTATTTCTCGGACTAACAGATTGCCCAGTGAGTCGCACTCGATGAGGGCGTGCATTGAGGCGGTGTCGGGTTCGGTGATGATGAGCGTGTCTCGGACTTCGACTTCACGGATGTTCTCAATGTACTGCGTTGGACGGCAACCGCCTAACAGGCACATCAGGAGCATGGCAATGAGAGCGATGGCTGCGATGGCGAGGTTATGTTTCTGTTCCTTGGTCATGGCTATGCGAATTTTAGTGCGGTCTTAACGAGCGCTGGGTTCTTGGCCACCTTTTCGAGAAGGTGGGTAATCTCCTGTGTGTTTGATGTAGAGAGAATCTTCTGAAGGTACGAGCCGAGACGGATGACTTCCGTTTCGTTCTGCGCCTCTACTTTGACGGTGAGTTTGTACTGCATGGTGATATTAGTTTTCGGAGTTGTTCGTTTTCCTTGCGGAGGGCTTCGCTTGTCTGGTTCAGCTCCTCGTTGGCACGCTTGAGCATGTCGATGGTCTGAGCTAGCTGCTGGTTCTTGAAGGCCAGTTCGATGCACTCGTTTTTGACTTGCGAGTAATCGACACGTAACTCAAAGATCTTGTCGTATAGGCGTTTGTTCTGCTCGACGCAATCATCGACAGTCTTGCGTAGGTCGTTGACCGTATCGTTGTCTAGTTGAGCCTCCTCGGTATTGCGCTTGTGCCTCGCCGCCCACCAGGTTATGATGCTGGTGAGCGGAACGAGAACAAGTGTGAACCAGTTCTGAATTAAATCCATCATGGTTCAAAGGGTTTAGGCTGTTTTCTCATAGAAGATGCTGTCCTTGCCGACCTGGTCGTTGAATGCTGCGACAAACTCTTCGTATGTACCGATGCCGTTTAGCGTGTTGTTGATGACGGTGATGATGTCGCCATTCTTGCCGATGGCATCAGCAAGTTCTTTCAACGTGTCTAGGGCTTCAGGCGCACCGTTGATAAGGTTCGTTATCTGGGTGTTGGTGTAGGCCTTCGATTCGTTGAGGGTGACAGTGCACTTGTTGTCGGTGTAAGTCTTGGAAGCGTCGATAGCCTCCTGCTTGGCCTGAGGGATGACGTTGGTGATGATGTCAGCGAACTTGTCGCTGATGAGCTTGAATTTGCGGCCAAGGAAATCACCTATCTTGGCGAGGATTGTGTTGAGAACCATTGTGTGTTTGTATTAAAGGGATGAAAGATTAAGCTTGAACTGGGGAGTTGGTCTGCTCGTAGTCAGCAAGGCCGCCCGCGTTGATTATTGCGGTGAGAAACGCCTTGTAGTCAGTCTCACTCATGCAAGAGATCTTGTAGTTGATGTAAGGGACAGACTGATTGACCACGGACGACCACGAACTATTTGAGGCAGAGCCTATGAGCCACGATGCGAGACCAGATAACGATGTGGAAGATGTTGTTCCACCCGTAGTGACATTGGCCACAGACTGCGCAGTCTTGGTGACGTTATTTGAGATGCTGGCTGATGAATACAGTTTTGCAGCTGTATAGCATTTCACGTTTGTAGTCCAGTATTTTGACTCGATTACCGAATCTATGAACCCTTGGAACTGACTAGCGTAGGTGGCACTGACGAATCCGTAGGAAGAGTTGAGATAAGTGGTGGACGTGCCGTACTTAGCCGCCACCATACCGAGCACCGATGCAGCCAGATAATAGGTGTTCAGGTCGTTGCCCTGAGTCGTGAATGAGAGCGCGTATTTACTCATGGTTGATGAAGTTGTTGAAAGTTAGGATGGACTTGAAGTAATCGACGAAATTGCTGAAAGTCATTGTACTTTTGTTTGCGTTGATGAAGTTGGAGAATGTAAGCTTGCTTCTGTTGGCATCAATGAACGACGAGAACGTGAGCTTGCTTGTGTTTGCGTTGATGAAGTCCGCAAAGGACAAAGTGCTCTTGTTGGCATCGACAAATGAGCCGAACGTGAGCTTATTAGTCTGCGCATTAACGAATGAAGAGAACGTCAGCTTGTTCTGGTTCGCTTCGATATAGTCTGCGAACGTCAACCTGTCAGAAGCTGCATCAATGAAATTCCCAAACGTAAGAGCCGAAGCTGTGGTATCGACAAAATCCGAGAATGAAAGCGTCTCACGCACCTCTATGAAGTCATCGAAAGCAAGCGAATCGGGAACATGCTCAACGAAATCGTCAAACGTCAACATCTCATTGTGAGCCACGACGAAATCACCGAACTCAAGAGAATCAACATTACACTCGACGTATGAATCGAAAGTGATGCGATCCTTGAGATTGCACTTGCAACGATACACTTCCAGCTGTCGCTCGCACTCCTTCAGACGAGCCTCCATGAGCATGAGCTTTCGGGCGATGAAGTCGCCCTGTTTCTGCATTATGTTTGACTCTTCTGTAATCATGACAAGCAATCGGTTTTAGATGTTTCGGTATTGTGGCAATCTTCGAGATCCTTGCCAGCTTCAGATGCAACAAAATGGTTCTCGAACACCTGATACTCGCCTTCGTCATTCGACCCACCGCCAACAGGCAGCCACTCGGATCCGTTCCAGACATAGACAGTATCGGTCTCCTTGACGAACGCCTGCAAGCCAGTGGCACGCTTGATGTCCTCAAGCGCATCACGCTCAGCGAGTGTGTCGAAGCGGCCACGGTTGTCCACGAGTTCCTGAGAGCCCATGTCGAAACCGCAGTTCATTGCTATGCCTTTGCCGAAAGAGTTTGCCATCAGTTGAGTTTGTAGGTTATCTTGCAGGTGTAAGACTCCTGCTTGTTGGGGTTAGAGATGAAGACGTTGTAGGGAACTTCCTGACCGTCGAGACACTGCACGTTGACAACGAAACGAGTGTCGAACGATGGGAGAATCTTATAGCCAGAAGGGTTCAGGATGTCGCTTACAGTACCAGCTACAGCCACCACCATTCGCATGGAGTCGAACTTGCCGAAAGCAGCAGTGATAGTGCCACTGTCAGCAGTCGGGATGACCTTTGTGAGCGTGCGAATTGTTGCGTCATCTGCCTTGTTGCTCGCAATAATTCCGTAGTAGATAGGTCTGCGGAACGCATAGCTTATTGCAGATGACTTGCCCGAAAGACCTTTCTCGTCGGCAACTGTAGCTGTGAACGATACGTTCTTGCCTACGTTGGTGACGGTGAACTTCTCTGCTCCACCATTGGCGTTAGGTGAAGCGATGGATTGACCATCCGAGAGCTTTACAGACTTGATAGGATAAGACTTCTTGGTAGTCGTTGCCGTCAAAGTCAGTTCCTCGATGATGTCACCAATCTCACGGTTATAGTTCGTATCGCTAGCAGACAATGAGATAAGCGGACCACGCTCAGGATAGAAGAGCATATTGAAGACTTCCTCAACGGTAGCCTTGTCGAATGACGTGCCTGCCTTCACGCCGCCAATGGTCTCGATGGTCTTCTCCGCGTTGGTATAGGTGATGCCTTCAGCTGTGCCGTCACCCACCATATCGAACTTGCCCGTAATGGGGTTTACCTTGAATTTCTCTGCCATGGCTATTTGAGTTTGATTCCGTTATCGTCGTGCATGACCGCACCACGAGGTTGAGCCTGTGCG
This sequence comes from uncultured Bacteroidales bacterium, assembly GCA_937892095.1. Taxonomy (GTDB): domain Bacteria; phylum Bacteroidota; class Bacteroidia; order Bacteroidales; family Marinilabiliaceae; genus W3P20-009. The sequence continues at coordinate 2,902 of CALAVC010000038.1, read as the reverse complement.
TTCTGAGTTTGGACCGTTGCCATCTTCCATTGATTGTAGAGTGCTGTCATCGACTGCCTGTTGAGCATAAAGACATTCATGATTGCCAGGTACTGATTGAACTCCTCATCACTGAGGTTTTTAGTCCAGGAACTAATCTGCTGCAATTGTGGTGAGCGTGGATCTTCAGACTCCACCTCTACCTCTGCTTCATCGTCATCAGCTTCGGCAGAATACTGATTCATGCCGTCATCCTGAGCCGCCATTACAGCATCGAGCGTTGGCTTTGGAATGCCCGACAAGGCACTTATGACACCAGTGTTGGACTTGACAACGCCTGTGAGGATTGACTGTCCGAGAGCCTTCAGAGCGATGCCGCCAAAGGAGTTCTCTGGCTTCATCTTCTCAAGTTCCTCGACACGTTCCTCTGAACGCTCCAGTTTCTTGCTGAGCTTCTCGATCGTCTTGTCCTTTGTCGCAATCTCGCCCTTCAGGGCAGAAATCTCCTCACGAAGCGTTGCTGCATCCTGATGAGCAACATCGAGCAAGCGAGACTGCTCCTTCATTTCGTACTGCTGACGGATGTTGCCGTCACGTACAGCGAGGATCGCTCCCAATCCACCCAGAGGCGAATTGTCATCAACGCCATTGAGGCATCCTGTATCGAAGCCTAGCAAACCGAGCATTGCATTCACGTTGCCGAAAGGAGCATTGCCGTGCATCTGATTGTAGGCGGCCTTTGCATTTCGTACATCGCGAGTGTCCGAATTGTAAATCTCGACCTCACCATTGCGATAAGGCGTGACACCATTGAGCTGCTGCTCCCGAATTATAAACTCCACATAGTCCTTGGTCTTGACACGCGAGTTGCCCATATCCACACGGATATAGTCAATCTGCGAGTCCTTCAGCAGAAGGTTCATCTTCTCCTCCACACTGGCGGCTGCCAATGCGCCATCCTCATACGACGAGTCGAACTCGCGCATTGTAGGGTCGCCCTGCTTGGTGTATGAGATTCCCCAACGCACCTTCTTGTTACAGGTGCGGAGCTTCGCCACAAGGTTGTTCAGTGTGAGCTGTATTTCGGTCTGTGTCATCTTATCATTTGCGATTTGTTGATGAGTGATTTATGATTGGCGTAACGCGGATGAAGTCCAATCTGTACGGAGTTATCTTGTCATCCTCACCATAGGCGTTAGGCCCAGTAGTCTTGATGATGAGATAGTTTCGGAACATTCGGTTTGTCGTAGTGCCGAGAGTTGCTATCTCCTGTTCTGTCGCCTGGAGTGAATCGGTAGGCGAAATCAAACATACCTCGTTCAGATCCGCAACCAGGTTCGGAGCGGAAGCTCGTATTCCTGTCAGGATATAGCTGTCGTTCATCAACTGCATAATCTGCAATGGTGACGAGACAACGATGCTCGTAGGCGTGACTACGGTCTTCAGTCCCATTCTCTCAAAACGCTGCTGCTCTATGTAGGCTAGTCTGCTTATCATTTGTCGTACTCCATGTAGAATTTGGCTATGTAGCCGTTCGTACTTATGTTCTTTGGCGATCCGTCCTCGTTCAGGTTGAAGTAGTCAATGGCAGCACCATCGGCCAGTGTCAAACGCTCACACTCTCTCTCGAAAGGCTCAAACAGTTTCTCCTCGATGATGATGCGAAGCGCAGAACCGTTCTCGACATCTACACCGCCCTGTGGAAGTGTGGTGCGAACCATGTTGATTGTCCCCTTGTTCGCCTTGCTCAGAACGCATAGAGGTGTGGAATCTGCCACAACGTGAGTATTGTTCAGCGTAGCCGAAAGAGAACCTATCTGTACCGACCTGTCACCGAAAGCCGTCTGCTTCAAGTCACCTTTAGAGGCGGCAATGCACTTTGCCAGGATGCTCGTCGCAGGCAGAGACACGTTGCACCAGAAGGCACGCACATGACGCACCTGTGACGGTAGAATAACCTCCACCTGATGCACCGAGCCCCATTTGTCGTGATTCGGAATCTCTATTGTCGCAACATATATCATCTCTCTAGCACGAAATAGAGGTTGAACATCTGGTCGGTTTTGGTATTGTTGGTGAGAATGAGCTCGAACTCCGATGACTTGGCAGGGATCTCGTCCTTGCTGAAGTCGTAGATTGTCTGACCGAGCGACACCTCGCCCTTGAATGCGATGAGCGACAGGTCGAAGCCGTCAGGCAGGATCTCGTTCTGTGCAATCTTGAGTGAGCATGTAACGCCCGACAAGTCCGTACTGGCAGACTGCGGCACAACAAACACTCCTGTGCATTTGGAGAAGTCCTGACGCAGCTGGTCTGTCATCGAAATGATGTTTCCGCCAGCAGTGACCTTGTTAGTCTCCGAGTCTGTACTCTCGACAATGCCCTTGGCAGTGATGTTTCTGAATATCTGAAAGCTTTTCTTCATGTGGTTAGAACTGTTTGATTAGACAATTTTCTTGTAACCGAACAGGAAGTAGAGCGTCCAGTCGGTGAATCTTACTGGGTGTTTGGTCTCTGTGATGTCAACGCCCCTGGTTGTCTTGCGACGGTTCACGTTGACCGATATGGAGCGTGTCACGCCATCCTCCTCGTCGAAGAGAAGCAGAGCGTCACGCATCGGTATGCGGTCGTTGGCCGTGTAGAGCTCAAGGTCGGTGTCAGGCTCTGTTATCTCACGGCCTGCGCCCGACAGAGAGAAGGTCAGCGGATAGTCACAATGCAGCCACACGTCATCTTCAGCCGACTTGGGCGAGTAGAGACGGGTGAGGTTATAGACGAACATCATCTTTGGTGAATGGTCGAAGCGGAAGATGTTCTCCTGACGGAAGAAGTCGCTGTTGTAGAGCGCCTTCTGCTGAACCCATACGGACATTCCGACGAGCTGCGTCTTCTTGACCTCGTTGCCCTCGATGTTCTTCTCGGC
>CALAVC010000037.1 GCA_937892095.1 uncultured Bacteroidales bacterium | reverse complement strand
CTCTTTCCCTACACGACGCTCTTCCGATCTACTCCGTGACAAATATTGGCAATTTTTTCAACAGAGAGTTGTTTCATTGTTTTGAAAAAATATTTTGGGTAGAAGTAGAATGTTCTTGTTGCTGACAGACCTGACAGAAACATTTTCGGCACAGAGGTTCGTAGCGGTCTTTCTCGCCGATAAGGATGAGGTTGTTGTCGGAAGAGATTCGATGGCTATAATTGGCGAGAGAGCCACACTGAACACAGATGGCATGTACTTTGGTGACGAATTCGGCTCGCGCTATTATGTGTGGCATGACACCAAAAGGTAGACCCCGATAGTCCATGTCGAGACCTGACACTATGACGCGTTTGCCAGCATCGGCGAGAGCGGTGCATACATTGACGAGTGCCTCGGAGAAAAACTGAGCTTCATCGATGGCAACGACATCGACATTTTGAGTGTCGGCAAGTATGCTTTCGGGGTTGACAATACGGACACAGGGAAGTCGGGTATTGTCGTGGCTTACAACGCTTTCCATGCTATAACGAGTGTCGATAAGAGGTTTGAATAGTCGGATGGATAGGTGTGCAAGTTCGGCACGTCGGAGACGTCGAAGGAGTTCTTCGGTCTTGCCCGAAAACATGGAGCCAGTGATTACTTCAATCCAGCCGTGGAGACCATCGTAGTGAGGTTCGGAAAACATGAGTATCCGTAGATTTTGATAAAACTACACCAAAGTTAAAGTTTTTCGTAGAGAGAAAGAATAGCTAAAAAGGGTAGAAAAAGTTGAGTAAATATTTTGAAATGTGGAAGTAATTAAAAGTCAGAGATAAAAATAATGCAAAAGATTATAAATTTGCGTAACAACGTTTTTTAGTTAAAGAATGAATAAAAAGATAATGAGTATGATAGCATTGTTGGCAATGCTGATTATACCAGTGGGCTGTCGCTCGCATAAGGGTTCGAGCAGTTTGGGTAGTACACGTAGGACGACGACATCGCAAAGTACTCCGTCGGTGAAAAGCACGACGAGTGAGTCGTATGGGACGAGTGCAAATTTGAGTGCGGAGAAAGATAAAGAGAGCAAAGCGGAGTTGGCGGCAGTCGAAGCAGAACGTATACGACAAGAGACAGAGACTAAGGTGCGAGAAGATGCTGAAAACGTGGCTAAAAAAGCAAAAAAGGATGCAGAGGCAGCAGCTACAAAGGCAAAGACCGAAGCTGAGGCAAGAGCAAAACAAGCAGCAGAAGAAAAGGTGGTTGTACGTGCAGAAAAGGTGAAAATAATAGAGACTGAAGATAAGGACTTGCCAGAGGAAGAAGAAGGTAGGTATCACATAATCATAGGTTCGTTTAAGCAGTTGGAAAACGCTCGCCAGTTGTGTCAGGACGCGATTCGGAAAGATTTTTTGCCGAGTATAATGGAAAATGAAAACGGACAATATAGAGTGTCGATATACTCGTGTAGTCTTGAAAAAACGGCGCGCAACAAGATTGCAGATATTAGATTGAAGTTCCCAGAATACGTGGGGACGTGGTTGTTAATAGAGAAGAAATAGAAAGACACATATAAAGATAAAAAATGATATTACTAAGTATTATATTGTTGCTAATATGCACAATGGCAACAGCGCAACCCAATGCGCCAGAAATAACTGTGTCGAAAGACGGTAAGGGAACATTTACGACAATACAAGAAGCGGTGCTTTCGGTGCGCGACTATAAACCGACTCGAACGATAATATATGTAAAGAATGGCGTATATGAGGAAAAGCTACTGATTCCAGCAAACAAATGCGACATTACCATCATTGGGCAGAGTCAGGACAAAGTCAGAATAACACATTCGGATTATGCGTCGCTTAACAAAATGGGTACATTTAACACGTGGACAGTCAGAGTAGATGGCGACGGGATACGAATGGAGAACTTGACGATAGAGAATGCTGCTGGCGCAGTAGGTCAGGCGGTTGCACTGCATGTGGAGGGAGATCGATGTGAATTTACTAAGTGTAAAATACTTGGCAATCAGGATACGGTCTTCAATGGGGGAAATGGTTCGAGACAGTATTTTAGAGATTGCTATATAGAGGGTACGACAGACTTTCTGTTTGGACCAGCAACGGTGGTCTTGGATGAATGCACTATACATTGCAAAGCCAATAGCTACATTACAGCTGCATCGACGCCAGCGCAGAGCGAATGGGGATACGTGTTTAGAAAATGCAAGGTAACGGCCGATCCAAAGGTTGACAAATTGTATCTTGGCAGACCATGGAGAGAATATGCATCGGTAACGTGGATAGAGTGTGAATTGCCTGGGTGTATAAGGGCTGAAGGTTGGCATAATTGGGGACGTGTGGAGAATGAGCATACGGCACGTTATAGCGAGTATGCGTGTACGGGAGCAGGCTCAGCGAGAAATAAACGTGTAGAATGGTCGAAAGAACTTGACGAGCATACGGCAAAGAAACTTAGTTTGAAGAAAGTTTTTGAAATAGACAATAAGTGGTTGCCACTATACTCTAAGTAAAGTAGCCAAATGAGAAATGTGCTCATGCTAATGGTCGCAATGGTGACCACGCTTGTGGGGTGTAACCAGACACAGCCGAAGAGCAAAATGGACATAGCCGAGCAACTTGTGTGGTCGGAGATGAGACGTGTGCCAAATCCAATAAATTTGGATTTTCAGCCGTCGGCAAAGTGGGGTTATAGTTCGAGCGTAGAATTGATGGGCATGATGAGGGTGGCGCAACGAAACGACGACACGAGCGTTATCCGCTACGTGTATGAGTGGGTAGATTCAATGGTTACAAGCGATGGAGTGATTAAGGGGTATAAGCCTACGACACACAACATTGACCATTTGTGCCCTGGCAAGTTGCTGTTGCGACTATATAACCACAGTGGCGACGAACGATATATGAAGGCAGCAAGCAGCCTAATGGAACAAGTCTTGACACATCCGCGAACGAGTGAGGGTGGCTTGTGGCATAAGGCAATTTATCCGCATCAAATGTGGCTGGATGGGTTGTATATGGGGGCTCCATTTATGGCTGAATACGGACAACTGAACAACATTGACGTGACAGAAGATGTGGTGCGACAATATTTGATAGTGGGCAAACACACGTATGACACACAAACAGGACTATATAGACATGCATGGGATGAAGCGAAAGAACAATTTTGGGCAGATAGCATAACGGGTCAGAGTAAGCATGCATGGGGACGAGCAAACGGATGGTTTATGATGGGAATGGTGGACATGTTGGAATTTGTGCCAGAAGGGACTTCGGGGCGAGATAGCGTCGTGGATATGTTGCAAAACATGGTGGAGTCCTTGAAAAGGTATTCTGATGACAAGAGTGGTATGTGGTATCAGGTGTTGGATAGCCCGACGAGAGAAGGCAACTATGTTGAGTCTTCGTGCAGTGCGATGTTTATATACTCGATGCTGAAGGGTGTACGAATGGGATATTTGCCAGCAGACGTTAAGGAATATGCAGAAGATAAATTACAGAAATTCATAGAGACTTTTGTTAAGGAAGATGATAAGGGTTTGCTTTCTGTAAGTAATTGTTGTGCGGTGGCAGGACTTGGAGGAAAGGAAAATCGCTCAGGTACTTACGAATATTACCTAAGTTCAAGTTGATAATGCAACAGTAGGCAATCTTCAGAGGGGGTGGTTAA
>CALAVC010000036.1 GCA_937892095.1 uncultured Bacteroidales bacterium | reverse complement strand
GTAAAGAGTCCGTCGAGCTTGCTACTATATAGTTCACCAACAATGTCGTCGGACATTATAGAGCGAGAGAATGCTATTGCACCACCAGAATGTTCTTCTTCGGCAAGACCAAATAGGTTGGCAGAATAGTTTATTTCGGTCTTTATTTCTTTCTTAGCATAACCGAAATAGTTGTCGGCAATGATGGTTACAACGACACCGCGTTCGTCACGAGCGGTTATCTTGAAAGAGCCTCCGTCGTTATAGAGTTCACTGTCGTCGCGCCAACACATGCCATCGGCTCTCTGACGTTCGGTTGCGTCGTCGTAGTGTGGCAAGCCAAGGTCTTTCTTTTTGAGCAAAGTCAGTTGCGGAGCGAAGATTATACAACCTGTATGACCAGTCCAGTGATCAATATCAAGTGCAGCATCATTTTGGGGCAAAGTATGGTCGCCTGCATTACCAAAGATGGTCTCGACAAAGTCGAGCGAGCTAACAAGACTTCCGGGTGCAAAAAGGTGAACTTCCATGCTACGCTCTTCCATTATGCCTGGGACTTGTGGCACAACGACAGGACGAACGAGGAGGCTAACCATTGTGTGCGCTTTGTTTTTCTGGCTCGAAGTAAAAGGTAGCTGATTGATGTCTTCGCTTGGATGCAAGGCTGCATCGAGTAGGCGAGCAAATGTAACTTTCGGAACAACTTTCTTGTCGACTGGGATAGGCAAACCACCTTCGGCAATATGGAACGTACCCTTGGTGGTACGCTTGTCGTTGGCAGGATTGTTGAGCACACCTTGCTTTACGCGATAGGTGGATATGTATTTACCAAAGAATGTGTTGCTGTCGGGTGGCAAACTCAACTCACGAGCCAAGCCTGGCTGACCAAGAACGAGTGTTTCGGTAGGCAACTGACATGCGCCCTCAGCTTTCTGAACGTCTTTCAAATAGTCGTCGATAAAGTCTTGAATACGCTTATCGACGGGGCTGCGGTGATGACCCAACAGACGGGTCTTTTCGCGATATGAATTTATGATGTCTTGCGTGATAGACATGAAGCGATCGGACGCCTGACCTTCGATAGACGAAGAGTCTTCAAATGTTGGCTGACCGAGTGAAGCTAACTGCAGATTGATATACTCAATCATTTCACGCCTAACTTTATTTTTGGGTGCCATTTTCTTTTCCGATTGGTTTTCCATTTAGGCAGATTACTTTTCTGCAAAAATAACAAAGTTGAGTCGAAGTTCAAAAGCCAATGATTTAGCGAGAATCGCCATATAGTACGTTATAAGGACAGATTTAACTTTTTATCACAAAAAAGACCAGTCAAACAATAAAATTTGACTGGTCGATAGCTCTGTTTGCTATTAAAAACTTACTTGTCGCGGCGTTCACGGCGTTCGCCACGCTCGCCATTGCGATTATTACGGTCGGGACGCTCTCCACGAGGACGCTCTGGTCGCTCAACGTAACCTTCGGGTTTTGGGATTAGGTCGCGATGGCTGAGACGCATCTTGCCAGTTTTGGCATCAATTTCTTTGAGAATTACCTCAACCTCATCGCCTTCCTTACAGAAGGTGGTAGGATCTTCTATACGACGCCAATCCATCTCGCTGACGTGGAGCAAACCATCTTTGCCTGGGAGAATTTCGATGAATGCACCGAAAGCGGTCATGGTTTTGACCTTACCACGATATGTCTTGCCGACTTCGGGGATGGCAACGATTTGATTTATGCGTTCAAGAGCTGCGTCTATGCTATTTCGATTGCTTGCAGCTATGTTGACGATTCCACTCTTGTCGTCTTCCTCGATGGCAATGGTTGTACCTGTGGTTGCTTGGATGTCTTGAATTATCTTGCCACCAGGACCAATGACAGCACCTATCATGTCTTTGGGTATTGTTATGGTAACAATACGAGGAGCATGAGGTTTGTAGTCTGCACGAGGTTCGGGTATGGTTTCTTCGATTATGTCGAGAATGTGAAGACGTCCCTTGCGAGCTTGTTCGAGAGCTTCGGCAAGAACTTGATAGCTAAGCCCATCGACTTTGATGTCCATTTGCGTAGCTGTTATGCCGTCACGTGTACCCGTAACCTTAAAGTCCATATCTCCGAGGTGGTCTTCGTCGCCAAGAATATCGGAGAGGACAGCATATTTGTCGCTCGTCGTGTCGGAAATAAGACCCATGGCTATGCCAGCAACTGGTTTCTTAATCTTGACACCAGCGTCCATAAGAGCAAGTGTGCCTGCGCATACGGTGGCCATAGACGAAGAGCCGTTACTCTCGAGAATATCGGAGACGATGCGGAGAGAGTATGGGAATTCTTCGGGGCTTGGAATCATTGGCTTGAGAGCACGGAGCGCGAGATTGCCATGCCCTATTTCGCGACGTCCTACGCCACGAGGCGCCTTGGGGTCGTTGGTAGAGAATGGAGGGAAGTTGTAGTGGAGCAAGAAGCGTTCACTACCTTGTACTGTTGCCTCGTCGACGAGTTTTTCGTCAAGCTTGGTGCCAAGAGTAACAGTGGAAAGCGACTGAGTCTCACCACGTGTGAATATTGCAGAGCCGTGAGGTCCGGGCAGGTAACCGACTTCGCACCAAATGGGACGGATTTCATCGGTCTTGCGTCCGTCGAGACGGATGCGATCGTCAAGAAGAACTCGGCGAACAGCTTCACGCTCAATGTCGTGATAATAGCGACTGATGAGTGCTGTTGGTATTTCGCCTTCGAAGCCTTCGGGGTAGTTATTTGCTATAAATTCTTCTTTGATGGCATCGAAACGTTTGCCACGTTCTGCTTTGTTTGCTATCTGACTCTGAGCAACTTGCTTAGCTTTTTCGTAACACTGCTGACGAATCTTTTCGCGCAACTCTTCGTCGTTTTCTTCGTGGCAATAGGTACGTTTTTCTTTAGCAAGACCTTTTGCACGGAGTTCTTCAACGAGTTCGACTTGTGCACGACATTGCTTTTTGATGGCTTCGTGGGCGAACTTAAGAGCTTCGAGCATTACAGCTTCGGAGACTTCTTTCATTTCACCTTCAACCATATTGATGTCTTTCTCGGAGGCAGCAACCATGAGTTCAAGGTCAGCCTTTTCGAGTTCTTTGGCAGACGGGTTGATGACGAACTGCCCGTCGATACGAGCTACACGAACTTCGGAAATGGGACCATTGAATGGTATGTCGGAAACGGCGAGAGCTGCTGAAGCTGCGAGACCAGCCAAAGAATCGGGCATAACATTTTCGTCTGCCGAGAAAAGAGTTATATTAACGAATGTGTCGGCATGATAATCGTCGGGGAAAAGAGGGCGAAGAGCTCGGTCGACAAGACGTGCTATGAGGATTTCGTAGTCGGAAGCACGACCTTCGCGACGCGTAAAGCCACCCGGGAAACGACCTGCAGAAGCGAATTTTTCTTTGTACTCAACAGTGAGAGGCATAAAATCGGTATCGGGTTTTGCCTCTGTGGCACTTGTAACTGCAGCCAATAGGTATGTGCCACCGCACTTAATCATCACCGAACCATCGGCCTGCTTGGCGAGTTTGCCTGTTTCGATGATTATCTGGCGACCATCTCCCAAGTCGATGACTTTTTCAGTCGGAATAGGTTTTACCATTTAACTTTTAATTTCTTAATACTATACTTATCAACTTACAAAGTTAAGTAATGTAATTAAGATTATTTACTGTGCGAGAAAACATTTTTTACCACTCGAAAGTAGAGACAGAACAAAAAAACTCTCCCATTTTTTGAAATGGGAGAGTGCATGTAAAGTATGTCAAACGATTACTTACGAAGGTATTTTTTTAGCTCGATATTGCTACTCTTGATAGCTTTCTTGATGTTATCGGCATTCATTTTTGCACCAAGGAGAGAAGTGTGCGTATGGTCTTTGCAATAGTAATTTTTGGCTTTCGACTGTCCTTTCTTGTCGAGAAAATCGGCAGAGATGTTGTGCAGGTCGATATAGTCTACACCCGTTTCCTTGACTACTTGAGCATACCACTTGAGATATTCTGGTCGGCGCTCAATTTTACCATTATTCCATTCGTTGCGTGGAGTGAGCGAGACAAGAATGGGTATTCCACCTTTCTCTCGTGTGTCCTCGATAAACTTTTTCAGATACCAGCCGAAAGAATAAACAACTTCATACTTGCCATCGGATTTTTTATGATAAACATGGCAAGTGTCATCGGCTGTAGCAATTTCGCCACGCTCTTTGTCGTAATCGATGGCACCGATGTCGTTATGACCAAATTGGATAAGGACGTAGTCGCCAGGCTGGATGCTGTTATAGACTTCGTCCCAACGCCCCTCGTTGAGGTAGGTTCGGCAAGAGCGACCAGCCTTAGCGCAATTTACAGGTATGATTTTAGTTGTGTCGAAAACAGAGGCTGACAGACTTCCCCACCCCCACATGTCATTTTTATCACGGTCTTTGTTTTTTACGGTGCTATCGCCCGTGATAAATACGGCAGGCTTGCCTTTCTCCCGTTTATCAAGAGCTTTACGTGGCGTTACACCGACAAGGCATGACTGCAAAAATTGTATTTGAGGGTCGGTACAAGCAGCTATGCCTTCGGCAGCGGACTGAGCATTGAGGACTGCACCAAATTTACTGGTGTGAATCTTATCTCCAAAGAAATGATAGTCCATCTTATGCTTGCCAAACTTCTCGAACTTAGTTGCCGTGATGTCGTTGAGATCGACAAAAGGCACATTCATTTGCTCAGCAACCTGCTTGGCCCACAGACCGAAAGTCTTGTCGACACGTTGAACACGCTCACCTTCCCAAGCGTTGCGAGGCGTAAGAGACATCAGGACAGGATTGCCCCCCATGGCACGCGTCTCGCGGATGTAGCGACGAAGATACTCTCCGTGGGAGTAGACGGTCTCGACTACGCCTGTCTCCTTGATTGTAACGACCATAGAATCGGTGCCGATGCCTTTAATGGTAGCGCGTGCACGTCCCTCGTCGAAAGGACCATTGTCGTTGTGTCCGATGCTGATAATGACCCAATCGCCAGGACGGATGGCTTTACGAATGTCGGGCCATAGGCGAGTATAGAACGTGCGACTACTCATGCCACCAAGTGCCTGATTTTCGACGCTTATTTTGTTC
>CALAVC010000035.1 GCA_937892095.1 uncultured Bacteroidales bacterium | reverse complement strand
AGGTTGACATCCTTAAATCGCAATATTTTCTGGATGGCAGCAGCGTTGTTTATGTCGCAGCCTATGCCGTAGAGAGTGTCGGTGGGGTAGACGACAATGCCACCATTTTCGAGGCAACTAACCACTTGGTCTATTTTGCGTTCTTCGGGGCTATCGGGGTGTATGGGCAGAAGCATAAAATTATTTCTTAAATAGTTCGAGTAGTTTGCGCATTTGTTGATTGTCTCCGTAGACAATTATGCGGTCGCCTTTGCTAAAACGAAAATCGTCGAAGAAACGGGTTACTTGCCATGTGCCTTTGTTGCCGCCAAACATCTTGCCTGCCGAAGTTTGATATTTGACTGCAATGAGTGTCAGACCAAAGTTTTTGGCGAGGTCGACGTCTGCTACTGTCTGATTTTCAAAATACGGAGGGACTGTTACTTCGTTAATCGATATTGACGAGGTTATGTTGTATGTGTGTATGACGTTTTTCGAGACAATTGTATTGGCAATTTCGAGAGCAGCAGTGTTTTCTGGGTTAATAATCTCTTCTATGCCAAGACCGCGCAGGACTGTCTCGTGAAGTTTCGACAGGGAACGACCTATTATTCGCTTTACGCCCATGGTCTTTAGCAGTGCCGTTGTCTGAATTGAGGCAGCCCAGTCTTCGCCAATGGCCACAATGACAGCGTCGACTTCCAATACCGACTGTGCGCGCAACGACGCTTCGTCAACAGAGTTCATGCACACTGTGCCTGTTAGCTTGTCCTTATATTCTTCGACAATTTGCTCGCGTGTGTCAATACCTATCACCTCGTGGTCCATGTCGCGTAGGCGTAGACCGAGACTGGTGCCGAAGTTGCCAAGTCCGATTATTATATATTTCATTTCTTTTTAGGTCATTATGTTTTCCGACGGATATTTGTAGCGTTCGGCAGGGTGGGGTGAGAAGAACATTAGGAGGAATGCCATGACGCCTATTCGCCCTACGAACATATCTATCATGAGTATTATTTGTCCGGCAGTGTTGAGGTTGTGGGTCGTGTCCATTGTCATGCCTGCCGTGCTGAGAGCAGCGCACGACTCGAAGAAGAGGCGTACGGTTTCATATTCTGGCATGGCCAATTTGAGGGCTATTGTGCTGGCAAAGATTGCCAAAACAGAGACCATCATGACGGCAAAGGCTCTGCGGACGGAGTGCGACGAAACGCGACGTCCAAAAATTTCTATGTAATCTTTGCCCACAAGCGTATTATACAAGTTGAGTGAGCCTATGGCAAAGGTGGTAACTTTTATGCCACCGCCTGTCGATAGTGGTGCACAACCGATCCACATAAGGACTGCTACGAGCATGAGCGTCGGTGCTGAATATTCCATCACGTCGTGGTAGAGGAATCCTGCCGTGCGCGATGTGGCAGACAGGAAGAACGAGTCGCATAGTCGGTTGAGAAGTCCTTCGTCGGCTTGTGAGGCGTTATACTCAAAGAAGAATATTAGTATGCCACCAATGGCAAGCAGTATGATGTTGGTGTAGAAAATGAGTCGATTGCCAGCACTGATAAGGCGTATGCTTGCTTGTTTGGGGCGACGTCGCAACCCAAGAATGCGGTAGGCAAGCCCCATAAGTCGGGCTTTGCACCAGTTAATTGCGGCAGACTGCAATGGGAAGCCTGCGCCGCCAAAAATGATGGTTAGCGCCACAATGAAGTGTATGCGCTTGCAACCATCGAGTAGATGGTGCTCCAATCCGCCTGGCAAATTCGATATGCCAGCATTGCAAAAGGCTGATATGGCATGAAAGACTGACGTAAACACAAGATCGGCTGTGCTCATCATGGGCATTTTCTCCTTGAAATTGATGTAGAGTAGCCAAGCTGCTATGCCCTCTATTATGAACGTTACGTACATAATGTGTTTGAGGGTTCGGAAGATGTCTGACATGCTGTCGGCACTTATGAGGTCTTTTATGACCATACGATTTTGGAGCGAAGAGCCACTGCCGAGCGAAAGAGCAAAAAAACACGTAAAGGTCATTACGCCAAGTCCGCCAACCTGAATGAGCATCATGATAACCACCATGCCAAATGGTGTAAACTCACGAGGCATGTCGAGTAGCGACATGCCAGTTACGCATACGCACGAAGTGGATGTAAAGAGTGCTTCGAGGAAAGTGAGGTCGTAGTAGTGGCAACGTGGCATGAGTAGCAGTCCTGTTCCGATGGCAATGAAGAGAAGGAAACTGCCTGCAAAAAGCATTGTCGGGCTACTCTTTCGGGCAAGAAACGATATGCTTAGGCTCGAAATTTCGTAGAGTGAAACGACAACAAGTACGGCATCGACAACGTATCGATGGTCAAGATATACTCGCCAGCCCTCGGTGGCTCCTGTGTTGAGTATGTAGCCCCACAAGACTACCATGTAGAGTGTTTGCCACAGTGTCAGCTTGCGGTAAAATATCATTTGCGACACTACGCGATATACTTGCGCAAGACCGATGATGATGATAAACCACTTGTTGGCATCGACCATCCACCTGCTCACTTCGGCAGATGTGTCGAAACCGATCTGCCACACCACGTTGCCTATGCCAAGAGTGGCAATTAGCACTGTGAGTGTGTTTATGATATTGTCGGTGCGCTTGCCAAAATGTTGCGCAAAAAGCAATGCTTTATATTGCCATGCTCGTAGTCGGTTGAGTAGTTCTTCCATTTTGTGGGCGCGTGGCTCAGAAGTGTATCATGTAGTCGCTAATCTCTTTGTAGGCGGCTTCCATGTGTAGCATATTGTCTATCATGAAGTGTATGAGTTCGGGCCAACTTTCTTTGTTGTAGATGTCGCCTTCGGTGCTTATATAGACACGCCTGACTGTGTTGCCAGCTTCGCGTACAAAGGCTGGGTCCCACGTGAGTGGGCTTTCAAAGTGTCGTTCGATTAGCTTTCGACAGTTTTCGAGTTTTGCCCATAATGCTTCGTCGCGTTCGGCTCCGTGGGTGTTTATTTCTATGGCAACGCTTATTTGTCCGCCACTGACGTCGAAGCGTAGGTCGAGTCCTTTGACACCTGTGCGGTTACCCATCCATATTATTGGTCGACCATTTTGTCCTGGTACGCGTCGGCTTTTGCTTTCGAGCTTATGCCAAAAAGCGTGTCTGATGGCCTGTGCTTCTTCTTTGGAATACATGTGTGTGGGAAGAAAGGTTTCTTCGCAAATTTTTAATGTAGCGAATATACTAAGTTTTTTTGTTGTCGATACATTCCACCTTCAAAAGCGGCAAAAAAGCAAGGGGCAAAAACAGTAAACGTCAACGCCTCAGAGATGGCAATAGTCATAGGGGATAAGCTCATCGAGAAGCATGGCTCAGTAGGTACTTACGACTCGTCTGCAAAGGTCGAGTTCGAGAGCCGACTTGCACATCTCGACGAGGCTGTAGTCAATGAAATACTAAAAAATCAGTGCAGAACATTCGCAGAAAGTCTATGGCAGTGATGAGTTTTTTACCGTTAAGTTCAGAAGCGTGAGGCGCAACAGCCAAGAGAACTCGCTTGAAAACACTGTTGGCGGTGGCACTATTAACGTTGCGGCATGAGCCGAGAACGAGCGTACGAGCAAGACGGGTGCTTTTGTGATTGCGGACAACGACCTTATGGGCGTGTTTGAAGAAAAC
>CALAVC010000034.1 GCA_937892095.1 uncultured Bacteroidales bacterium | reverse complement strand
CAGCGCATTTACGTTCACAAAAGCAGTTTCTGTACACAGCGCCATCAGAGTATGCACATTTTTTGCGGCAAAATCGGCGAGCGCCTCATAGTGGTAGCAGTCGTCCTTCGAATCTAAACTAAGCGCAATTCCTGGCACACCATACATACACGCTTGTCGAGCGGCAGCAACTGTACCAGAATACACCGTGTCGCTTCCCATATTCGGTCCCTTGTTTATGCCAGAAAAGACGGCATCAAAGTAAATGCGCTTACCGTTGGCAGCGGTAAACAAGTCTGCATGCAGGGCGGTGACAACGCAATCAACAGGATTTCCCGAGCTCGTAAAATGACGCGGATCTTTTTCAGTAATACAAAGTGGCGCGTTCATGGTAATGTGATTTGACACCGCAGAGCGGTTCGAATCGGGGGCAAGTACGTACACCTCGCAAACAGAGGAAAGAGCCGCTTCAAGCGCCTGCAGCCCAGGAGAGCCGTAACCATCGTCGTTTGTCAAAAGCACGCTAACGGGTAACAACATGCGCTCCATCAGCTGGCGAAACCTCGTAGCAGGCGGTATGAAAACCAAAAATCCGCTCGTATTCGGCAAGCTTTGCCTTAAAAGCAGGAATATCGTCATCTGAAATAAATGTGTAAATACAGCGACCAAAGCCCTTACCCGTAATGCGCCCACAGGCAGTCGGATTTCGTGGGTCATCAAGATTCGGTCTGATTTCAGAAAGGCGTTTTAGAATCCAGTCGATTTCGGGACAGGAGATTTCATATTCGCCACGCAAGATGTACGAGACAAGCAAAAAATTACTTTCCGTATCTTCGGCTACGAGAACTTTATGTTTCGATATGTCTGCCATAATTGATCGGTTTTCAGTGTAAAGAAGTATATTTTGAATACCTTATACTCAAAAATAAGAAAATTTTATCAATTGGTATTTCTTGCCACTCTTAATGTGTTTAGAATGTGCCACTTATGCAGCACCACAAAATCTATACCCATTTTTTCTCTATCATTGCCCTACGGAAATAATGATAGAGTATGCTCCGATAGTTGAATCCCCTATTGGCCATAACTGCTGCACCAATTTGACACATGCCTACGCCATGCCCCCAACCTGCACCACTTAAAACAATAGTTTTCTTATCCTTCCAACTTATACTAAATGCCGAACTATATAGATGGGTTCTACTTAGCAATCGTCTGATTTCCAACTCTTTACCAACAGTCAATTCATCTTTGCTTCCAACAATACGAAGTAGCTTTATACGACCCGAAGGTCCCCTTTGCAAAGGCACAAGGTCCACAACCTCGCCAATGTCTATCCCACACTTTTCTTTTATTATTGAACCAAGTTCCTCCGCACCATACTCAATTCGCCATCTGTAAAAATCTTGCGTCTTTTGGTCGTACGAATTGAGTATTTGCCCAATCACCTTAGCATCCTGTGTGTTACAAAACGCTTCTGGCGTATCGTAAATCCATTCTCTTGCTTCTTGTTCATTCTGCAAATCATGATATTTGCTCGGCCAAACTGTGCTGTCGGCAAACGACCTAAGATATGACACCTCATCGTCTGTCCAACATGTCGAAAAGACTTCTGTCATCCCACCACAACACTTTGAAAATCGAGCATCACACACATTCCCTTCGTAGGTCAAAATTTCGCCTCTCGTCTGTGCAATGGCTTTGTCTACTGCCGTTTGCGAAATCCGCCCCACACCCTGATAACGTTGGCAATGGTCGTCCGCACATACATCAAATAGCTTATGGTCTTCACGATCTCGCCAACAAATATATTTCTTTTCGCCGTCCAGATTTCGCCGTCCTGCTCCCACAAATTTTCCTTTGTTCCACACTTGCGCCATAAGCCAACTACGCGATGCCACAGCATGCGCTTTCAGCAGCTCAATGTCCGACGTCGCACTCATCTCCGAAGCTATCACACTGCGCAAATAGTCTTCAACCTTAATCTTATTTACTGCCCATATTCCGTCTCCGTCGACTACGAATCGCAGTTTACCTGCAAAACTTTGGTCTTCTTTTTGATCCCAATGAAATCCCACACCTATTTCCACATCTTTTACGCTAAATGTCGAATTCGGCTGTTGAGGACATAGCTCACAATCGCTCACACGAATCCCATCAATGCACACACCCAATGTTGTACCGCTTGCCACATGTTCGCCAGCCATAAACCTCTGACCCGATGCATTTCGATATGTCGTATGCAATACAAAACATATCTTAGAGCTTCGCACTATGCCCACTTCAATTTCTGGCTCTTCAATCATCTCACTCGCTATTTTTTTATGTCGTTATCTGCCGAATAGCACACCTGTCGCAAGATGTCTATCGCAATGTTTTCGTTCATTTTTTCAAAGTCTTCCTCGCGAGGCAAAACAAGTGTTCCACCAACCTCTACTGCCGCCGGACTAACCAATATGTGTTCATCGCCAACAGCGTAATAATATGTCGGTCGAAACGTAAGTCGTGGCACGATATATATATCCGTCTCTTTCTTTCTTCTAAGTCCGTAAGCATTCATCATATCTGTGTCTATATCCCTCATGCCCAACAACTTTACTAATAATTTTTCTGCTGTTTCTTCTTTTGCATGACATAGCCTATAACGTAGCCTACCATCAGCTATTTCTGAGCATATCCGTCCTTCTTCTTCATCGTTATATATTTCTGCCGACTCAATCGTTTTGGGTCCTACAATCCATTGCAGTTTCTGCCCGATAACCTGAAAGTGCATATGGTCGGGTGCCGAAGCACCACACTTCGCTCCATTGTAAAAAGCAATAAACTCCTCACCCATCTCTGTTGCCAACGCATACAAATCTCGCATCTTTCCAACTATGGTCTGCTCTTCGTGTTTCTGACTAACAACAGTCAAGTGCCTTTCAAAAATAGGATATGGATTCACCAATATCCAATAGTCTCGCCATGCATAACCCCTTTGTTCTGTCGGACGATTTTGAGGACACAAAAAACACGGTCGCTTTTCGATGCTCTCTTTGCTAATATTTGCTGCTGTCGAACGTATCCGTTGCTTATTATACAACACACTTATGCCCGATTTTACAAATAGTTTCTTTTCGGCTTGGCTCAATGCAATGTAGTTATTTGTCGCCATTGACCAATTAGCCCTCATGTCGGCATATAAATCGTCGACAACATTTCGCAGAGTATTCATCTTTTTAAAAACAAAGCCCTATTTTCATTTTTATCCACCGAGTTTTCTCACCACCTGAATGTAGTTCTGAATATAACTCTGGCGTCATCATAAGTGCAAACTTATGTCCTAAGTTCCACGTCATCGGCACTCCCAATTGTGCCGAAAACCTATTCTTGCTGTAATATCCTATTCGCCTATTTACAACATTCGTCTCCGGCTCACCTTGAAGTACAACACACTTATCGTCCACAGCAAAGTCAGCTTTTAGCGTTGCAAGTGGTGCTGCAAGCAGTCGTTTGCCTCTTGCTACAAGCCCTACGCCTACGCCCGAACGGAAGTCGCCAACTTCAAGTTTTGCCACAGATTCCTCGTTTCGCTCCCTTCGCTTCATGTAGCCCATTTCCACTTTTGTTTGCAATACACTACACCGACCAATTGCACTAAACTTCAGCTCTGGACAATCACTATCATAGTTTTGACCTGTCTTTGTCCTACGTTGCTCTATTCCTAAGTCTAATTGCAACTGCTTCCAAAACTTTCCGTCTAAGCTATAACACACTTCCGCACGCAAATCTCTATTCTCTTGTTTCGTTACCATACCTGTCACATTACTACCTTTCAAACCCATTCTCCCATATCGCAACATTGCCTGCAACGGTACTTCTCCACGACGCCGAGTCACCATTGCAGCCACCGACATTCCATGCCCTTCATACTCCACGTCATACGCTTCGAGCAACATGACACGCCCCAACCCTTGCGACATATAAACGCTACTTTCAAAACCCTGTGTTACGTCTGGTTCTGTATCCTGACTATATTTTTGTCCCGAAAATTCAAGACCTATCCTATGTCTGTCAGTCAGTTTAGCAAGCGACATTTGTGCCCGAAGGTCACACGCAAAATTGTCAGGACTTACTGGGTCACTATCACTCTCGTGCGTCGACTTAGCACTTAGCTTCATGCCTATTGCCCAACGTTGCATATCACGCGCAAAACCCACTTCTGCCTTAAGCACCGAGCGATGAATGTCATGATATATATTGCCTGCCACCAAATGTGGGTATAGCAGTAGAGCGTCAGCCGTCAAGTTCCGTTCCACCTTACGTGCCTGACCGTCAAGATATTCAACTTCCAACATAAAATTATTCCCTCGCACATTGGCATACGTGTCAATGTGTCCCCCGACATAGTTTCGTCCGCCTCCAATCTCTGCCAAAGGCGTCAGTGTCGATTTACCATAGCTATATACGCCATTGACCATCGTCATCGGACTCGTATATAGATCTATAAGGCTTATAGCCGACTCCAACAATAGCTTTGGTTCTCTTTTCGATAAGGAGTACCTCTCTTCCACCCGATCGCTTATCTCTGTCGTATCGCGCACACCAGCTTTTATGCCAATCGCACACGCACACGACGCAATCGCCAATATCACTAATCTTTTCATATCATTTCTCCAATTATTGCGAGACAACTGCTCGCACATTAAATCCGAACCATGGTCCTCTTTCGCCAACTGCATGACTTTCACGGTCGAAAGTCAAGTGATAAGCTTTACTAAACAGAGTTCGACTTCCTGTCCAATAATTACCACTTATGCCCACGCCCACAAGATTCCTATCGCCCGAAGTTGTCGGTGCCAATTCTCCGCCTGTCGGCAAGAATATTGTCTGACCATTCACACCTCTCACCACATAGCCATTAACACCATTATACGTAGTCCAATGCCATTCGCAACTATTCAGCAATTCTTTCATTTGCTCCACACTTGGCGTCCTATACCCAACACCCACATTTTGTGTTGCCATGTCTTTATCCGACGACAAGTCATAAACGTTTGCCGTAAAATATAAGTCTGTATTATCCACTTCAAACACTTCACCAGTCGGGTCTCCCCACGCAAAGTAAGTCCCTGCGTCCGTCACGCTACTCGCACCCACATTCATGCTTGCCCACAGCGTACCACTCGACAGTCCGAGATCCACTACCGATGCCGTACTAATCTCAAACTTCGATGTACTAAAACTCCTTACTCCACCATAATAATATTCCGTCCCAATACGCAAATATGCCATGTATGTATACTTCGTCTGTTCCGTTAGCGTATCCAGCTCCACCACAAATCGTGTACTATCATCAGCCACCATGTGCCCCACCGCTATTTTATCAACCTCAATACTCGGTCGGTCCGTATTTCGAGTCGTATACACAATGCCCACCTCACCATCAAATCGCTCATCACGAATATCTATCGAACTACTACCATACACGTCTGCACTATACGGCGTAACGTCTTGCGCTTCCAGCGTCTCTGCCTTTCCCATCAGCGTCGTGAAGTAAAACACCCTACCATAATGATATTTATTCAGTTTCGTATTGTGAGCGTATGCCCTATAGTAATATCGCGTTCCCATCTTAAGCCCTGTCGCTTCTACTGTGTAGAGCTTTGCCTGACTCTTACACACCACAGCCTCCACCTCTTCCGCGCCAAACACCATCGTGCTATCTTGTACGCTCTCACTTATCAAAACACCATGCGTCTCCTTGTTTCCAAGCCCAGCCACAATAGTCTCTTTAAACGTAATCCGACCCTTCATCTTTGCACTAAAATAAGTAATGTCGTCAGCTGGTCCCGTCACAATCGTATCCGTGCAACTATTCCAATATTCATTATCAAAAAAATATTCAGTCTCGCCTCCATCTCCATCGTCTTTCTTGCACGATGTTGCCAATGCTGTCGCTAACATAATTGTAGCTAACAATATAAATCTATTTCGTATCATTTTATGTTGTGTCTTTTGTTTGTAAAATTACAAAGAGGCGACGACTCCCG
>CALAVC010000033.1 GCA_937892095.1 uncultured Bacteroidales bacterium | reverse complement strand
AAGAAATGACTAATTTCGAATTCGAAAGCGTTGCATTATCAACTTGAATTCTGCTTTTAATCTTCGCAAGGAGAAAAGTAAAACGCATGTTTATTATGCTCAGGAAAATTGTCAATAAAGTCCGAAGTGTTGTCCTAACGAAACTATATGGTTTCTGTGGAAAACACATTTCGTTTGGTAGGAATGTAGACATTGCTAACCCCCGTTGGGTGTCGGTCGGTAGCTACACGATAATAGACGACGGAGCAGAGCTCTTTGCGCACAAAGTTGAGGGTCAGAATAGTCCGCAGTTGTGCATTGGCAATCATTGTCTGATTGGCAAGCTCAGCCGCATTGGCTGTTGCAATAGTGTGCAGATTGACGATTATGTTTTGCTTGCTCCCAATGTCCACATTACAGACCGAAATCACTCATACAAAGACATAAGTAAGCCCATCGGAGAACAAAATGTAGAGTCTGCAGCGGTCAAGATAGGTGCGGGGTCGTGGCTCGGTTATGGAGTGCAAGTGATGCCTGGCGTAAGCATTGGCAAACATTGTGTTGTGGCAGCAGGCAGTGTGGTTACTCACGACGTGCCAGACTTTTGTGTGGTGGCTGGCATCCCTGCACGTGTGATTAAACGCTACGACCCAGCCACTCGTAGTTGGCTGAGGGTAGAGGGGTAAGACGGTGCGTAAGTTGTTAGGCGGCTTATAAAAACTGACTACTTTATCAGCAAATCTTTTAGTTCGTACTTTGCAGAGCAAAAAGCATCTAAATCAACCATCGTTTTTATGCCCTCAACCTCACCAGTCTCGCTAAATTGCCAAATGTCTGCCTCTTTGTTTTTTTCGCTTTTCGAGCCATAACGTGCTCGCCATTGCGGATTTTCTGCATAATACTTGCTCAACTCAAGTTTCTGTGCAAACTTCTCGCCACAATATATGATTGGTTTCGAACCATATTTTTTCGCCATAGCCGAGACTATTTCCGATAGTTTTTTTCTGACGTCCGATGGCTTATACTTGCCCAATATGCTCTCTTCAAGGTCTATAATTGGCAACATGTCTCCCTTGTGCAACTTAGCAGTCTTATGAAAGTTATTTACCTGTTTTTGCGCTTCGCTGTCTATACTCATCACGTGATAGGCTCCATATATTAGTCCGTTGTCGCGCACCCCGTCCCGATTACTTGCCAAGTGCGAATCTTTATGACTTGAACCCTCTGTTGCCTTGCATGCCACAAAACTAATCTCGACTTGTGAGACTTCGTCAAGTCCTTGCCTGCGCGACAACTTATTATAACGAATGTCTTTTACTTTCTCCCAATCAATATCTGCTTGGTAGCGCGACACGTCTATGCCATAATACTTAGCCACTGGCAGAGTCGTTCCATCCGAAAAAATATGTTTTATTGCAGTGGTTATATTCATGACAAACTCTCGTGCCACTGCTCGTCCTCCACTTGTGCTTAGTGCGACAACACCCATCAGCACTACGCCACTGAGCAATCCTAAACCATAATATTTTATGTTCGCAACCGACGTCGTTTTGTCCGTCGAACTATGTTTCTTATTTTTCACGCTTGCGAAAATATGTTAAATGCTTTAAAAAGCATAAATTTGTCGTGTACCTAAAATATTTTTTCTTACGAATTTCTATTAAAAATAGTTATACAATTATACCACATGAACAAAACATTACAAACTATTAGTAAATGTGTATTGCTCGCTATCGGTGGTGTATTTAGTGTTGGTAGTCTGTCGGCACAAGAAGTCTCTTCTGTCTATGCGCTCGGCACGACTTCCGACCTCGCAAATACGCTTACCGTAACTGGCGAAGACGAATACAAAGCTTTGATAACCAATAAACTAACCATTGGTGAACAGCTCTCTATTACGCGGACTCTGTCGCTAAATGGCTCAACACTTACAGCCCTGCAACCAGCAGCCAAAGTAAAATCGGCGACCTCTGGTCATACCATTCAGTTTAGCGTCACGCCAGCCACTGACCACACCTTTAAGCCCAGCATTGTAAGTTTCGACCTTGGGCGTGTGGGGACCGACGCTGCAAATGTTGACGTCAAATATTCTGTTGGCTCATCGGAGACAACGCTTGCTTCGAGCGTTAAGCCCGACAGAAATAATACGACTCCGGGCTACACACATTTCGAATATTCTTTTGACAAACTATTGCTTAATGGAGATCAGCCTTTCACTGTAACAATCTACGTCTACAACGTTGCAACCGACAAAGAAATTTCTGTCAAAGACCTACGTATCGATGGCGCTGTCGATGAACCAATTATAGATTTTACCGAAATCGTTAGTGGTGTCTTGTGTTCTGTCGGCGACCTTTACGAAAGTCTGAAATCCATCTCCAATGGTCAGACCTATACATATCCAAGTCGACTGACCGATGGCGACCCCACAGACTTCGTGGTTACAACTGTTGAAGGATATTCTGCCGAGACGGTCTACGACTACCAAAGCAAGATTGAGACAATAACTATCTTCAACGCAAAAGGTTCCAAAATCATGCGATTCTACGTAGCTTTTAAGGTTCAGTATCTCACTTCGGCCACTTGCTCGGCTGGCGACCTTACTGATGGGCTCAATCAGTTGAACTATGGACAAACATTCACTTGGACACCTCGTCTAACTGGCGACCCAACCGACTTTGTAATCATTCCCGTAAGTGGCTACGCTGCTCTGACAACATACAACTACACAACCAAGGTCGCTAACATTACAATCTTAAATTCGAATGCCGAAAAGGCAATGGAAATTAACGTGGCTTTCTTCCCCGAATATATCAAGAGTGCCACTTGTTCTGTGGGCGACATCACGAGTGGTCTGAACGCACTCAACAATGGCGAAGCCTATACACACCTAAATAAACTACGTGACGTGCCAACCGACTTTGCTGTCGAGGCAATAGAGGGCTACACCGCCACTGTCTCGTATGCCGACAAGAAAGCAAAGTATGAAATCTTCCACAACGACGAACTTATACAAACCCTCTATGCTAACTTCTTAGTGACAAGCCTTCAGCCTCACGGCACAGCCACTCCGCTCAACCGTGGTCTGATAGCTATCTCGGCCAATACGGGCAACTACGTCGCGTGGCGTGCCCGAAAGACCGACCCCGAAGGCACACGCTACTACCTCTATCGTGGCACTACGCTTGTCGGTGGCAAGCCCATAATCAACAAGTCGACCAACATACAAGATTTTAATGGCACTTCGTCGTCGGTCTACACTTTGGTCGTCACCGACAAAGACAATAATATTATCGACAAACAACAGAATGTCAAGACTATTGTCCTTGTTGCTGTTATATAAAAGCGGTTTTGATGCCGGCAAATATGTTTCTTTCGAAGAACAGATAAACAATTATAAAGCTTATTACTATGAATCTCTCCGTGAATCTTCGGAAGGATGGGATA
>CALAVC010000032.1 GCA_937892095.1 uncultured Bacteroidales bacterium | reverse complement strand
AAGTGTGACTGGAGTTCAGACGTGTGCTCTTCCGATCTCTTACAACATAGGTGGCTTCAACGAATGGAAAAACATTGACATTATTCACGTAATAATCAAGACGGTCGACCGACTGCTTGGCAACCCCGAAGGCACAAGCGAAAAGCTTATCACCTACGTTACTGACCGCAAAGGTCATGACCTACGCTATGCCATCGACAGCCGTAAGCTTAGCCGAGAACTTGGCTGGCAGCCAAGTTTGCAATTTGAAGAGGGCATCGAAAAGACTGTCCGTTGGTATCTGGACAACCAAGAGTGGATGGACCGCATAACAAGTGGCGAGTACGAAAAATATTACGAATCTATGTATGCCAACAGATGAGTAAGAAGCTACGACATATTCTCCACGCCTTTGCTCTTCGTGCTGTCAATAAGTTGCGAAGCATTTGACTGGTAAAGTGGTATGGCTTTTCTGGGCGAAAAATTCACATTGGCAAGAATGTTCGTGTTACTTTGCCGCACCTCACCTCTGTGGGTAACAACACGATGATATTCGATGGTGTCGAACTGTTTTTGCAAGAGCGTGTGCCACACAACGACGGAGAATACCAACTGATCGTAGGCAACAACGTTGGCATTGGTCGGGACACTTGTATTGGTTCTGACTATGGCATTGTGATAGAAGATAATGTCCAAATTGCACCTCGTTGCCATCTGACAGACCGCAATCACGTTTATGCCGACACGTCTCTTCCCATTGTTGCTTAGGGTGTCGAAGAAAGACCCATTCGAGTCGGCGAGAGTTCTTGGCTTGGCTTTGGAGTCCAGCCAGGCGTAACCATTGGTAAACACATTGTGTCGTTGCTGCTGTAGGTAGTGTCGTTTTGCACAGTGTCCCAGACTATTCAGTAGTGGCAGGCGTGCCAGCAAAGATCGTCAAACACTACGACTTCGACCGCAAAGAGTGGGTCCGCTCATAGGCTCATTTAGCCCGTAACCACGTCGAGTATCATCATCAGCACGAAGCCAAGTGCAAAGCCTATTGTGCTGAGGTTGCTATGTTGTCCACTCGACGCTTCTGGAATTAGTTCTTCAACCACGACATACATCATTGCGCCTGCAGCAAACGACAGCATGTATGGCAGTGCTGGCAAAACCATCGAAGCCAATAGAATAACAACTACTGCTCCCACAGGCTCCACAACTCCGCTTAGCGAACCAATAAGGAAAGACTTCCACCGACTGTTGCCAGCTGCTCGCATCGGCATTGAAATTATTGCTCCTTCTGGCACATTCTGTATGGCAATGCCAAGCGAAACGGCAACAGCCCCAGCCACGGATATGCCTGTCGTTCCACTGTCAGCCCCTGCAAAAACAACGCCCACTGCCATGCCTTCGGGCAAATTGTGTATGCTTACGGCAAGAGTCAACATTGCTGTTCGTGAAAGGTGTGTGCGCGGACCTTCGGGTTTATCCGTTCCAAGATGTAGGTGTGGTGTCAGTTCGTCAACAAGCAACAAGAAACCTATGCCAAGCAAGAAACCAATGGCTGCAGGCGCAACCGCCCATTTGCCATTGTCTGGTTCCATCTCGATGGCTGGTATAAGAAGCGACCACACCGAAGCTGCCACCATTACGCCCGATGCAAAACCCAATAGCGATTTTTGTAGCCTGTCGGACATCTCGTCTTTCATGAAGAAAACAAATGCCGAGCCCAATATAGTTCCCAAAAGAGGAATTAGTAGTCCGGTAATTAGTGTAGTCATGTGTGTCTGTTTTATTGTGCAGATTTACAACATATATTGCTAGTTTGCAATACTTAATTAAGACGAAAAAACAAAAACTCACACCTGCAAAATTGAAGAGTTTGTAAAGTAGGGGTGATAAAAATTGCTTTAATTATTGGTGCAAATATAGAAAACCATCCTAATGGTGGTCTTAATATATATGCATCACTCACTTTTTCAAGCAAAACATTCTCAGCTTCAATCTTATTTGTTCCGTATGCGCCCCAATACTTATTAGCAGACTTCTTTGATTCTTCAAGAAATGGTTGAACCTCATACTCTGGATACACAGCACTTGAACTAATCATAATGTATTGTCCAAAGGAACCTAATTCTTCAATCAAGTCACGAATATCAGCAGCATTGTAAGCTGTTATATCAGCAACAATCTCAAAGAACATATCCTTTAATATCCCCCTTAAATTATGCCTATCGGCTTCAATAAGTTTCACCCCTTGAACTTGTGGTTTGGTATTTCTATTAAGTACATATACCTCATAACCTGCATTC
>CALAVC010000031.1 GCA_937892095.1 uncultured Bacteroidales bacterium | reverse complement strand
CAAACCCCTAAAATGAAAATTTATCTCTTTAATCCTTCGTGCGAGATGTCGGTTCGTTCCGACGCCTTCAACTACACGCCTCCGCAAAATGTTGCTACATTGGAGCACGACTTGGCAAGCCTAATGATGTTTCTGACCAACGGACCAGACGACGTTGTAATTGTAGACCGACCCGACGAACGCTTGCTCGACATGTGGTTTGAGGCATCGCAAGTTCCTCGGTTCAGTTCGATTGATGAAGCGAAATCGATTGTTACAACAGAAAATTTTTGTCCTTGGGGAATTTGTCGTTCGGCGTATCATCAAATGGGTCTGAAAACAGAAGCACGGAACTGGCATTGGAGAGACTTTTTTAGTCGCAAGACCTCGGTGGACATAGAGAAATTGTTGCCATCTGACGCTAATGCACAACTTATCAACAACGTAGAAAGTTTTGAAAAATACATTTCGTCTCTTGAAACTACGGAAAGCATTGTGATCAAGAGTTTGTGGAGTTCTTCTGGCAGAGGTGTGCGTTTTTTTCACCTTGCAAACGAACACGAAACGTGTCGAGACTACGTAGGAAAGTGTATAAAAGCAGATGGTGGCGTTGTTCTTGAAAAAAAACTATGTCGAATTGCAGAGCTTTCGTTTATCTACAATGCCGATGGAGCTTTTGATGTCAATATTTACCACAGCTCCGATGTTGGAACCTTTGGTCAAGAATATTTAGGTGTAGACCGACTGAAAAATTTCAATGATAATTTACCTGTTGATTGGTTACAGACAGCTAAACAACAACTTGACAACGCCATAAACAACGTTGTTCGCCAAGCTAACTACGAAGGACCCATTGGTATAGATGCCATGCTATATAGAACTGCAAGTGGCTCAGTGGCTCTACGTATGTGCACAGAAATCAACGTTCGGCACACTATGGGACACATTGGTTGCGCGATTGCCAATCGTTTTGCACAAGGGACACGCGCAATGTGGCAAATGACATATTTTCGCAATGCTGGCGAGTGGGACTCTTTTGTGGAGCAACAAGAGAGTTTGCGCCCATTACACAGAAATGCTGAGGGGCAAATAGTTAGCGGATTTTTTCGACTTACGCCACTTTCGCACAATGCACATTTTGGCGTTAGTGGGGTGGCAGAAGTGGCTTAGGCGACGTTATAGAGCCTTCTTTCGTTTACTATACTAACGAAAGTCTGAGCAATTAAGGTTATTTTTGTTATTATATTATTTTAACATTAGACATATATGACATTTGACAGACAGAAAGACTATTCAGAACTAACAACCGTAATTAAACTTTTTGAGCGAAGTGTGCGCCTCTTTCCGAATAACACCCTTATGCTCGAAAAACGAGATGGGCAATGGGTAGGCGAGACTTACAGTCAGATTCATAGTGCAGCACGTGCTTTTGGAGCAGGACTTGTAAAATTGCTTGG
>CALAVC010000030.1 GCA_937892095.1 uncultured Bacteroidales bacterium | reverse complement strand
AAACAAAGGGCTGAGGATACCTCGTAGCCTGCATTTTGACCTATAAACCTTTTTTTGCCATTCTGTTCAGATAAGTGTGTTGTTTCCTATTGTTGTACGGCAAAATTATCGCATGCGATACGCTTTGGCAATACTTAATTTGGACTAAATCTTTACTGTGTCATATCCGACTACAAGCAAATTCCTATACTTAAAAACCGTTAAGGGTTAGCATCTCTTCTAAGATGCTAACCCTTAACGCCTCTATATTTTTGTTCGCTTTTATATCCCAGCACCGTCCATAAACGTTGTGCTCATAGCTTTCCCTTGTACAATCAGCGAATGTGGTGCCACGCTTCGAGTCTGCCATACGTTGCCGCCAATCACAGTGTCATGTCCTATCGTAATTCTGCCCAAGACCGATGTGTTGGAGTATATCGTCACGTTGTCTTCTATAATAGGGTGGCGTGGCACGTTTAGTGGCACGCCATCGTCGCCATACGTAAAGCTCTTTGCTCCAAGCGTTACGCCCTGATACAACATCACATGGCTGCCTATAATACACGTCTCGCCAATGACAACGCCTGTGCCATGGTCTATGCAAAAGTGGTCGCCAATCACTGCTCCCGGGTGTATGTCTATCCCTGTCTTCGAATGTGCCAACTCACTTATTATGCGTGGGATTATCGGCACCGACATCGTCAGTAGCTTGTGCGCCACTCTATAGTGTGTCATCGCTTCCACCATTGGATAGCAAAATATCACTTCGCCACTCGACTTTACTGCTGGGTCGTTGTGCACCATAGCCTCCACGTCGGTATACAGCAGTCGTTTTATCTCGCTAAGGCTTTCTATAAATTTCAGCGCAATCTCTTCTGCTTTGTCGGCAACGCTCCGTTCGCACTCATCGGTGCCAAACACCAGCCCTCGGGCAATCTGAGTGCTCAGTAGCGAATATAGCTGTTCCACGTTCATGCCAATGTAGTACGAACGTATAGCCCCTGCAGCTTCAGGGTGGTCGAAAAATCGTGGGAAGATAATGTTCTTTATTATGGCCACAATCTTCTCAATCTCGCTCACCGACGGCAAAATGGTGCTGCACTTGCCCGACTTCTCTTCTCCGTCCGAAATCTCCGACAGCCGTCCAACCATTTCGGTAAGCCTATCTACAACTTTTTGTTCCATTTATGTCTATGTTGTCTATTATTGTTTACACACAGGGCATTGCGGATTCCGTCCGACATTCATCTTTGCGAATGTCATGTCTGCTGCGTCTACAACCAACAGTTTGTCCGTAAGCAATTGTCCTATGCCCGTAAAATATTTTATTGTTTCTGTTGCCTGCACCGAACCAATAAGTCCTGCCACCGACCCCAACACACCAATCTTTTTTTTCGTATCGTCGGGTGGTGGTGCGCCATACACACACCTCAAGCATGCCGTGCCTGCCACGTGTGTCATAGCCTCGCCACCATAGTCGGCTATCCCTCCATGCGAATAGGCTTTGCCCATCCTCACGCACACGTCGTTCACCAAAAACTTCGCCTCCAAGTTGTCCGTAGCTTCCACCACGAAGTCATATCGTCCAACAATGTTTTCTGCATTGTTTTGGTCAAGTGCCGTAGCCCATACCTCTACACTTACGTGTGGGTTTATCGCTCGTAGCTTCTCCTCAGCCGAAGCCACTTTGGGTCGGTCAATATCGCGTGTCGTGTGCAATATTTGCCTTTGCAAATTACTCACGTCCACCGTGTCGTAATCCACCAAGCCAATCGTCCCAACGCCTGCCGCCACCAAGTAGAGCGCCACTGGCGAACCAAGCCCTCCAGCACCAACAATCAGAACGCGTGCGCTTCGTAGTTTGTCTTGCTCTTTCGTGCCGAAGCCTGCCAGTAACATGTTTCGGCTATATCTTCTAATCTCTTCTTCTGTAAAGTCGTACATCGATTTCTATCTCGTCTTGCAAAATTAAGTTTTTAAGGTCTTCTTGTGCCTCACAATATGATGCTATTACGTGTTTAATTGGCGCTATTTCGTTATTTTTGTTAAGAAATGAAATTAATCTACTAAACAAATGCATAAAATTAACACTTTAGCTATTGCGTGTGCCTCGCTCCTAAGCTCCGCCATAGCTCATGCCGACGATTCGCCACTCGTTGCCTTCCCGGGTGCCGAAGGCTTCGGCAAGTATGCCACAGGTGGGCGCGCTGGCTCTGTCTATCATGTTACCAATCTCAACGATAGTGGCACTGGCTCTTTCCGCGATGCCGTCAGCCAACCCAACCGAATAATTGTTTTCGATGTGTCGGGCATCATAAGACCACAGTCGCCCATAACCCTCTCTAGCAACCTAACCATTGCTGGGCAAACAGCACCGGGCGACGGCATCGCAATCTATGGCGACCGACTCGCCATCTCCGACAAGACTAACATCATCTGTCGCTATCTGCGTGTCCGCTATGGCATCATCGGCACCGACGGGAAAGACGCAGTCGGCATTTCGGGCGAAAGCACCAACATGATTTTCGACCACATGTCGGTCTGCTGGGGACGCGACGAAAACTTCTCTATCAACAGCACCTCTGCCCAAAACATCACCATTCAGAACAGCATAATCGGTCAGGGACTGCAAAACCACTCTTGTGGCGGACTTATACAAACCAATACCGAAAACGGCATCACCATCTATCGCAACCTCTACATCGACAACAAAACTCGCAACCCCAAAGTCAAAGGTCTTAACCAGTTCGTCAACAATGTCGTCTACAACTGGGGTAGCGGTGCGGCCTACAACATGGGCGGCGAAAGCGAAGGCAAGAGCCTGACAAGCATTGAAAACAACTACTTCATTGTCGGTCCTGTTGTCAACTATCAGAACGTCGCGCAAGACGATGGCACAATTGCCTACGGTCAGCTTGTCGAGATGAGCCCTACGCGTCCTTTCACTGGTGGTAATAGCAATTTTAGCACTTACTGCGTCGGCAATATGTACGATAGCGATAAAGACGGACTGCTTGGCGGGAACGAAATCACACAAAGCAACTGGGACACATATTGCAGTGGCTCACCCACGTTCCTTGCTCAAGCTCCCGAATCTATTCCTGCCATCGACAACAAAATGTCTGCAGCCGATGCCTATCAGTGGGTTGTAGACAATGTCGGTGCTTCACTCCCCATTCGCGATGAAGTCGATGAATATGTAGTGGGTGAACTCACTTCGCTTGGCCTCAGTGGCACCATCATTCAAGACGAGACCAACCTTACTCAATTTCCCGTAGGCGGCCCTGGCGACATCCGCATCGGCACGTCTCTTACCGACTCCGACGGCGATGGCATGCCAGACCAGTGGGAAGCAGCCAATGGCACCGACCCGTCTGTCGACGATGCTATGACCATTGCAGCCAACGGCTATGCCAACATCGAAAACTACATCAATAGCATCGATTCGCCACAGCCTTTCTTTGCTGGTCCAAGCGTCATGCGTGGCGAGGCTACAACCAATAGCGTAACACTCTCTTGGTCCGACCGACAAGACGACGAAACAGGTTTCGTAATCGAACAAAAAGTCAACTCCGAATGGACAGCCCTTACCACCACCGAGGCTAATGTTACTTCTTTTGTCGTTAATGGTCTTTCCGAAGGCACCGCCTACACCTTCCGCATGAAAGCCCTCGGTGCCGATGGTAAAGAGAGTGTCTACTCCGACGAACTAACCATAACTACCAAGAACCTGCCAGCTCTGCCCAATAAGTGTACTGTTGTTACGCCTGCCGACGGCGAAGTGGTCAACACCTCTGCCAGTCAGCAATATCGCATAGAGTGGGCCAACGTAGAGCCAAACGAAGACAGTGGCACGTCGAAATTTATTGTCTATTGGGGCACTTCGGCCGACAATCTTGTCGCTCAAAACAATGGCAACCCTGTTTCTATCAAGTATCGCATAATGACCATCGACCCCAATAAGACATACTATTGGCGCATAGATGCCGTCAACGCTCAAGGCACCACCACTGGCGACGTATGGTCGTTTAGCACGCAGACGCTTGTCGAAAAAGACCCCATTCTCTATCTCCCTCTCGATGTCGACACCAAAAACTATGCTCCTCATGCTCTCGAACTCGCAGCTGCTGGCACGCCAGTCGATGCCGAAATAGACAACCTTACAGCCGACTTTCAATCGGCTCACTTGCAAAATGGCTTCGTGTTCCCACTCGCCACAGAGAGCACGGCTTCTGCAGGTCTTCGTGTGCCCTACTACGAAGGGTTGCAAATCACTGGTGGTACAGCCACCGAAGGTGGCACGACCGTCTACAAAGACCCAGCAGCTTCTTTTACAGTCTCTATGTGGATGAAGAGTGCAGGCTCTTTCTATGGCTCTGCCTACTTGTGGCACAAAGGCGATTGGTCTACTCCGCAGTGGGTCGGCGTCGAAGCTCGTGGTGGCGTACTATATTTTGTCGCCAAGCGTGGCAGCAACAAGCAAGAAATGAAAATTGCAACCAGCACATCTGCCACCACTTTCTCCGAAATTTTCGACAATACGTGGCACCACCTTGTATTTGTTCGCAACCAAGAAAACCAACAAATGGAGTTCTACCTCGACGGCTCTCTCGTCCTCTCAAATGCCTTTGTCAAATTCTTCGACTATCCCATGGGCAAGCAGACGGGCATAACCATCGGCAACTCTATGGACGCAGGTAAAAATGACGAACCATTCACTGGCGTCATCGACGAGTTCAAGCTTTTTGCATCTGCCCTCTCGCTCGGCGAAATACGCAATCTTTATAAATCGGGTACAACCAGTGGCAATACAAGCACTTCCGCCATTCTTACCTCTGTTGCTTCTGCCGATGTCGTAAGCCTCGAATATTTCACTCTCGGCGGACAAAAAGTCATCTCACCAACCAACGGACTTTACGTCGTCCGCATGCAACTCTCCGACGGCTCATATAAGAGCAGCCTAATCTTGAAAAAATAAAACAAATACAAAATCAATCAACAAAAAAAATAATTAGCGTTATATTAAGTCGAACAATTCGTAGTTGTCGTGCTACTACCCACGCTGATTTGGCTACATTATTAGAACCTGTTACAACTACATATTATTGTCATAAGCATGGCAAAATGTGTAAACCTTTATTTTCTATTCTGAAATGGTGGGAAACATATACAAAAGATACCATTAAAAGGTTACAGATTTTTGATGCACTCAGAACCCAAACTTATCAATATTGTATAACAGGAGATAGCCGGTCAATTAACATTATTGATCAATTGGAATCTATCAACCAAGATTTTGCCGACTTAGTTAAATCAAAAAAAATAAAAGGCATTTTTTCATCACCGCCATACGTAGGTTTAATAGATTACCATGAACAGCATGCTTACGCTTACGATTTGTTCGGGTTTAAGCGCAACGATGAACTTGAAATAGGTCCTTTGTACAAAGGGCAAAAATCAGAAGCTCAACAATCATACGTAGAAGGCATCTCTGCTGTTCTTAACAATTGTAAAAAATATATGGTCGATGATTATGATGTTTTTTTGGTAGCAAACGACAAATATAATCTCTATCCAACTATTGCGAACAAAGCAGAAATGCAGATTGTAGAGCAATTCAAACGTCCTGTACTTAATAGAACAGAAAAAAATAAGAATGCTTATTCAGAAATCATTTTTCATTTAAAACGGAAGTA
>CALAVC010000029.1 GCA_937892095.1 uncultured Bacteroidales bacterium | reverse complement strand
GCTCTTCCGATCTATAGACGATGCCATAAGAGAGAACCGCATGGAGCGTGTGAGTGCCTACAGCGACTTTATGAGCGATGTCGCCGGCGACGTGAAAGCGAGCCGTGAGCGCGCGGCAGCGTGGCGTGCCGAGCAGTTGAAGCGTGTTAACGAAATCCACCACAATGCCAACAGCGACTTGCAGGGCATAGACCCAAAGAGCCAGACCAAAGAGAAAAAGTTTGTCCCCCTCTTCAATCCCAAGAATGACCTCGTTAGAGGTTTGTTCATGCCACTGGCAACCTTTGAGAAGTTTATGCGCTACTTTGGCCGCCGCTTCCATAATGGCGAGGGATACCTGTTTGACCGCTATGTGCGTGGTATGATAGATTGCATCGACAAAGAGTGGCGCAGCAAGCGTGCCGCCCATGAGGAACTTGACGCAAAGGTGAATGAGCTGTTTGGCAAGAAAGCCAAACGTTGGAGCGACCTCTATAAGGTAGAGCGCAACAAGAAGCATCCAGGCATACCAGTTGAGTATTGGGACAATGGCGAGCGAGTGCGTGAGAGCTTGTCGCAAGGCGAGGCATTGAGCCTGTATGTGTGGAGCAAGCAGAAAGACGCAGAGGCAGGTTTGCGCCGAATGGGTATCAGTGAGGAAGACATGGAGACACTAAAAGGTCAGCTCAATCCAAAATTTATAGAGCTTGCCGACTGGGTAGTCAGTGACTTCTTGCCCAAGCGCAGAGAATATTACAACGAGGTTCACGAGCGCATGTTTGGCGCACCGATGGCGGCGATAGAAAACTACTTCCCCATTGTGCGCAACAGCCGTGACGTGGAGAAACCCACCGATGTTACCGAGCGCGACATGAGCAGTGCCAACGCCAGCACAATCACAGGCAGCATTATCAAGCGTGTGCGCACGGCAGCCGCCCTGGACATTCACACCGACTTCTTTGACCACCTGCTGAAACACCTTGACGACATGGAGCACTTTGCAGCGTGGGCAGAGTTTAACCGCGACCTCAACACTTTGCGCAACTACAAGCGTTTCAAGAACAGGGTAATGAACATGAACAGCTTTGAGTTTGGTGCTGGCAAAGACCTGTGGCGAGCCTTCGATAACTGCTGTGCTATTGTGGCAGGCGTATATGAGGGCAACGCCAAGTCGAAGCTTGACAAGATAACCCTAAACATCAACAAGGGCTTTACAGGTGGTGCCATTGCCTTTAGGTTCAACACCGCATTAAAGCAGTTGTTGTCCTTGCCAGCGTTCTGGAGTGACGCAAGCGCAGACCAGTTGTTGCTTTACCAGACCAACCCAGTGGGCAACTTTGTCGCCTGGAAGTGGGCTATGGAGAACTTGCCTGGCTTCTCAAAGAGATGGCAAAGCCGCCAAGTTGGCGATACAAGGTTGATGGATACTGATATGGACTGGAAGCTGTGGCGCAACAAGTATATGAAGTATATTAATCGAGGTGGCATGTTGGCAAATGCCTTTGTCGATGCAGTCACCGTTGCGAGTGGTGCAAAGGCTGTTTATGAGACCAAGAAACGCCGCTACAAGAATATTGGTTACACCGACGAGCAGGCTGAGCGCAAGGCTTTGCAAGATGCTGCTATCAGCTACAACGGCAGCCAGCAGAGTAGCGAGAGTGGTTTCGTGAGTGAGATGCAAGTTGACCGCACCTTCTTGAACAACATGCTCACTATCTTTAGAAACTCGCCATTCAGCTACGGCCGTAAGATGACTACAGGACTCCGAGAGTTAAAGAAACGCCTGAGGCCAGGCTACAAGTCAGACTTTATAGAAGCCGAAGCCAAGAAGATGGAGCGTGAGGGTATTCCAGAAGACAATGCAAGGAAAGCCGCACGCAGGCTATACCGTTTTGGCGGCTCACATTCTTTGTTTGATATATTCAACTATTGCTATCTGTTGAGCTTCCTATGGACTGTAGTTGGAGGTAGCGGCTGGTACCTGCTCTTTGGCGAAGACGACGAGAAGAAAGAGGAAATCATCAAAGACGGCACACGTCGCCTGTGGTTCTCCCCTCTTGAAGGCTTTACTGGCGGCAACACCATCAGTGAGAAAGGCGGCCTGTTGTTGAAGTATGCTTCTGACGAAGACGGAGCTGAAAAGGCCTTACAGGACTTTGTGAACTGGAGCTGGTTCACCACGCCGATGGAAGCTGAGACCGACAATTTCCTGCGTGATGTGCGCTTCGATGAGCAGAAAGCCATGTGGGATGTGCTAAGCCTTGCTATACAAGCCAATCTCGGTTTCAAGCCCGAGACTTTCACTGACGGGTTGACAGCCATAGTTGACTATTGCGACGGCGACCCCGAGACATCGAAAGAGGCGTTGCTGTGCTGGATGCGCGTTATGCAGGTGCCACAGAGTCAGACCGACAAGGTTTATATTGACGAACTTGGCATGACAGCCAAAGACGCACAGAAGCTCAACGCTATGGAGATGGCCGACCGCTACGCCAAGTACAAGAGACGCAAGAATGACCCGTTGAGCTATATCGCCCACAGCGATGACGATGACATGATATTCGAGAAATACCGCAAGCGTTTCCTTGACGACATGCGAGAGCGCATGATGAAGATGGACGACGAGCAGCTTGGTTGGAACTTTGAGAACCCCAACGACAGCGAGCGCAGAAAGGCGGTGGGGAAGGTTTACGCCAAGCGGCACGACATCAACGTGCAGAGCACGCCGTGGGCTACACCTGGCAGCAACTTGAAGCCAGAGACCAAACGTGCCTACTTGAAGTATCAAAGCAATCAGATATGGGAAGACCTTGCCGAAGACACCATGCTCGAGACGATGATACAGCAAGCAAAGAACCGCAGCGATGAGGACACTTATAAAGAGCTCATGAAAGCCAAGAAAGAGCTTACCGAGATAAAGCGTGGCAAGCACACCAAGACCATTGACATCAACGGACTTGGCGAGGGCAGTGCCGAGGAAGACAAGGCTATCATGGAGAAGTTGCGTGCACGTCGCAAAGAGATACTACAGGAGTATGGGATAATTCAGTAATGCATAATGAACGCCACGCCTGTGGCGCAATACATAAAACACCCACACTCCTTATCTTGACTGAATTTAGTTGTTGTTACTTTTTTGTTTTCTTCTTAGATTTTTTGAGTTTCAGTAGTGCTTCTCTCCAAGAGAAGTACTGCTGTTTTTTTACTTCACGCACGAAAGGGTCTATTGCCAAGTCGCCGTTTCGATAAGGTGTGTGGTAGAAGCACTCGTTGAGCAGGTCTTGAACAGTAGCCTTGCCACTGATGTAGTGCTTGCGTTTGAGGATGCGGAAGTTCTTGCGGTCGGTGATTAACAACTTGCCCTCGGCTGATGGGAGGACATAATAGCGGTTGCCGTCCTCGTCATGAGCACGGTCGGCTTTGCGTACAGCCTCACGATACATGAGGCCAGCTTTTAGTTTTTGAAAGAAGTTCATTTTAATAATTCATAATGCATAATGCACAATGGGCTGCGCAAAATGCGGTTAATACTTACATTGATGCTTCGGAAACCACCTCACGCCTTTTCACAAACTGCTCATTGCGACGGATGATGCGTGGCACGTCCATTTCACGGAAGCAGATTTGCATGCCTATTGCACGAGTCATAATGCGGTCGTCGTGATAACCTTCGGGAGCTTCATATCGACCCTCATTCTCGATGTAGGTAGCGTATTCGTCGAGGCATCCCTCGTCACGCTCGGTATATAGGTGGTCACGCAGAATGCCTTTCAGGTTGTGGATAATAGACTTCTTTGTAGAAACGTTGGTGTGGTAGCCATACTTGCGAGGCTTGCCCTCCTTGATGTCTTCGGGGCTTTGTTTGCGCGCATAGAGGTTATCGTACACGTCACGAATAAGGCTGAGGATAAACTCTGCTTCACCTTTAGTGTTGTTAGTTTCAAGCGTGTTGCTCTCGATAACCAGGAGCGCATCGTTATAATATTTTGCTATCTGTGCCGACTTCCAGGCGAGCACATCCATGTCGATATGTCCTCGCCATTGAGCCACGACAGTTGGTCCCTCGCCTTCCATCATCCACAGACGGTCGAAGACAGTTATCACTGACCAGTCGGCTTTTGCTGACATACCCTTACACACATCGACGACAACAAGGTAACGTTCGGTTACTATCTCGTCCTCGTCAGGTTCTACGTCCTCCCACATGAACAGGCGACCAGTTTTCTCACGTTTGAAGCGCAGGTTTTCGAGAGCGTCGGTGCCTGTGTCGTCCTTGCCATAGACCTCTCCAGTATATTTCGGCAATCGGCAAGCAGCACGGAACTGCTCTATGTCCTCGTCGGGGAACACCCTTCGTCCTGAGAACGTGAAAGCTTCGATGTCGTTGGAAGGATACTCCGACGCCATGTCGCCGTGTTCGGTGTATTTGCGCCGCTCGGCGATATACCAGTTGATAGCTTCCAGTGGTGCACCCAACGTCCACAGACGGTAGAGATATTGTCCGCTTTCCTCACGGTCGGAAGCGGCATAGTCGTTGTCCTTGTTGTCGAGCAGCCACTTGGCAAACTTCTCACGCTCGGTGTCATTGTCGAAGTCAAGCATATACTGCTCTATCTCATACCATGCCACAAAGAGAGCTTCGAACTGTGACTTGCCGTTTTTAGCCGCCAGGTATTCGGAGTGGAACAGACCGATCCACAGCGTCGCGATACCGAAGATGACGTTACGCGCTTCGCTGATCGCGAAGAGGTTGAACGTCTTTCTTGTCTTTGCCATAGAATCCTCCTTTACAAGGATTTATCCTTATCTCATAAATTATAGCAATTATTCCCGATGATGTCAATTATATTGCGGTTTTGTAACGATATGTCGCCTTTTGGGGGGAACGGAAAGGCGAATCGATATTGCATTTTTATATAAAATGGTTTATACTAACTGTGTATGGAAATTTTTGCTGACTGCGGTCGGCTTTTACAGGAGTGAACACCCATGTGCAAAGCGTGTGACAAAAAGACATTTTACATCACCACCCCGATCTACTATCCCTCGGGCAACCCCCATATCGGGCATACCTATACCACCGTCGCGTGCGACAGTATCGCACGTTACAAGAGGATGCAGGGCTACGATGTGATGTTCCTGACCGGTACCGACGAACACGGTCAGAAGATAGAGGAAAAGGCGAAGGAACGCGGTATCACCCCCAAGCAGTATGTCGACGAGATCGTCGCGGTCTTCAAGAAGCTGTGGGAGTATATGAACATCAGCTATGACCGCTATATCCGCACCACCGACGATTACCATGTCGAGAGCGTGCAGAAGATCTTCAAGGAGCTGTATGACCGCGGCTATATCTACAAGGGCGAGTACGCGGGCAAGTACTGCACTCCGTGCGAGAGCTTCTGGACAGAATCCCAGCTGGTCGACGGTAAATGCCCCGACTGCGGACGCGAGGTCATCGAAGCAAAGGAAGAAGCCTACTTCTTCAAGATGACTCCCTTTGCCGAGCGGATCGAGAAGCTGCTCACCGAGACCGACTATCTGCGTCCGCGCACCAGAGCGACGGAGCTGGTCAACAACTTCTTACAGCCCTCTGTCGATGAAAACGGCAACAAGACCTACGGGCTCGAGGATCTGTGTGTATCGCGTACCTCGTTCAGCTGGGGCATCCCCGTGACCTTTGATACCAAGCATGTCGTCTACGTCTGGATCGACGCGCTCTCGAACTACATCACCGCGCTGGGATACGAGAACGGCGCGTATGACGACTATAAAAAATACTGGCCCGCCGACGTCCACATGGTCGCCAAGGACATCATGCGTTTCCACGCGATCATCTGGCCCGCTATGCTGATGGCTCTTGAGCAGCCCCTGCCGCAGCACCTCGCGGTACACGGCTGGATCACCTTCAACGGTCAGAAGATGTCAAAATCCCTCGGCAACGTTGTCGATCCGTTCATCCTCGGCGAGCGCTACGGCGTAGACGCGATCCGCTACCATATCATGCGCGAGATGGCGCTGGGCGCGGACAGCTCGTTCTCGAACGAGATCATGATCAACCGTATCAACACCGATCTCGCCAACGGTCTGGGCAATCTCGTCAGCCGTACCGTCGCGATGATCGACAAGTACTTCGGCGGCACGCTCCCGACCGACAGGGAAGAGGGCGACTTTGACGCCGACCTGATCGCGACCGCTACCGCGCTGAAAGCGAAGGTCGACGATCATGTAGAGAATACCCGACTGAATCTGGCGCTCGAGGAGATCTTCAAGGTCATCTCCCGCGCGAACAAATATATCGACGAGACCACCCCGTGGATCTTAGGCAAGGATGAGAGCAAAAAGGCGCGCCTCGCGACCGTGCTGTACAACCTGCTCGATACCATCCGTATCGCCGCCACCCTGCTGTCCGCTTTCATGCCGACCACGATGCCGAAGGTCTTTGAGCAGATCGGCGCGGCAGAATATGCGACATATGAGAACGCGGACAAGTTCGGCGTACTGCCGCTCGATGTGACCGTCAAGCGCGGCGAGGCGATTTTCCCGCGTATCGACGTGGACAAGGAGAT
>CALAVC010000028.1 GCA_937892095.1 uncultured Bacteroidales bacterium | reverse complement strand
CTCAACGACCTATACTACACCGAAATCGGCAACACAAACCTACAAACCGAAAAGGCTATCAATTGGGAATCTGGTTATGCTAAACATTTTTCTTTTCTTTCTCTCCGACTCACCTATTTCGGCAACTATGTCTACGACAAGATTATTGCTGTCCCAAAAGGCAATTCAATGTATCGCTGGATGATGATGAACATCGGCAAGTCTTGTACCAACGGGCTCACCTTCGACGGCACATATCGTTTCCACATAGCAAGTCTAAAACTTTCGCTTACCGACCAATTCACTTTTCAAAAATGTCTTGACTTGTCGTCTCCTGCCGACAATGGTTTCTATGGTAGCTATAAGGGGCAATTGGCCTACGAACCCGTAATATCCAATTCCTCTCACCTCAGCCTTTCTTATAAAAGTTTCCAAGCCACGTTTACCAATCTTTTTGTCGGCGAACGCTACCACGTCTCGGTCAATATCCCCGAAAATTACGAACCCTCCTACACCATCTCCGACGTCAGCTGTTCATTCTCTCGCCAAAATTTTACTTTCCTTTGCTCCGTAAACAATGTTCTCGACCAACAATACGAAGTTGTCCTCAACTATCCAATGCCAGGCAGGTCGTTCAATATAAAACTTTCTTATGCGTTCTAACATATTACTTTTTATATCGTTGTTCGCCATCGTCAGCTCTTGTCGCGACGATGTAGTGAAAATCAACGAAGAACACTTCAATGGCACTGCCATCGACTCTCTATCTCTCTCCCGACTCTATCTCCTCAACGAAGGCAATATGGGCTCAAATAAAGCCTCTCTCGATGCCTTCGATTTTATGTCGGGCACCTACACTCGTTCTTATTGGAAGTTCCAAAATCCCACATCGTCTCAATCGCTTGGCGATGTCGGCAACGACATCATTCGCTATGGCTCGCATCTATGGCTCGCAATCAATTGCTCCAACCTCATCGAGATAACCGATCTTGACGCTCATCATGTGTCTTCTGTCGAGGTCCCCAATTGCCGATTTCTCGCCTCGCACGATGGCTACGTCTACTGCACCTCCTATGCCGGACCTGTATCTTTCGAAATCGACAAAGCACAATACGGACTCGTCTACAAAATCGACACTCTCAACTATTCAGTCGTCGCCACCTGTCAAGTCGGCTACCAGCCCGACGGCATTGCCATTCTCAACGACACCATCTATGTGGCCAACTCTGGCGGCTATCTCGGTGCCTCATCTGCCGATCTATATGAAAACACCATTTCCGTAATACCAATATCATCTTTTTCCGTGTCCGAAACAATAAGCGTTGCTCCAAACCTCAACCTTATCCAGTCTCACGACCCGTCTCAAAGCCTTTTTGTCAATTCTCGTGGCGACTATGCCGGTAGCCCTTCTGCCCTATATCACATAACCAAAAATAATTCGACCTACGACATTCAACTTGTCGCAGAACATTGTTCCAACTTCTCCGTCAGCGACTCGCTCGTTTTCATAATCAATAGCGACTCAAAATCTTCTTGCCAAGTCTACGACATATATCAAAAGAAGTCAGACACAGTCAGTTTACCCTTCAATATGCAATGTCCCTATGGCATCTGCAAACTACCCCATACCGACATCGTATGCCTTACCGATGCCAAAGATTACGTCTCCCCAGGCACCCTCTATATGTACAACTATAAGTCGCGCGAAATTATCAACACGTTTATCACTGGCGACATACCTGCACATTTTTGCCTCGTTTATTAACTCAAATCTTTAAAAACGCAAAAAAATGCATAACTTCGCGTAAATGTGTATTGTTCTGTAACTTGCGTAAAACTTTATTCCTTGCAATGAACCATTTGCCAATGCTTGCCAAGCAAACCTTTTGTCTGCTCACCAGTAGTCTTCTTCTCATCTCTTGCGGACAATTAGGTAAACAACAACAAGACATCTCTTCACAGCAATGGTCAGTCCTTATGACCGAAAGTCACGGACTCGTCGATTTCGATTGCAACACCAAACATCGCGACAGCCTTGCCACAACGCCTTGGGACTACGTCAGTGGTCTCGTCGCATCCGCAGTCCTCGAAACTTGGAAACTACACCCCGAACATCGCAACCTCTACGAAGCCGTTCGTAGCTATGCCGACCTCGCCACGTCCGACGATGGCAGTTCAATCGTCAAATATGGCAGTCAAAATGCACTCGGCGAAAGTAATATAGACGACCTCGCAGCAGCCCGCATCTACTTCGACCTCTTCAAAGAGGAAATGCGTAGTGGAGACACAGTTCGCGCCATGCGCTACAAAAATGCAGCCACCATGGTCCGCAACAAGCTCAAATATCATCACGAACGCATTCCCGAAGGACTCCCCGGAGCAGGCGGTTTCTGGCACAAGATTCGCTATCCAAACCAAATGTGGCTCGACGGACTCTTCATGGGTCCTGCAGTCTATGCTCGTTGGCAAGCCCTATGGGGTGCCGAACTTGGCGACGACAACAACAACGAAAGTTGGGCCGACATAGCCTTTCAGTTTAAAACACTGTTTGAAAAGACCTACGACAAAGAAAAACATCTCAACTACCATGGTTGGTCGGCTCAAATAGACGACGTCAACTCGTTTTGGGCGCGTCGCCAAGAACCCAATAAAGGGTGCAATCAAGAAGTTTGGGCTCGTGCCATGGGCTGGTATATCGGCGCTCTCGTCGATGTGCTTGAACTAATGCCTAAGTCTCACCCCGACTACCAAACTCTGCACGACATGTTCCGCCAGTCGTGTGCCGACCTCGCAGCCCGACAAGATGTCGCCACAGGTCTGTGGTTCAACCTCCTCGCCTATGACCAGCGCGTAGCTGCCGATGGCAAGGGCGACATAGTCGATGGTAAGACCTACAACGTTGGCACTCGGCGCAACTATACCGAAAGTTCCGCTTCTGGCATGTTTGCCTTCGCTTTCCTCAAAGGTGCACGTCTCGGACTTATCGACAGTATCTATGTCGAGAAAGGTAAAAAAGCTTTCGAAGGTCTTGTTAGCAACAAGATAACTTTCCGACCCGATGGCAAAATAGACATCAACGACATCTGTGCCTCCGCAGGTCTCGGACCCGTCAGCGACCCAAGTCGCACAGGCACCATAAACTACTATCTCGCAGGATACGACACTGGTCTTGTCAAGTCCAACGAGGGTAAAGGTGTCGGGACGTTTATCCTTGCCGCTACCGAATACGAAAGATTGCAAGCTAAGTAGAAACTATTTCTATTATAAACAACTTCTCTATGCGAAAGAATGCAACACGAATTATAGCCTTTGTGCTTGTCGTATTGTGCTTCGTATTGTGGGGTGTAGCCAACCAAATAACCATCTCGCTTACCCCATTTTTCCCTCGCATATTCTTGCTCCGACCGACCGATGCCTATTTCATTCAGTTCGCGTTCTACATAGGCTATTTTTTGCTTGCCGTTCCCGCAGCCATACTGACTTGGAGCTCTTCCTACAAAAATGGAATGCTAATCGGGTTGGCTCTTTGCTCGCTCGGCGCATTCCTTTTCTATCCTGCAGCCTATGGTGGGCAATACTTCTATTTCTGCATATCCTTTTTTGTAATTGCAGCAGGGCTCTCTTTTCTCGAAACGTCAGCCAATCCCTACATCTTCACCATCGGTTCAAAGCAAAGAGCCTTCTTCCGTATCAATTTAGCGCAGTCGTTCAACTCTGTCGGTTGGCTCGCTAGTCTCTACGTTGCCCACGAATTGATTATAAACAACGTCTTTGCACTCTCTGCCGACCAGCGAATGCATCTCGACTCGGTCTACTATAGCGAAATGGCTGAGTCCGACATCCAACTCTTTTCCTCCTACTACATCTGGGGCGGTGTCATTGTCGCCATCGTTGGCATCGCAATGGCGCTCATCCGCATCCCCGAAGAGTACGACCAAAAACTTGTCTACTACTACGACGAAGACGAGGAGAAAAAAGGCATCACAACCTTCACCAGTGTTGTTAGCTCTCTTCTTGCCAATCGTCGCTATTGTTTAGGCATTCTTACGCAGTTTGTCTACGTCGGTCTGCAAACAATTGCGTGGCTCTACATAATCGATTATGTTGAAAACCTTCTCGTAGCAGCCGAATATT
Source organism: uncultured Bacteroidales bacterium (assembly GCA_937892095.1). Lineage (GTDB taxonomy): Bacteria > Bacteroidota > Bacteroidia > Bacteroidales > Marinilabiliaceae > W3P20-009. The sequence continues at coordinate 3,330 of CALAVC010000028.1, read as the reverse complement.
CCGAAACACAAGCACAAACAACAGCACAACAAATGCTTCTCGTCTCGTTTGCTCTTTTTACAATCTTCCGCTTTGTCAACACGTTCCTTATGCGTCGGCTTGTACGTCCTGCCATTCTGATGACGGTTTCCGCTGCCATCGGTATAGCCGTTACCATGTTTACGCAAGTCTTGGGCGACATCTGGACTATGTGGGTCGTTGTTTGCGTTGGTGGTTGTCTCTCTCTCATGTATCCAACTATCTATGCACTCTCGCTTAAAGACCTCGATATAGACACCATCAAGGTAGCCTCGGCAGGACATGTCATGGTCATCATCGTTGGTGCTGTTATCCCATTCCTCTTACAAAAATATCAACTCGAACTCTATGGAGTCTTCATAATGCTCTCTTTCGCTTGCATCCTGAGCTACTCCCTATGGACAATTCACGACGACAACAAATGGTTGTCGAAAAGAAAAATATATGACTAACGATTCCCAATCCGAAGAACTAAATAAGGCCTTTTCGCGTAGCACCATCGAATTTGCCACTGTGGCTCGCGAATATTGTTTCTTCGCCGAAAACGCTGCCAAATATACTCTTAAAGACTACGTCAAGGTCGCTTCTCGACTGCTCCCACTCCTCTACATCAAAGCCTCTGTCCTTCCCGAACTCGAACAGCAATCCGACTTTGCCCTCGAAGAATACGTCGACTACCAAACCTACGAAGTAGTCCGATGCTCTATCCGTGCCAAACTCGCCGCTCACGACGAATATCTCGAAGTGTTTAAAGAAGATTTTAAATATTCCGACTCACCAATCGTCGCCAGCATCTCCGAAGACATGGCCGACATCTATCAAGATGTACGCAACTTCTGCGAGCAATATCAAACGGGAGTTGACGACCTTATGAACGATGCCATAGTCGTTGTTGTCGAAAAGTTTCGCACCTATTGGGGGCAACGCTTGTGTAACGCTCTGCAAGCCCTGCACAATCTGCTCTATTCCTCCGAAAATCTCGATGAGGAAGAAGGTGTGCCGACAAACAACACAGCCGAAAATATCGACCTCGCCAAGCAGTTTATGGACAGTCTCGACAATGACAGCAGTAGTGAACCAACCTCACAAACTCACGATGTCCCATATTTTCTAAGACAGACGGGCATTAACCTTGTCGGCGGACGTAAAAAATAGTTTGCCATTGCCGAACACATGAAAGTCAAAAACGAAGAAATAGACCTCTTACCTCTCGACCAGTTCCATGGCAAGGTCTTAGTTGTCGATTCGCCAGACAAGTTTGCCGAAGCCATCGCCCAACTGCGCCAGCAGTCGCTCTTAGGCTTCGACACAGAGACTCGTCCAACCTTTACTCGTGGTGTGTCTCATCGTGTCGCTCTCTTGCAACTCTCTACCGATAGCACTACGTGGCTCTTCCGTCTCAACATTATCGGTCTACCTCCAGAACTTGCCGACATAATGTCCGACGACAAAATAACCAAAGTCGGACTCGCCATTCGCGATGACCTCAAAGCTCTCCGACGTCGCCGCGACTTTACGCCGCGTGGGTGCTTCGATGTACAAACAATGGCTTCTGCCGAAGGCATTGAAGACCTCGGACTAAAAAAACTTGCAGCCCGTGTGCTTGGTGTTCGCATAAGCAAGCGTCAGCGACTAACCAATTGGGAAAACCCCACACTCACTGCTCAACAAATCGACTACGCTGCCACCGACTCTTGGGTCTCTCTGCTGATGTATCTTGCCATTAAAGATGGCAAGACTCTTCATCCTCGCTACATCGAAGCCCAAAAAGAAGTTGCCAGCATTCAGTCCTAATCTCAACCACGCAATGCAAAAAAAAATATTTCTCAAACGACATAAAGAACAGAGCCTTCAACGTTTCCACCCATGGGTTTTCTCAGGTGCCATTGCTCGCACCGAAGGCAACATCGACGAAGGTGACGTCGTCGACATATTCTCTGCCGATGGCGATTTCCTCGCTCGCGGGCATTACCAAATTGGCACAATAGCTGTCCGTGTGCTAACCTTTGATCCCACCGAGCAAATAGACCAAGATTTTTACGTTCGTCGTCTCGGGCAAGCTCTCGAGCTTAGGCGAGACAACAACCTTGTCGACAACCCTCAGACAACTGCCTACCGACTTGTTTTTGGCGAAGGAGACTATCTGCCGGGTCTTGTTGTCGACTTCTACAACGGCACGGCTGTCGTTCAGATGCACTCCGTCGGCATGTACAAAGATCGTTCTCTCATCGAAAACGCTTTGCAAATAGTCCTTGCCGACCGACTACACGCCATCTACAACAAGAGCGAAGGTACACTCCCCTACAAAGCTGGGCTAAACCTTGTCAATAGCTATGTCTACGGCAAGACCATCAACACCGAAGCCTCCGAAAACGGCATTTTCTTCTCGCCCGACTGGGAAAAAGGACAAAAGACAGGCTTCTTTGTCGACCAACGCGAGAATCGTGCTTTGCTCGAAAAATACAGCCGTGGCAAACGTGTCCTCAATATGTTTTGCTATACTGGGGGCTTTTCGCTCTTTGCCATGCGTGGCGGAGCCGAGCTTGTCCACTCTGTCGATAGCTCCGAACGTGCCATCGAACTGACTAATCTCAATGTCGAGCGCAACTTCCCGTCCGACGTGCGTCATGCTGCTTTTGCGCAAGACGCCTTTCGCTACATGGAGCATACCGACCAAAAATATAACCTTATAATCCTCGACCCTCCCGCCTTTGCCAAGCACAAGAACGTCCTGCGCAATGCCCTGCGCGGTTATCAGCGCCTGAATGCCAAGGCATTGGAGAAGATTCGTCCGGGCGGCATCCTGAAAGTAGACGGGTTCCTGAATCACCGGATCGATGCGCAGCTGAGCTATGACATGGCTGTTGAGCTCAGGCGGCTTTATGAGGGGACGGAAATCAACAAGATCCTGACCATCGAGGCCTCCGGAATTGCCATGGCCTGTATGACGGCCTATGTCTTCGGCTGTCCGCTGGTTTTTGCGAAGAAGAGCAAGTCGAAAAACATCTCCGACGATGTCTGGTCGGTGGAGATCGAGTCCTTTACGCACGGCAACACCAATACCGTCGTGGTCTCAAAGCAGTATCTCGGACCGGAGGATAAGGTTCTGATCGTTGACGACTTCCTCGCGACAGGCGCGGCGCTCAAGGGACTCAGAGCACTGGTGGATCAGGCCGGCGGCACGGTGGCCGGCGCCGGTATTGCCATTGAGAAGGCCTTCCAGGGCGGCGGAGACGAACTTCGCCGGGAGGGCATGCGGGTGGAATCCCTTGCGAGAATCGCCAGCATGACCGACGACAGCATCGAGTTCGT
>CALAVC010000027.1 GCA_937892095.1 uncultured Bacteroidales bacterium | reverse complement strand
GCTCTTCCGATCTGTCTTCGTTGGTCCTACTCACAGTTCAACGGCCGCGTCGATGAGTTTGCCCGCGGACTAATGGCCATCGGTGTCACGAAAGACACCAAAGTAGGCATCTGGGCAAACAACATTCCCGACTGGCTGACCGTCTTCTTCGCTTGTGCCAAGATTGGTGCTTGGCTCGTAACCGTCAATACTAACTATCGCATAGGAGAACTCGAATACCTACTCTCCAATGCCGACATTCATACGCTCTGTATGATTGGCAACTATCGCGACAGTTCCTATATCGACATGATTTACGAGCTCGTCCCCGAAATCAAAGACACCCCACGTGGTCAGCTCCGTAGCGAACGACTACCCGAGTTGCGCAACGTCGTACTCCTCAGTCCCGACCACAAACGTGGCATGTACAACACCGTCGAAGTATTAGGACGCGGACGCCTCACCAGTCAGAAAGACTACGACAACCAACGTCGCAACGTCAATACGCACGACGTTGTCAATATGCAATATACAAGTGGCACCACAGGCTTCCCCAAAGGCGTCATGCTTACTCACCACAATATCATCAACAATGGCTTTGCCACAGGTGAGTGTATGCACTTCTCGTCCGACGAACGTTTGCTCGTGTGCGTACCTTTCTTCCACTGTTTTGGCATCGTACTCGCTCTTTGTGCCACTCTCACTCATGGCTCTTCCATGGTCATCTGCGAAGACTTCGACGTCCCCACAGTACTCTATTCCATCGAGCGTGAACGCTGCACAGCCCTCTATGGCGTACCCACCATGTTCTCTGCTGAGTTGCACCACCCCAATTTCTCACGCTACGACCTCTCTTCGCTCCGCACGGGCATAATGGCAGGCTCCGTCTGCCCCATCGAGACCATGAATCAAGTAATGGAAAAAATGTTCATGAAAGACATCATTTCCGTCTATGGTCTTACCGAGTCTTCGCCCGGCATGACAGCCTCTCGCGTAGAGCACACAGCTCTCCAGCGTGCCACGACTGTCGGCACCGAATACCCTTGTGTCGAAGTGAAAATCTTCAATCCCGAAACGGGTGCAGAATGTGGTGTCGATGAGCAAGGCGAAATATGTTGCCGTGGCTACAACGTCATGCGTGGCTACTACAAGAATCCCGAAGCCACCGAACAAGTCATCGATGCCGATGGCTGGCTACACTCTGGCGACCTCGCTTGTCGCGACTCCGAAGGCTTCTACCACATAACAGGTCGCATAAAAGACATGATTATTCGCGGTGGTGAAAACATCTACCCTCGCGAAATAGAAAACTACATCTATCGCATGCCCGAGGTCAGCATGGTCGAGGTAGTCGGTGTACCCGACGAGCACTATGGCGAAATCGTTGTAGCTTTTATCATCCTAAAGCAAGGTGCAGCCCTCACTGGCGACGATGTCCGCAAATATTGCAGTCGACAACTCGCCAAGTTCAAAGTACCGAAGCACGTATTCTTTGTCGCAGAATATCCCAAAACGGGCAGTGGCAAAGTCCAGAAATATAAGCTACGCGAACTCGGCAAGCAACTCGTCGACCAACTCAACGCTTAATTTAATGCGCTACTTTGTCGAACTTGCCTACGACGGCTCTGCCTATCACGGTTGGCAAATTCAGCCAAACGCCATAACCGTCCAAGAAGTCCTAACAGACGCTATATGCAAACTAATCCGTACGCCCGACACCCACATAATGGGGGCCGGGCGCACCGATACTGGTGTTCATGCCGACTACTTCGTAGCTCACTTCGACACGCCCTCGCCCATTGACGACACACGTTCCGCCGTCTTTAAGCTCAATTCCATTCTCCCACCTGACGTGAGCGTCTTCTCCATTCAGCAAGTCGACGAAAAATTACATAGCCGATTTTCGGCCCTTAGTCGCACCTACCACTATCGCCTAACCGACATCAAAGATCCTCTATCTCGTGGCTTCACTTTTCGTCCGTTCTTTCACCTCGACTACGACCTTATGAACGAAGCCGCCTCACACCTGCTTTCCGTCTCCGACTTTTCGTCGTTTAGCAAGACTGGCACGCAGGTCAAAACCAATATCTGCCACGTATCTCGAGCTCATTGGTTTCGTCAGTCAGACGGTCGCATGACTTTCGAAATAAAGGCAGACCGATTCTTGCGCAACATGGTACGTGCCGTTGTCGGCACTCTCTTCGAGGTCGGCAAAGGTAAGATGTCGCTCGCCCAGTTCGACGACGTTGTTCGCACTCAAAATCGTTCTGCGGCTGGCATGTCTGTTGCAGCCACAGCCCTATCTCTCGTTGCTATCGAATACCCATGTGGGCATGGCTTCTCTCCAACAGTCGTTCAGCCCATTGTCCGCTAATAATCCTGTGCGCAGATAAATATTTTTCTCGTTGTGGGGTGCGTGGTCAACACACTCAAGATGTTGCATCTGGCGAGGAAGTATTTTTTGCAGTTCTATGGAACAAAAAAACGTAAATTTATTTGGTATTAAATAAACATTGCATAATTTTGCAGTGTCAAACAAGAGCCGCATGGGAGCTGCTTAAAGCATGAGACTCGCTAGCTCAGTTGGTAGAGCAACTGACTCTTAATCAGTGGGTCCAGGGTTCGACCCCCTGGCGGGTCACGAGGAAGGGGGCTTCGGCAACAGAACATTCCTGAATGGAAATGGGAAGTTGCCGAAGTTTTTTTTGTATCCTTATCAGCCCCATAGGGCTAAAGTGGGATTTAAGACACTGCCTCAATCCCACCTTGCCAATTTTGCGAATAGTGTTCTTCGAGTTTATGATTAAAATCTCGCCTTGTAAGTGTCGTAGCCCACTGGCGAGCCTGGTCTGTAATGTCCTCATAGCTAATGGAGACTTTCCGACGCGGAATAAAGTATATTGCGCAAGAGAATATGAGCAATGCGCTACGCAATAGCAATTTTACTATCGACGGTGTGCTACGAAGTCCATAACGGCTCCAACGACTTCCCCAAAGCCCATCTATACGTATGCTAATGACACGTGTTGACTCTGGTAGGCTAAGGCATACTTCGTAGGCAAGTTGGCGCGTTCCGATGTTTTCTGAACCATCTGTGGTGATGTGTCCAGATGGATAGAAAAGTATGTCTGCACCCGACGCAAGTGCGTTGCTAATGATGCCTTGCAACCCCATAACTTTCTCGACTCCACGCCGACTTTTGCGTAAGTCGGGGACCTCGATTGCTCCAAAGATGCGCAGGACGCGTCCGATGATGGGAATCTTAAAATAGCCTTCGTCGCTAAGCGGACGTGCCTCTGTGTCGTGAAGAAGACCAAAGAGCATTAGCGGGTCGATAAGTGCACGATGAGCAGGAAGTATGAGCATATTGCCAGTGGCGTTTTCGATGACAGATCTATTGTGTTCGGTAATGTCGTAGTGTGTGCGCATAAAGAAAAGCCCGACCTGACATACTGCTTTGCGATACGAAAAAATGAAGACAAGCGAAGCTAAGAAAAAGACTATGCCAACAACAAGAAAAACAACTCGTGTGGGGAAGAAGTAGAGTATGGCCACGTTGGTGGCTGAGGCGAGAAAAATGTAGATAAAAGATATTTCGTTGAAGTAGGCAAGTACGACACTGAGTTCGCTTGCGCTGACTCGTTTTTGTATTTCAGCATCGAGTGGAATCTTCATCATGCCACCACAGAGTGCCACAAGAAATGTGAGTACGGAAAAGACATAGAGATGTTGGCTGAATGCGAATGTTGCAAAAAGTAGTCCTGAGAGAAATAAACCAAGTAGTGGCGAAATACCTATCTTGTTTATGCGACTATCTATGCGTCCGCCGACAACACAACCAACAGATATGCCTATGGCCATGAGCGAAAGGAGTATGCCCGTCTGCCAAGAGGATAGTCCGAGAACTTCGTCGCAGTGCAGGACCATCATAGCTTGCAGAGAGGCTGAGAGCCACCAGAATAGAGACAGAAAATGAATGACATTGTGAAGACCACGATATTTGCTTATTAGGCGCGATGTGTCGCGAATAAAAGTAAATATGCCTGTTGAGCCTTCGACGGGTTCGCTGCTTTTGCGACTTCGAACCGACAGTGAGCAGAGGAAGCCGAGCGTGGCAAGAACGGAAAGGCAGATGTACCACACGACTGGCGATGCTTCGCTGGCAAGGTAAGAAGCAAGAACCGAACCACTAAGCATGCCAAAGAAGGCAATGGCTTCCATGCCTCCCATGCCTTTGGATATGTTTTGAACGCCTCCGAGGTCTTTTATTAGTCCATATTTGCTGGGGGAATATAGTGCACTTTGCATTCCCATGAGCAAGATGGCAAGGAGTGCAAGCCAGACGTTCTGAAAGACAAAACCAACGATAGCGACACACATTATTGGTAGCTCTGCAGCTTTGCAGACGCGTAAGACACCGACTTTGCTATATGTGCCAGGCAGTTTGCCTGCTATGGGCGATAGGAAAAGATATGGGAAGACAAGAATGCCCATGGCTGCGTTGACAAGCAGAGATTTATATTGTGGTTCGACCCACGAAACAGCCACGTAGCACACGAGCAATTTGAGCAGATTGTCGTTCATGACGCCCCACAGATTGGTGGCGTAGAGCGAGGCAAATTTTCGGTATATGTTGTTGGTCATCGGAAATACAAGTTGTCTTTACTAACAAAGATATTACTTTTGACCGATATGCGTAATACAGAGAAAAGTCCTGCTCCGCTTGTGGCGGAACAGGACTCAACAAATAAACTAACTTATGGAATACTAAAAATGCTAAACTGCAGATTAGAATTTGTAGTCGATACCAAGCCCAAAGACTCGATTCGTGCGACTATACGTTTCGGAATACGATAGTCCAGTGCCTTGGTAGTTGTCGACAGTTTTGGAATAGTCGTCGTACATGGTCCAGAAGTAGCTAAGGTTGAAGCGCAAATGTTCGTTGACGTTGACTGCGCCACCGAAGCCAACAGAATAGCTGTCGCATGCAAACGAGGTGTTGGTTTGGAAGTCATCTGAAAGTCCGTAGTCGGTTCGCTGACCACCAGCACTGACTGTAAACATTTTATTGATGTCCCACTCTATGCCTGCAAGGACTTCTTGTGTGCCACGTGTGAGGTATTCTTGACGTCCACCGGGCATTTCGGCATGTTTATCGTCGAAAAGATGATATTCGAGCATGGCGCGTAGATTGGGCAAGAATTCGTAGCCTACGGCAGTGCTGAAAAGAGCAGGGAGGTCGTTCCGAGTCTTGGCGCCATCGGCATAGACTCCAAGCATAGATTGCATAGACGGAGACTGAGCAAGGGCTACGCGTACAGCGTCGGGACCGATGGAGAGTTCATTGGTTTTATTCTCGGTCTCAATTTTTGTGCGGAACTCGTAGCGAGCAGTGAGTGTGAACTTGTCTTTGTGGAAGTCGAGACTGATTTGTGGCGTAAAGCCCCAACCTGTTTGGTCGCAGTCGAGTTTCATATTGACGAGTTCGGACGACGGTTGTTTGAGCGTTGCGTTGACGTGTCCACGATAGTAGCCATCGTAGTAGTTGGCGCGGAAAGCAAATGCAGCCGAGAAGTATTCTCCAATCTTATAAGCGACCGACACTTGCCCGCCATATACATATTGCTTGCCTTTCATCTGGCTGTCGAAGTCGTAGAGCGTTGAGGCATTAGCCATGTTGTAGCCTGCAGCAACAAGCATAGGTTGAGCTTGCAATAGTTGGGCGTTGAGCATGGTGGTAAGTGGGGCTTCGAACATTGGGAGTCCGTCGTCGTACTTGACAAAACCGCCACTGCCTACAATGCCGAGCATGAACGAGAGTGCCAACTTATCTTTGCGATATGCAACAAAAAGACCTGGCACAAATGGAGCAGTGGCTTTGCCATCGAACTTTTTTGAGCCACCCTCGAAGAGTGGGTATGTGGCTTCGACGTTGCGATCTTGGCGTGGGCTTTGCCAGTTGAAAGAAAGTTGAAGCCCTTCGTGTCCCCAAACAAGACCTGCAGGATTGCTAAAAGCACCATCGATTTCAAAGGTGGCGCCACGAGCCATCATGCGGTCGAAAGCAATGTGATAGTTGGTGTTGGTGGTGAGTCCGCCAGCGAGGGCTGTTGTCAACTGAGTACAAGAGATTACTGACAACAAAAGTAGTTTTTTCATTTACGTTAAATTGCCTGTGTGTTTATTGCTTTGCAAATTTGGTATGTTTTGTAGCACACTTTGTTGGCAATTTGGTCTTATTTGTTGTCAATTTGTAAGGCTGTGCTTCTTTTAGCCTAAATTATGTAGTATTATGTTTCCGCTGTGTGGAATTATGCTTTGCCAATTGTGGACGTTGAAAGTCAGAGCCACGAAGCCTGCAGGAGGGAAAGAGGGTCCAACGCTTTGGGCCGAGAGCATGTCGGCAATTATGCTTATGTCGGGGTTATGCCCGACGACGATTATGCAGTCGTCGTCGGGTGAAAGGTGTGTTAGTAGGTCGTTGGTCGTAAGCCCTGTAAACAGACTTTGCACAGTCTCTACGCCATGCGCTGAAGCAAGTTGTCTGCATAGGATGTCGGCTGTCTGTTGGGCGCGTATGGCATCGGAGGCGAGGATGTGTGGGTCGGTCAGGCTTAGCGTGGCAATGCGTTGTGCACTGAGGGTGGCTTGCATTATGCCACGAGTTGATAGCGGACGACGTTTGTCGTACGTGGCATCTGTGGCATGCCCATGACGCATAAGAATGAGTGTCTTATGACTCATATACTTTTTTTAGTAGAGGTCGTGTGTGGTAATATTGTCGCGCCAGCAGTGGTCTTTGGGGAAGTCTTGTCCACTCCATGCTTTTTGTTGTGTAGTGGGCTGAGGTGCTGCGGTCCAGAAGTCGTGCGAGGCTGGCAGTCCAAGTGGCAAGAGTATGAGACTTGTCATGTAGAGGCTGCCGTTGTTGGTGTAGTGGTCGGCAATGTTTGGCTGACGACCGCAGAAGCCTATGGTAAGGAAACCTTTGGTATTGAAGTTTTCGCGTCCGTCGAACATTCGGTGCATAACGCTTGTTAGTGCGTTACGTACTTGCCCATAGGAGAGTGTTGGGGGTAGCGTTTCTTTTTGTGCCATGAGTGCGAGTGTTTGCATTGTGGCAAGGCGATATGGAATGGAGCGACCAACAACTGGGAATGTTCCTTCGGGAGAGATGAATCTTTCGAGGACTATGGCAAATTTTTGAGCTCGGAGGAGGGCTCGCTTGTAGTATTTTTCGTAATCGAGACGGCTATGCGTTTTTCGAGTGTTGAGGTTGGTAAGGACGTCGAGATACATGGGGTGGAAGACGTAGGAGGAGTAGTAGTCGAAAGCAAAATTAGTGCCGTCGGCATACCAACCATCGCCTGTGTACCATTCTTCGGTCTTTCGAATGGCAGAGTTTATGCGGTAGAGGTCGTAATCGGCTCCAGCTTTGTAGAGCAGTGTCTCGATGGTGGCAGAGAATAGTAGCCAATTGGTGTAGGGTGGGTCGACACGACGTAGCTGCGTAAACTCTTTGACGTAGCGACTTTTTGTCTCGTCGGAGAGGGGGACCCACAGCGCATCCCATGCTCGGAGAAAACTCTGTGCGACGTAGGCTGCATCGACGAGAGGTTGCCCTTCTTTGCGCCACAAGAGATAGTCGGGGCTATCAGGGTCGACGGCTTGCGCATAGGCTTTTAGGGCGAGGCTACGTAGTTCGGCACGTTGCTTGCTTTCGGCTGTGTTGTCGTCGGGCAGAGCGAGCCAAGGGGCAATGCCGGCCATTAGTCGACCGAAAGCCTCCATATAGGTTACGCGTTTGTCACGTCCGTCCCATGTGGGCGAGACTTCGACTTCCATTTCTGAGCTTAGGCGACCTTCGGCCATAGCTGTCAGGACTGGGCGAGCGAGTCGGTCGGCATAGCTTACCCAATAGGCACGGTCGGTGAGTATGGCATTCTTGGCATTTGATGAGACTGCGTGTGCTTGTAGGTAGCGGACATATTCGCATGCTGCAAGGAGAAATGCTCCTGTGCCAAAGTTGGCTGTTGAGTGTGCGTCGACAGTCTGACCGGGAATGGCGCGTTCGCCAATGGGCTGGACGTAGCCAATGCTTTTATCTTTTTGCAGTGCGACTTTGGTCAGATATTTCCATGCTCGGTCGACAACTGGTTTGTAGTCGGCTTCGGGCAACAAATCGTTGTTTATGCCCCAAAGAATACCATAGGTAAAGAAAGCTGTTCCGCTCGTTTCGGGGCCGGGAGCTTGGGCTGGGTCGAGCAAGCTGCGAGTCCAATAACCCTCTTTTTGTTGGCAGTTTTTGACTGCTTCAGCAAGGGCTATGAAGTGGTTTCGGAAGACATCTTTGTGTTTGTAGTCGTTGGGGAGGTCGGGCAAGATGCGAGCATAGGCAGCCAGAACCCAGCCATTGCCACGAGCCCAAAAGTCTTTGAGTCCTTTGTCTGTCTTATGAGCAGGATAGACATATTTGGCGTCGCGGAAGAAAAGTCCTGTCTCGGGGTCGCGCATGAGGCTGTCGGCATAGTCGTAATATTGGGCGAGCTTGTCTAAGTAGAGTTGATTGTCTGTAAGTCCATACATTCGTGTCATGACGGGCATGACCATAAAGAGCCCATCGGCCCACCACCAATAGTCGTGGCGTGAGGTCTGCATTTCGTATTCCATGACCTCGCGTGCTCTGGCTATTCTTTTTTTGTCGGGGTTTAACTTATAGAGGTCGGCATAGACTTGAAAGCAAATTTGCCAGTCGCCAAAGAGAACGTAGTCGGGCTTTTCGCCATAGGTCATTTTCCACTTGTTACGGTCGCGACCAGTTGCACCTTGCCAATTGTTGTGTTCGGCCCAACTGAGCGAATAGTCGAGGAAATCTTGTTTGCCAATTATTTTGTAGGCTTCCATGTTGCCACAATGGTAGGCAGCATTGTCCCAGAAAGAGCGGACTTCGGCAGGGTTGTTTTTTTGCCAAGCAGTGTTGACATCGTCGATTAGTCGTCGGACGGCATCGGCATCGGACTGAGCCGAGCAAAGCGTGCCACACAAGATGACAGCGATGGTGAGTAGTAGGTTTTTAATCATGATGTATAGTTGGTATATATTTACAAATATAAGAATAAGACATTTTGTGTTAAAAATATTGAAAACTTTTTGCTATCTGCTTAATAATCAGATTTATATAATAAATAGAGTTAAGTTTCGTAACTTTGTCAGATATTGACAAAAAAGAAATTATAGAATAAACTATATGTCATTGAAGATATTACTAGTGTCGGCAATAGCAATATGCGTATGTGTTGGAAGCTCGGCACAACAAATAGTTACTGAAGGTGGGAAAGCGTATCGGCTACACACGGTCGAGAAAGGTGAGGGACTATATAGGATAGGGCAGACGTATGGAGCGGAGCAAGAGGAAATTATTGCAGCTAATCCGACGTTGAAAACGACGGGACTGAAAGAGGGAATGGTTATTCGCGTCCCGATAAAAGCGAGCGAGGCACTGCGTGAGGCACAGAGCGAGACTCGACCAACAAAAACATACAAAGTGCAACAAGGCGAGACGGCATATTCTGTGGCGCGAAAGCATGATATGTCGCTCACCGAATTTTTGCAACTCAACCCACAAGCTAATAGTGGTGTGCGCGAGGGACAAGAAGTAAAAGTGTATGGAAGCGAAACGATTAAAAACGCAGAGCAATCACAGACATCGGAAGCCACGGTTGGCTATACGGTGAAAAAGGGCGATACGATGTATTCTGTTGCTAAGGCGCATGGCATGACCATACCACAGTTCTTGGCACTAAACCCAAGTAGCACAGCTGGTCTGCGCGAGGGAGAGGTGGTGAAGGTTAGAGCGCAAACGGCTCTTGAATTGTATGCCATGCATACCATTGGTGCGGGTGAGACGCTCTATTCGATAGGAGTGAAGTATGGCGTGAAGCCTCAGCAAATATTGGATGCAAACTTGATGTTGGACGCGTCGGCACTGCCCATAGGCACGACGATTCGCATACCGACTTCGCGAATACCAGAAGAAGACGACTCTTTTGTATATCATAGAATAGCGCAGGGCGAAACGTTATATTCGCTCTCGGTGCGCTACGACATTTTGCAAGAAAAGATTCGAGCTTCGAACCCAGGGATAGATTGGGGAGCGTTGCAGGTGGGGCAAGTTGTTGCCGTGCCAAAGCATGTGAAGGCTACAAAGATTGTCTATAAAGAACATGAGGTGGGCAGAAAAGAGACCCTATTTAGCATAGCACAGATGTATGGCATAGGTGTTGATGAGTTGTCGGAAGCAAATGGAGGCTTGCAGGCGTTGGGACTAAAAAAAGGTATGACGTTGCGCATTCCACAGAAAGTTGAAGTGGAGTCGGTAGGGCCAGCGACGGCCGATACGGCATATATTGGCAACGAAGTATACAGACCAAACACGCGAGAAGACTATGACTACGTGGCAATGGGCAGACCAAAGATTCGCGTGTTCTTGATGTTGCCTTTTGACGCGTGGAACGAGGTTAGCAACTTGCGACATTCGGGTGTGAATACGCGCGTCAAGCCATACGAATTTAAAACACGAAGGTATATAGAGTTTTATGAGGGAGTCCGACTGGCACTCGACAGCCTGTCGGAAGCAGGTGCAAACATAGAGCTCAAAGTGTTCGACACTAATAACCGACTCGATGCAGTGAATCAACTTACGGCAGAAACTGAAAAGCCTGACCTAATAATAGGTCCGGCACATCAGCAAGAGATGCCAGACATACTGCGATATGCAGAAATTAATCGCATACCAGTAGTGTTGCCTTTTGCGCAAGCCGACAGTACGATATTGGGTATTCCGTATGCTTTTCAGGCAAGCTATATGGACAGCATAAATAGCAGAGTCATAGACGAACGAATTGCACGAGAGGCTGCTGCGGCCGACAAGATAATCTTGATTTCGCCACGAGGGAAAAGTGCGGTAGACAAGAAGCGAACAGAACGCATAAAAGCAGAATGCCTGAAGATGGGCAAGACGCTGACGGAACACGACTATAATCCGCAGAAGTCGTCGGACTTCATGGCGCTGATAGGCGGAAGTCAGAAGCCCAAAGTAATGCCTGAGACCAAGATGTCTGTGGCTATAATATTGCCCACAAACAACGAAGCACGAGTAAGCAGTGTGCTGACATCGATGAGTAGCGCAATTGAGAGCAGACCAGATGTAGACGTAAGGTTATATGCGGGCAGTCCGTGGCTATCGTTTCATGCCATAGAGCCTGAGGTGTTTCATAAGCTTAACACTCACATATATAGCACGTTTGGCATAGACTACACCTCGGCCAAAGTGCGTCATACGCTCGAGAAATACAGACGGGCATATAGTAGTGAGCCTGTGGCATTTATGCCCTATTTTCAGCAACTTAAAAGCCTGTCGGGCTTTTCGGAGTTTGGGCTTTGGGGCTACGACGTGGCAATGAAGTTTGTCAGTATGCGGATAAGCAAAGGTCCAAACTTTTTTAGGAGTATAAACACACAAGCACCACACTCAACGCAGACAAACTTTAAGTTTAAGACGCTCAGCAACTGGGGTGGCTCGGTCAACGTGGGGCTTAAAGTGATAACGTTTGGCACCGATGGCTCGACGAGCGTGAGCAACTTAGATTAAGAAACACAAAAATTAGCAAAAGAACAACAGAGTAAAAAAGTGATAGCGATAAACAACCTCTCGGTGGCCTTCGGAGGCTTCAAACTATTCGATTCTTTGCAGTTTAACGTAGGCGACAAGGATCGCATAGGTCTTACGGGAAAGAATGGTGCGGGCAAAAGTACGATGCTGAAAGTGATATGCGGGCTACAAGCACCGACAGAAGGTAGCGTAACAATTCCGAAAGGGTATAGGATAGGCTACTTGCCACAACACATGACGTATGGCGACAGTAAGACAGTCATAGAAGAGACCGAGACGGCGTTTGAGGAAATTAAGCAACTGCAAGCTGAGGTGGACAAGCTTAATGCAGAGCTTGCTGAGCGGACGGACTATGAGACAGATAGCTACATGAAGTTCTTGACCGAGCTGAGCGACAAAACGGAGCGATTGGCAATGGTCGGAGCCGACAACTACATGGGCGAAATCGAGACAACGCTGAAAGGCTTGGGTTTTGAGCGCAAAGACTTTACGAGACCAACGCGCGAATTTTCTGGAGGATGGCGTATGCGCATCGAGTTGGCTAAGATATTGCTATCGCACCCCGACATAATATTGCTTGATGAGCCAACGAACCATTTGGACATAGAGTCGATACAGTGGTTGGAAGACTTCTTGAAAGAATATTCTGGTGCAGTGGTGGTCATATCGCACGACCGTGCATTCTTGGACAACGTTACGACTCGTACGATAGAGATTGTGTTGGGCAAGATATATGATTATAAGGCTAACTACTCTAAATATTTGGTGCTTCGCCAAGAGCGATTCGAACAGCAGATGAATGCGTATAAGAATCAGCAGAAGATGATTGAAGATACGGAGAAGTTCATCGAGCGATTTAGGTATAAGGCAACGAAGTCGGTGCAGGTGCAGAGCCGCATAAAACAACTCGAAAAGATTGAACGCATACAGATAGACGACTTCGACAAGAGTGCGCTAAACATAAAGTTTCCGCCAGCTCCGCACTCGGGTGTCATAACCGTTAGGGGCAAGAAAGTAAGTAAGGCTTTTGGCGACCACGTTGTGCTGCAAGACGTTGATTTTGAGATAGAAAGAGGTGAAAAGGTGGCTTTTGTGGGTAGGAATGGCGAAGGCAAAACGACAATGGCTCGCATGATTATGCGAGAGCTTGAGCACTCGGGTGAGATTGTGCTGGGGCATGCAGTCAAGATTGGCTATTTTGCACAAAATCAGGCTGACTTGCTTAACCCTGAGGACACTGTCTTTGACACGATAGACCGAGTGGCGGTGGGCGACATCCGCACAAAGATTCGCGACATTTTGGGCGCATTTATGTTTTCGGGCGAAGACATAGACAAGAAGGTTGGTGTGTTGTCGGGCGGTGAGCGCACAAGGCTTGCAATGATTAGACTGTTGCTTGAGCCTGTCAACTTCCTTATTCTTGACGAACCGACCAACCACCTCGACATACGAAGCAAGGAAATTTTGAAGCAGGCCATAAAAGACTTTGACGGTACGGCAGTTGTTGTGTCGCACGACCGCGAGTTCCTCGATGGGCTTGTCAACAAAATGTATGAGTTTAGGGGTGGCAAGATGAAGCTACATTTGGGTGGCATATACGACTTCTTGCGCGAGAGGAAAATGGAATCGCTCCGAGAACTTGAGGCTGGGCGAAAATCGACGACTTCGGCAAGTGTGGAGCGGAAGACTGAGCAGAAGAAAACGGCGAGTGCCCCTCAGATGAGCTACGAGCAGAAGAAAGATTATGACCGCAAGGTGAACAAGCTAAGTAAGAGCATAAAAGAGAAGGAGAGCATGATTGCGGAGACTGAAGCCCTGATAGCAGACATTGAAAAGCAGATGAACGAATGCTCAGACAATAAGCGAGCTACAGAACTTTCGGAGCGTCATGCAAGTGCAGACATGAAGCTTGGTGAGCTAATGGAACAATGGACAGCACTGCAAGAAGAACTTGAAGAGCTGACAAAAGTAGATTAAATTTTTTGTCGTGTGGAGAACATTTATTTGTCGTATTCGACACCAGAACTGATGTCGACGTTGTCGTCCCACGTGTCGGTGCGGAAAGAGCTAATGGGGAGTCCATCGCAGAAGAGGTCGGCCACAGCCCAGTTGTGGAAAGCGTAGCGAACGGCAACAGGTCTGTTGACTTCGGGCGAGACGAGGTAGAGACGGTTGGTGCTTATCCATGCTTTGGCAGGGTGGAAGATGCGGTCGGAACCTGCAACCTCGAAATTGCGACTTGGTTGGTCGGTGTCGAAATATATCCACATTCGCGAGCGGTCGAAACGTACGACAGCGGTGTCGGAATGAAACTCAACACTTTCGTAGCGAGCGTTTTTGCTAAGTCCGTCAAATCCATAGGTGTCGGAGAGGGCAAGCATAGCGAGTCGCTCACCTGCCTCACGCTTTTTGCGAGGGTGAATGCCATAGCGCAAGCCAGCGTCCATAAGTACTGCCATGCCAGTATGGGAGACTGTTTTTTCGACGACTTGCTGCTGTTCGCGAAGGAGTGCGCTGTTGACTTTCCAACCTATTAGGCTGTAGTCGTAGGGGGCTATCTGACAGAAGTAGAAAGGTAGTTCGGGCTGTTGCCAATCGTCGCGCCAACCTTTTATCATTCGGCTAAGCATGGCAGAGTAGCTTTGGTAGCGGGGTACGTTATCTTCGCCCTGATACCAAATGACACCACGAATGGAGTAGCCGATGAGAGGGTGTAGCATGGCGTTGTAGAGGACGGTTGGTGTTCGGTTCTTGCTCTTGATGTCGGAGGCTGTGGTGGGGACGATATATAGGTTTCGTGGGTCGCTATTGTTTTCGGGTTGGACTTGCGGAAATTCTTTGAGCCACGAGCGATTCATCCACGCTTCGCATGAGGAGCCACCCCACGAAGTGAGAATTAGACCAATGGGGACGTTGAGCGACTCGCGAAGTTGCTTGCCGAAATAGTAGGCTGCGGCACTAAACGAGCGAATGGATTTGGGGTTGGCTGCTTGCCACGTGCCTACGACGTCTGATTGTGGAGTAAAGGCACTGGCACGCTTGACGGTGAAGACGTGTAGGTTTGGGTCGGATGAGTTCATAAGGTCGACCATGGCTCCGTCGACAGGTTGTCCTTTGAAGCCTTCCATGGGCATTTCCATATTGCTCTGACCCGAGCAGAGCCAAACTTCACCAATGAGGACATTGCGTAGTGTAAGGCTTTTGCCATCGTCTATGGTTATGTCGTAGGGACCGCCTGCTGGTGGGGTCATGACTGTGGTGCGCCAAGAGCCATCGGACGAGACATGAGTTGAGTGGCTCTTATTGTCCCAAGATGTTTTTATTCGGAGAGTGGCATTTGGCTTGGCTGTACCCCAAAGAGGTGCATTGTTTTTTTGTTGGAGTACCATGCCGTCTGAAAAGAATGTTGGCATGTGGACTTCGGCATGTAGTGTTAGTGTGGTTATAAGTGTGAATAGGGTCAGCAGCGTGCGTTTCATAAGACAATGTTAGGATATGCTAATTTGGCGCAAGTTAGGTATTTTTTGTCAGAGGATGGTATGAAATGTAAAGAGGTGTACTCGAACGTGAGTACACCTCTTTTTTGTGCTATATAAATCGGTTGATTTACTTTGCGATAACACGAGCCATTTCGAGGCACTTGTTGGAGTAACCCCATTCGTTGTCGTACCAAGAGAGAACCTTGACGAAGGTTGGGTCGAGGACGAGAGTCTTGTCGGCATCGAAGATGGAGGTGCGAGAGTCGTTGCGGAAGTCGGTAGAAACGACAGCTTCGTCGGTGTAGCCGAGTACGCCTTTGAGTTCGCCTTCGGCAGCCTTCTTCATAGCAGCGTTGATAGCGTCCTTGTCGGCGGGCTTAGCAAGCTCGACGGTGAGGTCGACGATGGATACGTCGGAGGTGGGGACGCGGAGAGAGATACCAGTGAGTTTGCCGTTGAGCTCAGGGAGGACAACACCTACAGCCTTAGCAGCGCCAGTGCTGGAAGGAATGATGTTCTCGAGGATGCCACGACCACCGCGCCAGTCTTTCTTAGAAGGACCGTCGACGGTCTTCTGAGTAGCGGTTGCAGCGTGAACGGTTGTCATAAGACCACGCTTGATGCCGAATGTGTCGTTAAGGACTTTGGAGATAGGAGCGAGGCAGTTGGTGGTGCAAGAAGCGTTGGAGATGATGGTCTCACCCTTGTAGGTGTTGTGGTTAACACCATAGACGAACATAGGTGTCTTGTCTTTTGCGGGAGCAGACATGATGACTTTCTTTGCGCCAGCCTTGATGTGAGCTTCTGCGAGTTCGGCTGTGAGGAAGAAGCCAGTAGATTCGATGACTACATCGACACCGAGAGCACCCCAAGTGATGTTAGCGGGGTCTTTTTCAGCGAAGACTTGGATTTTTTTGCCATCGACAACGAGGTAGTTGCCTTCGACCTTGATTTCATGGTTGAAGTGACCGTGAACGGAGTCGTACTTGAGCATGTAAGCGAGGTAGTCTGCTTCGAGGAGGTCATTGATGCCTACGACTTCAATGTCCTTAGCGAAGTTCTCGACAGCTGCACGGAAAACCATGCGACCAATACGGCCGAAGCCATTGATACCAACTTTGATCATTTTTGTGTTTTTTATTTGAAAACTAATTGTTGTTTGTTTCTGTATTGATGATGATATGCAAAACAAAAGAGCATATACGATATGCCCTTTGTGTGTATTATGCTATATTGATTTCGACAACATTTGTTTGAACTTGTCCGTAGGCGGGACATTCGCGTGTGTTGCCACAGGAGGTCATGCAGAGACCGCTTACGACGGCGCAGACAGCAAGGATAAGAAGTTTCTTCATCGTCTGTTATGTTTTTCGTGTTGCTAATTTAGTCAAATTATTCTGTTAAGTTAGTGCGGATGATACACTTTTAACATATTTAACAATGTATAAAGTGCTATTCGACAAACTTGTTTACGAAAGTGATGTTAAATGGTTGCGAAAAACGTGTTTGGGAGAGGCTGATGGAGCAAGATCCAAAGCGATATTTGCGTTTGCGCATGGTGGTGCCACAAGAGGTCATGGATAGTGCTAAGAGCGCGAGAGTGAAGATGATGAATGACTTGCGTATCATTGTTGTGCTGGCTGTTTATTTGCCGATGTTGTACATGGATTCGCGTTTGGCTTTTATTTGCTCGTCTTGCATGTATTCTTCGAAGTCCATGTATTTGTCGATGGTGCCGTTGGGTGTTATCTCGATGACGCGGTTGCAGACGGAGCGGATAAACTCGTGGTCGTGTGATGTCATGAGGATGTTGCCCGGATAGGTTTTCATGTTGTTGTTGAAGGCTTGGATGGACTCCATGTCGAGGTGGTTGGTGGGGTGGTCGAGCATGACGACGTTGGGGTTGGAGAGCATCATTTTGGCTATCATGCAACGCATTTTTTCGCCACCAGAGAGTACGTTGCAGGTCTTCTTGATGTCGTCGCCAGAGAAGAGCATTTTGCCGAGGTATTGTCGGAGGAAGAAGTCTTCGGTGTTTGGCGAGAACTGTGCGAGCCAATTGGTGAGGTCGAGTTTTTGGTTGAAAAACTCTGTGTTGTCGAGGGGTAGGTAGGCCATGGTGATGGTGGTGCCCCAAGAGCATGTGCCAGATGTGGGTTGGAGTTCGCCTGCCATTATCTTGAAGAGGGCTGTCGTGGCGCGAACGTCGTGGGAGAGGAGTGCTATTTTGTCGTTGCGTTCGATGTTGAAAGATATGTCGGCGAAGAGGCGAGTGCCGTCGTCGAGGGTGTAGGCGAGGTCGCGAACTTCGAGGACTTTGTCGCCAGCGGGACGTTCGGGGGTGAAGATTATTCCTGGGTAGCGACGAGAGGAGGGTGCTATTTCTTCTATGTTGAGTTTTTCGAGCATTTTCTTGCGGCTTGTGGTCTGCTTGCTTTTGGCGACGTTGGCAGAGAAGCGCGAGATGAACTCCATTAACTCTTTACGTTTTTCTTCGGCTTTCTTGTTCTGAGCGGCTTGCTGGCGGAGGGCGAGCTGGCTACTTTCGTACCAGAAGGTGTAGTTGCCAGAGAACATACGGATTTTGTTGTAGTCGATGTCGACGATGTCGGTGCAGACGTTGTCGAGGAAGTGTCGGTCGTGAGAGACGACGATGACGGTATTGGGGAAGTTGGCGAGGTATTCTTCGAGCCAGAGGACTGTGTCGAGGTCGAGGTCGTTGGTGGGTTCGTCGAGGAGGAGGTTATCGGGGTTGCCGAAGAGGGCTTGTGCGAGGAGTACCTTGACTTTTTGCTTACCGGAGAGGTCTTTCATCAACTGGTGATGAAGTTCTTCTTTGATGCCGAGACCGCTGAGGAGGTTGGCGGCGTCGCTTTCGGCATTCCATCCGTCCATTTCGGCAAATTCTTCTTCGAGCTTGCCGAGGAGGATTCCGTCTTCGTCGTTAAAGTCGGGTTTGGCATAGAGTTCGTTTTTCTTCTGCATGTTGTCCCACAACTTTTTGTGTCCGATAAGAACGGTGTCGAGGACAGAATATTCGTCGAAAGCGAAGTGGTTTTGGACGAGGACAGACAGACGTTCGCCGGGAGCCATTTCGACGCGTCCTTTGGTGGAGTCGAGTTCGCCAGAGAGTATTTTGAGGAAAGTGGACTTGCCAGCACCATTGGCACCAATGACACCATAGCAGTTGCCGGGTGTAAACTTAAGGTTGACGTCTTCGAAGAGTGGTTTTTTGTTGAATTGAATGGCGAGGTCTGTAACTGTAATCATCTGTAGGAATATAGTTTGCGTGGGGCAAAGGTAGCATTTATTTGTTGGATAGGCAAAAAGAAAGGATGGGACGCGGAGTTGCCTTGCGTGTGGCGTGAGAATTGTGGGGTAGGAGGGTGGGATGGGCTGGTATGGTTAAAAATAATTATCTTTGCCCACAGAAAAATAACAGAAAGTTTAGAAACTGATAAAATAACATACTGAGCTTAACGCTCTTATTCTCCTATTGAAAAGTCTGGAAAACTAAAAAGGGTGAGAATAAGCGAGCGGAAGGGTTCACGCCATTGGGCGTGAGCCGTTTCGTGCTTATTTACCCAAGGGCAAATTCCAGACGCCTTCAATAGAAATAAGCAAAAAGGAAACGGCTTACGCTTTTTTTCTTTGTGTGCTTGGTGAGGTGAGGGCGAAGAGTGAAACACAAAACTCTTGCGAAAATGAGACTATATGAAATACTGATGGGTGTCCTCGGGAAAGAAAACGACTTCGTGAGCGACAAGGGCGAGGTGAAGAAGTGGGTTGTGGCTGACAGGGCAAGAAATTATGACGAGACATTGCTGGGTGTGCTATTGGACAATGAGGAATTGAGAGCGGTGTTTTTCAAAGAAGTTAGGGGCGTAAGAGTGTTTCTTTTGGAAAAGTTTTTGACGTTCGTGGAGCAAAAGAACTATCTGAACGATAGCTATACGGCGTACCGAAATAAGATTGGGCTGACGATTGGTGGGCGGCTGATGAGTGGGCGGAACGAGGTGGAGCTGGTGTGGCCATACAAAGATTGCGTCTTGGAGGGTGGTCAGACAAAGGAAGATGCGAAGCGACATGAGATATTTTTTAATGAGACACTGGCGCAAGACGAGATAACAAAACTGCTTGACCCGAAGGTGCTGACGGGCTATAGGCAATATGGCGAGACGGGCGACAAGGACGAACTTTTTAGGCGCGACGCAGAGATGAACCGCAAACGAGGTCTGCCAGAAGACACGATAACGGACAACTTGATTATAAAGGGTAATAATTTGTTGGCGTTGTACAGCTTGAAGAGGGAGTTTGCGGGGCGAGTGAAGCTAATATATATTGACCCTCCATATAATACGGGGAGCGACAGCTTTGGATATAACGACAACTTTAACCACTCGACGTGGCTGACGTTTATGAAGAATAGGCTGGAGGTGGCGAGGGAGTTGCTGAAGGAAGATGGGGGAATGTTTATCTCGATAGACGATAAGGAACAAGCGTATTTAAAGGTGCTTTGCGACCAAATATTTAAGCGCGAAAACTATGTGGCTACGTTTCCGTGGCGAAAAAGAACAGCAAAGTCGGACGTTCCGTTCGGCATATCACAAGACCACGAATTTGTGTTGTGTTACGCTAAAAGCAAGCATTTCTTGTGTGGAGTGTTAAAGGAACGGAAGTATTTTGAGACAGAAGATTTTCCGGGGCGACCATGGCGATACCACGATTTGACAAAACTAACCACTGCTAAGGAAAGACCGAATAGTTATTTTACGATTGTAAACCCGAAGAATGGGACAGAGTATCCTGCGGACAAGCAACGGACATGGTGTATTACAACGGACACATTTGATGATTATTACAAAGACAACAGAATAATATTTCCAGGGGATTATAGTTTTTTAGACATACGGAAGCCTGTTTTGCGTTATTGGAAGGAGGCGGACATGGAAAAAAACTTTGGACTTACGAGTGTTAGCACACAGTTTCCACCAAGCATAGGCATGTCGCAAAATGGGACAAAAGAAATTACTGCGCTATTGGGAAGCAAAGCCTTTGCATATCCAAAGCCAGAAAACTTGATTGGTTATTTGATAGAGATTGCGTCGAAAGAGAGCGACATTGTTCTTGATTTTCAGCTTGGAAGCGGAACGACAGCTGCGGTTGCACACAAAATGAATAGGCAGTACATAGGTATTGAACAGATGGATTACATACAGAATGTTACGATAGAACGCTTGCAAAAAGTTATAGACGGCGAGCAGGGCGGCGTGAGCAAAGCGGTGGGCTGGGCGCCACAGAACCCGACACTGGAAGACGCACAGAATGGGCGATATGAGCGAAACGGGTTTGTGTATGTGGAGCTTAAGAGGTTTAATGAGGTGTTTGTGGAGCAAATAGAGGTGGCAGAGGATGCGGAAGCGCTGACTGCGGTATGGGAAGAGATGAAGGAGAAAGCGTTCTTTAAGTATAATGTGGACATGAAGAAGTTGGAAGAGAGTCGGGAGGAGTTCTGCAAGTTGGCGTTGCAAGAGCAAAAGCGTGTGCTACTTGAGATACTTGACAAGAATCAGATGTATGTGAATGTGAGCGACATGAGCGATACGCGTTTGGGGACGACAGATGAAGAGCGAAAGACGACGGAATCGTTTTACAAGAAAAAATAGGGCGATATATGAAGACGAAATTTTTGTACGAGACGTTTGATGCTGTGGCGAAATTGGGCTTGATAGGCAACGAACTGCCAGAGAGCATTGAGAAAAATTTGAAGGCAGATTTTGAGATTAGACCATATCAGAGAGAAGCGTTTTGCAGGATGATATATTTCTTGGAAAACAATTTTGAAGATAAGCAGAGTATGCCGTATCACCTATTGTTTAACATGGCGACGGGCAGTGGGAAGACGTTGGTAATGGCGGGTGCGATGTTGTGGCTATATGAGAAGGGGTATAGGAACTTTTTGTTTTTCGTGAACTCGAACAATATTATTAGGAAGACGAAAGATAACTTTTTGAACACCGAGGCGAAGAAATATTTGTTTGCAGAGAAGATTTTCGTGGGAGGAGAGCGAGTGCGGATTAGGGAGGTTGAAACGTTTGAAGAGACTGACGATAAGGCACTGAACATAAAGTTTACAACCATCCAACAGCTACACATAGACTTGACGAGCGCGAAAGAGAATGCTGTGTCGATGGACGACTTTCGGGATAAAAAACTTGTCTTGATTGCGGATGAGGCACACCACTTGAATGCAGGAACAAAGTCGGGCGACTTGTTCGGGACATTTGAAGACACCGTGCAGCAGATACACGGGCAGAACTACGAGAACATACTCTTGGAATTTACGGCAACGATGGACTATGAAGAAAAGCAGGTGGCGGAGAAGTATGCAGACAAGGTGCTTTTCAGATATGTCCTTTCGGAGTTTAGGAAAGATAGATATTCTAAAGACATAAACTTGCTCAGAACTCTGTTTGAAGAGAAGTATAGGGTTATTCAGGCACTGCTACTGAACCTATATAGGCAAGAGCTTGCGACGGAGAATGGCATAAACTTAAAGCCCGTCATACTATTTAAGGCTAAGCGGACGATTGGCGAGAGTGAGCAGAACAAAAAGAATTTTCACAAGCTAATAGATGATTTGTGCGAGATTGATATTGACGTGGTTAGGCGTGAGAGCAATGTGCCAATTATTGGTAAGGCAATGGCATATTTTGAGCGACGTGGGATAAGCGACATGATGATTGTCGACAGGCTGCGACAGCATTTTAGACCAGAGAACTGCCTTAGTGCGAACGACGACAAGGAAGCTGAAAAGAATCAGATATTGCTAAACACTCTTGAAGATGGTGATAATCCTGTTCGGGCTGTTTTTGCTGTGCATAAACTTAATGAAGGTTGGGACGTGCTAAACCTTTTCGACATTGTGCGTATGTACGAAGATCGTAATGAGGAGAAGGGAGGAAAAGTGGGACGAACAACAATTGCAGAAGCTCAGCTAATAGGGCGTGGAGCAAGATATTTTCCTTTTGCTGTGAAGGTGGGTCAGAATAAATTTATGCGAAAATATGATTCTGACGTCGACAATGAATTGCGCGTGCTTGAGGAGTTGTATTACCACGCGAGGGAAGATAGTAGATATATCTCGGAACTGAGAAAGGCACTTGTGGAGACGGGTATTTATGAAGACGAGAGTGATATGGTGGATTGCCACTTGACACTAAAAGAATCGTTTAAGCAGACAGATTTTTATAAGAAAGGGCATGTGGTGTATAACCTAAAAGTGTTGAAAAATCATGAAAAGGTTAAGTCTCTTGAAGACCTAAAAGTACGGAAAAAAGACATTGTGTTTGAGCTGTCGAGCGGACGTGGAATGACACAAAATGTGTGGGACGATTTGGGCGAGGTGGTCGTTTTGCAACGTAATGAACGTAGGCGTGTAACTGTACGAGGCATGCCGAGCAACGTGGTGCGATTTGCGCTTGCTACTAATCCGTTTTATGATTTTGACCGACTGCAGAAATATTGTCCGTCTATAAAATCGACAGATGAATTTATGACGGAAGATAATTATTTGGGAGGTTTTGGGATAACGTTTGTTGGCGACAAGGTGCATTGTGAGAATATAACAAATGTGGACTATTTGCAAGCGCTAAAGAAACTGCTTAAAAGCATAGAGACGGAGATCTTGCAAAACGACTCAGAGTATGAGGGTAGTGCGTTTACGCATGACTATTTGTACAAGACGTTTACTGATAAGACTCTGCACATTAATAAGAAATTAGGTAAAAGAGATGTGGAAGGGCAGAAGACGTTTTTAATGGATAAGGACTGGTATGTGTACAATGCTAATTATGGCACGAGCGAAGAGGTGGCTTTCGTGAATATGTTTGCGGCACGTTTTGAGAGTATACGAGATAAGTTTGCGTACATATATCTGGTGAGAAACGAGCAGACGCTGAAAATATATGATGAGATAGGTCGAGTGTTTGAACCCGACTATGTCTTGTTTTGTAAACAGAAACATGGCGAAGAAAGAGTCCTACAGCTATTTATAGAGCCAAAGGGTGAACAACTAAAAACGGGAAAGGATAAGTGGAAAGAAGAATTTTTGAAACAGATTAGGAATCAGAAAGAAGTTATAAAAATTGGGTCGGATAGGTATGAAATAATTGGAGTGCCGTTTTATAACAAAAAAGATGAAAATGAGTTTGCAAAGGAGTTGAATGCTGTTTTGGAGTAGCCAACTAAGTGTACAAAAAAGGAACGCCTCATATCCGAGAGTGGATATGAGGCGTTTTGACATGATGAGATTGTGGGACGTGGAAGGGAGTTGGGGATAGGAATGGGGTTAGTTGTGCAAAATCTCGTAGTCGACCATGCCGAGAGCAGCCGAAGGCTGTACACGTAGACTGAAGCCATAGCGCATTTTCCAACGAAGAATGGTG
Organism: uncultured Bacteroidales bacterium; assembly: GCA_937892095.1. Taxonomy (GTDB): domain Bacteria; phylum Bacteroidota; class Bacteroidia; order Bacteroidales; family Marinilabiliaceae; genus W3P20-009. The sequence goes on along the minus strand of CALAVC010000027.1, from coordinate 995 downwards.
GATGGGAAGCCATTTTTGAGATAAGCGTAGACGAAGGGGTGACACCTAACGGTAAGGTGTGAGTGGTGGTGTGAGGCTTCGGTGCTAATGGCTGTTTCAATCATTTCGGGCAGTTGGACAGAAGTCTGTATTTTGCCAGTGCCGAGACAAGTGGGGCATTTTTCGGTAGTGTCGATTGTCATGACTGGTCGGACACGCTGGCGTGTGATTTGCATGAGCCCGAATTTGCTGAGGGGTAGGATGTTGTGCTTAGTGCGGTCGGGAGCCATGACCTCTTTCATCTTCTCGTAGAGTTTGTTTCGGTTCTCTGCACTTTGCATGTCGATAAAGTCAACCACGACTATGCCTCCCATGTCGCGTAGGCGAAGCTGTCGTGCGATTTCTTCGGCAGCGGCGAGATTGGTCTCGAGGGCATTGTTCTCTTGATTGGAGGCTGTTTTAGACTTGTTGCCGCTATTGACATCGATGACGTTGAGGGCTTCTGTGGTCTCGATGACGAGATATGCACCACTTTTGAAAGAGACCGACTTGCCACAAGACTGCTTGATTTGCTTTTCGATGTTGAAGTTGTCGAAAAGAGGGACTTTGCCATTGTAGAGCTTGACGATGGAGAGTCTGTCGGGTGCTATTTTGCTGACGTATTGTCGGATGTCGTCGTAGACTGCGCGGTCGTTGACGTAGACGTTGCTGAAATCGGGGCTAAGCATGTCGCGCAACATAGCTGCTGCGCGTTCCATTTCGCCGAGGACAAGAGCTGGTGGTCGGCTGTCGCGCACGTGTCGGAGGCATTCGTCCCATCGACTGAGGAGAGCTTTAAATTCGCGTTCGAGTTCTTGCTCGTCTTTACCTTCGGCAACCGTTCGTATGATGACTCCAAAATCTTTTGGCTTGATGTGTTGAAAGATTTTTTTGAGTCGGTTGCGTTCTTCGCCAGAGCGTATTTTTTTGCTTAAGATCGGAAGAGCACACGTCTGAACTCCAGTCACACTTGAATC
>CALAVC010000026.1 GCA_937892095.1 uncultured Bacteroidales bacterium | reverse complement strand
GGCGACCACCGAGATCTACACTCTTTCCCTACACGACGCTCTTCCGATCTGTATATGTGCCAGCATTGACATATCCGCCAGTGGTTATGCTAGTCATCTTACGCTTGGTTTTCTTGACCTGTGTTTGTAGGAAAGAGATGTCATCATCTTTATAGACAACACCATTTTGGTCAGTCAGTGTTACGTGTAGTTTGCGAGGACACACTGCATTATGATAACGCCAACGAATGGCATAAATCTTGGCCACGCCTACAGTAAAGGTCCATTGCATACCTTTTCGCGTTTTCTTACCACTCACTTTAAGCGAGTTATCGGCACGTGGTGGCAACAGATTGTCGGGCATTTTTGCAATGGTGTCATTTTCGGTAGCGTGCCAAAACCCATGCTCGATAGACTGTTTCCCTATACGCTCGAGTTTATCAAGGTTTTGCCACCAACCACCACGAGTTTCTGGCACACGTGCAATGGCTATGGCACTAATGATAGCCTGTCCGCTACGCACGTCAGGGAAAGAAACATCTATACTATCTTGTTCGTTGACAATCTTTACGACTCGCTTATATGGCTTGCCGTAGCGAGCTTGCGCCCAAATGTCAAGATTACGTACCACGATGTTTCCGTTTATAGCGACACTAAAAGTTCGCCAGCCTTCATAGTCGGCTTTTTCGCCACCTCCATTGCCATACCAAGGCTCGACAAAATATAGCTCTACGCGATAGGTCCCCTTGGGTGCAGCAACTTTGTAGCTCATTCGGTGGCGACCATAGCGCGAGGTCTGAAAAAGTGGCAAGACGGGCATGTTGTAGTCGGCTGTCTGACTTGCGCAGTAGGCATTCATGCCATCAAAATCGTTGGCCCATGAGTGGCAAACAAGGCTGTCGTCGGCTGTCCATTCATTACCCCATGCGTCCGTATATCGATCGCCACCGCAATTAATGCGATGTGTGTAGGCGACACCACTCTTGGGTTGAAGAATGTCATCGTCGGTCGCTTCGCCAGACGTTAGACGTTTGTATGTACAGACCACATTACCTTCTAAAAGTCCGTCAATGTATTCCACATTGCCTTCATGACGGATTTTTGTCTGTGGGCAATTGGTGTAGACGATACCAGATTCTGTTCGGTATACAAACGGATCATCGAGAGGACTGACGTGCGTGGCTTTGTACATATAGTATCCGTCGGTAGGCTGTTCCCATATTGTAAAAAGACCTTTGTGGTTGAACGGACCTATTTTGTCTATGCGTCTGAAGCCTTCGTCGGGCTGACGCCTACCGGGGTTGTCATGGCTACCAAGCAGCCAAAGGAACTGACCACAAACATTGTTCTTCGCTTCTTCGGCAAGGGTAACTTTCCGACTCAAAATATTGCAATATTTTTCTTCGGGGTAGCCACTTGTCCCATGATTGCCAATGCTGCGCCATGCACCATACTCGCCATTGAGTAATTGGTCTGCACTACTGAGTTCTGTGGCATAGTTTTCGACGTTGCCACCGTAGGTTCCACTCCAATTCTGCACGACGTTCCAATCGGTTCCTTCGCCCCCATTGCAGGTTGTGATAAGACGCTGACTGCCACACGTTGGGTCCATCGAGCGAATTATGTCGGCACACTCACGAGCAAAGTCTGCGGGCAGAGTGCTTTCGTTTTGTAGTCCCCAAAGGATAAGGGCTGGTGAATTGCGTCTTTCGCGCACCCACTGTTTGAGGTGTCGCTTGAAGCTGTCGCGAAATTGTGGCGTGTCGAACCAGATGTGTGCTGAGAACTGAGGCCACCACAAAAGTCCTTGTTCTTCAATGAGTTGCTGATAAAGAATGTTGTGTGGCTGATGAGCATCGCGAAAAGCGTTGAAGCCAGCACCTTTGACCTGAGCGATGCGCGTCTTAATCTGCTCATTGGAGAAAGCATGACTTTGCCCCAATTCGTGTTCGTATTCGCAAACGCCATTGATAAAAGTGTCTTCGCCATTGAGACTAAAGGTGTTTTTCCCATCTTTTCGGTTGAGTGGCCAAAGTATGCTTCGAAAGCCAAATGGAGTGTTGTCGCTCTCGGTGGCTTTGCCATTGCGCTTGACGATGGTATTGACGTTGTAGAGATATGGGTCAGACGGACTCCAAGTGTGGGGGTTGGCAACAGCTGATTTCTGAACTATGACTTTTGTCTCGCCAGAATGTAGCAGGACATTGTCGGTCAGACGAACGACCTGTTTGCCACTCTTTTCGCACAACTTGTTTATGAGGCTTATGTTTGCGTCTGCGTCAGAATAGTTGTGTAGTTCGGTCTCGAAAAAAACACTATCAAGACTTGCATTGCTCCACACATGAACGCCAAAAGGTTCTATGCGCACCTTATCGGTAAGTTCAACACTAATGGGGCGAAATATGCCAAAAGGCTGACTGCCTTCGCTGAAGCCCCATTCACTACTACAACCGCCGCACACCCACGGCATATCGGTGATTCCTTGCGGATGGCGAACAACAATGCTAAGCTTGTTTTCTTTGCCAAACTCTGCATATTGTGTGATGTCGATTGTCTTGACGAGGCGTCCGACATCGTAGGTGCCGATAACATGTCCGTTGAGGGTAATGTCGGCGTATGTGCCTATGCCCTCCATTCGGAGGAAAACTTGTTTACTTGAAAGATTGTCGGGCAGAGCAAACGTCTTTTCAAAAAGAGCTTCGCCATGTAGATTGCCGTGCATCTTTTGACATGCGCCATAGTAGTCGTCGAGGTTTATAGGGACAGATGCTTTAAACGTCTTACCGTTGTGTGTGATTTGCCAATTGTCGGTAAGGTCTATCTTTGAGCGATGTCCGGTCGGGTTGGGCGCAGGGAAAGAGACTTCGCTCTGACCCATGTGGCGACTTGTGGCAAGAGCTATGCCACGTTGTCCTGAGTTATTAACAGCACAATAGAAGTGATAGACTACACCATCGTGTTTTATGACCCAACTTTTGTGAGCAAACAATTCATCGTAGTCTTTCGAGGGGACGATGAGGTCGGTGCCTGTCCAATCGGTCCAGTGCACAAGGTCGTATGACGCAGCGAATGTGTTAAAAGCATTGTATGGGCGGGTGGGATTAAATGCCGAAAAATAGAACATCACCCAAAGGCTATCCATACGCACTATTTGTGCATCGCCAGTTATGGTGCCGTCGGTGTCGTGAGCAAAAACAGGATTACCAGCATAGCGTCGCCATTTATTCATGTCCTTACTCAGAGCTATGCCTATGCGTTCGCCCTTGGGGTGAGTGGCGTCTTTGCCTCCTGCATTGTAGAACATGACGTATGGTGCACCAAGCCATTTTTTGTCTATTTTGTAGATTGTACTCTTATATTGTGTAAGTTGCTCCCACCACTGCGAGTCTTTGTCTTTGTAGGTCATAAGTGGTTTGGACTCAGGTTGCCAAAGGGTTTCTATTTGCCCTTCTGGCGTAGACGAAATGCCTATGGATAAAGGCTCTTCGACAGCCTCATAGCCTCGTCCATGACCACCTATATAGGTCATGTAGTGCCGACCATGATATGTGCCAATGGTGGCTTGACCGCCCCACTGCATTTCGACAAGAGCTGGAAATCCACCCCTTTGGTTGGCATCCCAAACCGAAGTGTCTGAGCTAAATTCGAGTGCACGTCCAAGGGTCTGCCAATGTAGTAGGTCATCACTGACGGCTGTCCATGTTTCATAGCCTCGACCATCGGTGCCACTGCTTCCGTTGTAGCAAACGTAGGTCATGTACCACTTGCCTCCACTACGAAAAACTGTTGGGCAATCATATTTTCGGTCGTTGCTCTGCGGAGCTATGACCATGCCATATTTATATGGGGTACGAACTTCTTCGTATATCCGACTCATTGTTTCGGTTGGGACTACGGTTTGTGCACAAACTTTGTCCGTTGACAAAAAAGAGCACAATACGGCAAATGTGCAAAAAGAAAAAAACTTCAATTGTTGGGGTAAGATTTTGTTGTTATCCGTTGTTGGTCTGCAACTTGACGATGATGTCTTTGAGCATCTCTATGTCGCGTAGGCATTGGTCTACAAGCTCTTTGGCCTCGTTGGTGTTGTCAGTCATCAGTTGTGTTCGTTCGCCAATGCCTGCTATTTTGGATTTTATGGTGTCGGCTGCAGAACGTGAAGTGTCGGCAAGACTACGCACTTCTTGGGCAATGACGGCAAAGCCTCGTCCACCCTCTTTGGCACGCGAAGCCTCTATTGAGGCGTTCAGACCAAGAATGTGTGTCGTAGTGGCGTTGTCTTGTATGTTATTGACAATGTCGGCACAATTTTCGACCTCTTCTTTACATTCGGTTGCAAGCCCCGACAGTTGTTTAAATCGTTCTTCCATCTTGCGGACGGTCATAACATTCTGGTCGGCGACTTTTTTTACTTCGCGAATGATGTTTGAAGTATAATCGATGCTATTGATTAGGCTGACGTTCATCTGCGAGGTGTTGTAGCTTGTGAACGCCATAGAAGACAACACCTTGGCTATGGTCTGCAAAAAACTTGCGGCAGCTTCGACTTTTTCTTTGTCGACTATTGTTACTTTGTTTACTGCTTCGATATACTCATCGGCATTAATGTCGAGTTCGTGAGCAATGTTGCGAAACTTTTCTTCATCGGGTTGTTCAATCAGAACTTGTCCGCCAATAAATGAGCCAATAAACTCACCAATTAGTTCTATTGGTGCTGCGAAGTCCATTAGTCCTGCATGGCAGACGTAGGCACTGGCTTTACCTGTTTGCCGTGTCATTTCACCTCCCTTGCGATCGCACTCTTCGCAAAGTTTACAGCCTATCTTCGACTGACGAGTATATTTCATACAGAAGTCGGTAAAGTTGCTGCCCGTGGTTACGGGTACGCCGTTGGCATCTGTCGTAAGAGCTGCCATGCCTGTTACCTTAGCGAATCCGTCTTGAATTTCCTGCAATATCTCGGGATCTATTAACTGTGCAAGCGATAGGTCTGCCATAATCTTTGGACTTTATGTATACAAAGCTCTACGCA
>CALAVC010000025.1 GCA_937892095.1 uncultured Bacteroidales bacterium | reverse complement strand
CGGCGACCACCGAGATCTACACTCTTTCCCTACACGACGCTCTTCCGATCTGTTAGGATTTCGACACCAGATTCGGTCATGACAAAAGTGTGTTCCCATTGTGCGGAAGGAAGTCCGTCTTTGGTGGTGACGGTCCAACCATCGAGTTGGTCGAAATGGACTTCGCAACGTCCCATATTAATCATGGGTTCGATGGTGAATACCATGCCGGGAACGAGCATCATGCCTGTTTTGGGTTTACCATAGTGAGGGACTTCGGGGTCTTCATGAAATTTGAGACCTACGCCATGCCCACATAGTTCGCGTACGACGGAGTAGCCATTTTTTTGTGCGTGACACTGGATGGCATAACCTATGTCGCCACAAAAAGCATAGGGCTTGGCAGCGTCGGCACCAACTTTGAGACACTCGAGGGTTACGTCGACGAGACGTTGTTTTTCGGGAGTGGTCTCGCCACCGACAACAAACATTCGACTGGCATCGGCAAAATAGCCATCGAGAATTGTGGTTACGTCGACATTGACGATCTGCCCATTGCGAAGGATTGTTTTTTCATCGGGGATGCCGTGGCAGACGACGTTGTCGATGGAGATGCAGCAACTTTTGGGAAAGCCTTGATAGCCCAAGTCGGCAGGAATGCCACCATGGTCTTTTGTGAAGTCGTAGACAAGTTTGTCGATGTGAGCAGTGTTGACACCATCTTTTATTTCGGAAGCGACCATATCGAGTAGAGCTGTATTGACGACACCGCTACGACGAATACCCTCTATTTGTTCGGCAGAGTGAACGAGGTTGCGACTGGGAACGGAGAAACCTTTTTTTTGAGCTGCAAGTATTTTTTTGTCCATCTCGGTCAAAGGTTGTCCTTTGATAACCGACCAACGTCTTTTCATTATCAGTATGTTTATTAAGCGTTCGAGACTTATCATTTTACTCTCTTATGAGAGACAAAGGTAATATAGATTAGCAAAAAAGTGTTTTGATTTTTCAGGATTCGATGCGTCGGCTATTGGCTAAATAGACGCCTATGAGTATGAGTAGGCTGCCAACAACGGAGAGGAACGTCATTGGCTCATCAAGAACGACGGCACTGGCGACAACGGTGGTTACGGGGTTTAGATAGATGTAGTTGGACGTTTTGAGCGCGCCTATGCGACTGATGACCCAGCTCCAAAGGAGAAAGCAAAGGAATGAGGCTACAAAACCAAGAAAGAGTAGATTGGCCCACACGATGGGTTGACTGAAGCCCGAAAGTGGAAATTGCCAACCTTGGAATATGAAGACGGGAAGAATGGTTAGTACACCGTAGATGAACACTTTTCGCGTCAGGAAAAGAGAACTATATCGACCAGAAACTTTCTTGATGAGCAAGCTATATATGGCCCAGCAGAATGCGGCTGTGAGAGCGAGAAAATCGCCAAGTGGGTTTAGTTGTAGGACAAAATGCCCGTTGAAAATGACAATGGCAACGCCGAGTAGTGCGATGAATGTGCCACACAATAGTCGTTTGGTAATGGTTACACTGCGAGTGAAGACACGGGCGAGGAAGATGGTCATGACTGGAGCCGTGCAGATGATGAAAGAGACGTTGTTGACCATGGTGTGTCCGACTGCCATGTTTTCGGTGGAGAAATAGAGTGAACCACCAGATATGCCGAGGAGGACGAAATAAATTTCATCTTTAAGACTATCTGCCCACAGACGAAATTTGCCTTTGAATACTGACCACAGGGTAATGCAGACATAGGCAATTGAGAAACGTAGGAGAAAAATTTCGTTGACACCGAGACCTGCACGGATGAGACACTTGGTGTTGACAAAGGTAACGCCCCAAATGCAAACGATGAAAGCTGCAAGGAAATGGGCAAAAGAACGAGAGTTGCGATTGATAGTCATCAGAAAAGGTGTGCCACCACAAAGTGAGCGAGAGTGCAAAGGTAAATATTTTTTAAGGTGTATGTGTCCGTCTCGGATATAGTTCGCTAATGACGTGCAGTTGTAATATAATATTTTCCTATTTTTGTTCTATGGTATAAGATTTGTAATCTATACATATCGATAACATACAAAGAAAATAACTGTTTTCAGATGAAACAAATACTCTCAGTCATAAGTCTTTCTATTGCATTGTGTGTCAGTGCAATAGCTCAAAACAAAGAAAGTCGTAATCTTGACAGCAAGATCAATTCTATCGAGATTACGAAGGGTGCCAATGTGTCGCTCATTCAGTGCGACAAAAACGAGATTGAAGTTGTTACCGAAGGTTGCCCCACTTCAGACGTCATCACCGCAGTCAAGGGTGATGTACTGAACGTCTCGCTTCGCAAGCGTACTCCTGGTTCTGCAGTCAGAGTAGCTCTGTATTTTACCGATTTGCAGAGCATCAAGGTGAAGCGTGGTGCAACTGTTGATACCGAATGTCTGTTCAAGCATAGTGGCACACTCAAACTCGATGTCGGTGCACAGTCTGAAGCACAGATGGACATCGAAGTCGATGAACTTGACTTTGAGGGAAATACATGTAGCGTTAAGCTCGAAGGCAAGGCTAAAAAACAAAAAGTCAGAGTCGCAGGAACTGTTGGCGAGTCAGAGTATAATGCTGAAGATCTCGAAAGTGAAGACGTTGACGTCAGAGCTACGCAGACCGACGTCAAAGTGAAATTTTCCAACTCGTTGACTGCCGAAGCCATAGCTTGCACCATTCGCTACGATGGGGATAGCTCGAAAGCTCATAAGACCGAAAAAATGGGTGGTAGTGTCGAAAAGATGTAATTTTATAAAACATACATTCTGTAAAAATAGGGTTTGCTAAGCAAGCCCTATTTTTTTATGCAGTACATTTGCCTTGTATGCAAGACTTTGCCGACATAAGCAATCGTGAGATTTTTAGACTGACGTGGCCCAATGTTATTTCTAACATTTCTGTACCACTGCTTGGCATGGCTGATGTTTATATTGCTGGTCATGTTGGTGGCGACAGTATGATTGGGGCAGTTGCTCTTGGCTCCATGATATTCAACATGATTTATTGGCTCTGTGGTTTTCTTCGTATGGGTACAAGTGGACTGACTGCGCAGTCTTTCGGATTTTCCGACATGTATAAGTCCAAGTCTGTATTTTTGCGTTCGCTTGGTTTGGCTCTTTTCGTAGGTTTCTTTTTGCTTGGTATTTCTGCCCCACTTTCGCGCGTTCTCATTGCATACATGGACGCTCCGTCAACCGTCTTACCTCACGTCTCACAGTACGTAGCTATCCGTTTTTATGCCGTGCCAGCTTCACTGTCGCTTTTTGCTTTCAATGGTTGGTTTATTGGCATGCAAGATGCTCGGTCGCCCATGTGGGTCGCAGTCGTTTCTAACATCGTAAACATAATTTTCTCTGTAGTTTTTGTTTTCCATTTCCAGATGGGCATAGGTGGCATAGCCGCAGGGACTGTCGTTGCGCAATACTTTGGTTTGCTCATGTCCGCAACTATTTTCAATGTCCGCTACTCACGTCGTTTGCCACGTGTTGCAATGTCTGACGTTATTAAACTTCGAGAACTTAAACTTTTTTTCAGTATTAACACTGACATTTTCCTACGTACACTTTGCATTGTGATAGCTTTTTCTGGTTTTACAGCCCTGTCTTCCCGAATGGGTGAAACCGTCTTGGCCACCAATTCACTCATGTTGCAACTATTCACACTTTTTAGCTACATGATAGATGGTGTGGCCTATGCAGCCGAAAGTCTTTCGGGCAAAATATTTGGTGCCGCCGATCACTCGTCTTTCAAAAGGCTTACCCATCGTCTTTTCTTTTGGGGTGCTGTCGTTGCTGTCGTTTATAGTTGCGTCTATCTTTTTGCTTGGCATCCCATACTTTCGTTTTTCAAGCCTTCGCCAAAAGTCCTCGCCGAAGCTTCCGAACAAATAGGGTGGGGGATTCTTTTGCCCATTGTATCTTTTGCAGCTTTTGTCGCTGACGGCATAATGATTGGTGCCACTCAAACAGCGTCTCTTCGCAATAGTGTTTTCTTTGCTCTCATTTCTGGTGTTGCAGTTTGTTTCTTTTTCCGTTTCTTTCAGTTCTCTTTTGGGCTATGGGCTGGTTTTTCAGTCTTTATGCTTATGCGTGGCGTCTTGCATATTCGTTCGATGAGTAACTTGTTTCTCAAAGAAAATTTTTGAGCTTCTCGGCATTTTTATTGAACTTTTGTAGCTTCATATCGAAATTTCTATTTGGAGTGAACATTTCAAGCAAAGTCTATGTTTTACAAACTCATAAAATGGTTTATAGGTCAAAATGCAGGCTACGAGGTATCCTCAGCCCTTTGTTTATCTG
>CALAVC010000024.1 GCA_937892095.1 uncultured Bacteroidales bacterium | reverse complement strand
AGAAGCGTTACGGTCGTTCCACAAGAGCGAAGAGCTATACCAATTATATCCACTGTTTGGTGCACAGATGTCGGCAGTGCCGAGGTCGAACATAAAGCATACTGTAGGATAGCCACCATCGTCGGGATAGGCATAGTCATTGTAGGCAGTGGCACCCATGGCAGAGCCTGGTAGCCAAGCACGCGAGAAAGCACCTGTTAGCTCGGCTTCGCCACGTGTGGCCATAGCGCCAGTGGCTTCGTTGCGAGCCTCTTCGGTGACGTAGAGACCTTCGGGTTCGATGTCCATGTCGGTGCAAGCAACAAAAGCAAGTGCACTGATATATGTAGCCGATAGAATTATCTTATTCATAATTGCTTATTCTTTTTCGAGGGTTTGTACAACGGTTAGAAAGTTATTTGCAGACCACCCGAAATGTTTCGGAGAGCAGAGTAGGAGAAGTTGCCGCTTGTGGTTGAGCCACCAGCAGCCATGCGCTGACGTGGGTCGAGACCTTGACGTTTGCTCTTCATGGCAATGTTGTCGGCCGAGAAGTAGACACGAACCTTTTGTAGCTTAAGTTTGTTGATTAGCTCTTCTTTGAAGGTGTAGCCCAAGACGAGAGTGTTGAAGCTAATGAAGTTGCTGCTGATGAGGTACTTATCTTGTGTATGCTGACGACGGTCGTCGCCATAGTTGAGACGAGGGATGTCGGTGTTGGGGTTCTCGGGAGTCCAAGCGTTGAGAATGTCTTTGTGCCAATTTGTACCAGCTGTGGAGCTCTGACCGCTGTGCATAAGTTCTTCGTAGGAGCCATCGTAGATTTTACCACCGAGCTGATAGCTGAACTGAGCAGAGAAATCGATTCCACGCCAGAGGACTGTGGTGCCAAAGCCACCATATATCTTTGGCAGGGTGGTGCCAAGGTCTTCGCGGCTGTTGGCATTGTATTCGGTAGAGACTTCCCAATTGCCATCGTCGTCTTTGGCATAGTAGAGTTCGACACCCGTCTCGTGGTCGATGCCTGCTGAGCGAACGAGGTAGCTATTGTAGACCGAACCACCTATGCGATAGATAGTTGCGGAGTTCTTAATGCCATTTTCACGGACATCTTCGGAGAGGTCGGTAATCTCGTTCTTGTAGTGAGTGCCATTGACATTTATGCTCCATTCAAGTTCGGGAGTGCGGAAGATATAGCCAGTGAGGTCGAACTCGAAGCCAGTATTTTCCATGTCGCCGACGTTGGTAGGGATTGTCGAATAGCCTTTGGTGCTCGAGACTGGCATATTGTAGAGCATGTCGGAGGTCTTACGCTTGAAGAACTCGAACGTACCGCTTAGGTGCTTGAAGACTTCGAAGTCGATGCCTGCGTTTATGCTGTGGCTGCTTTCCCAAGTGATGTCGTGGTTACCCTTGCGAGCAAAAGAGAGTGCGAAAGGATTTGAAGAGTCGCCACTGTTGGTTAGCTTGTAGAGGTCTTGGTATGGACGGAAAGCCCAAACTCGATAGACTTCGTCGTCATCGTCGCGACCGAGGTTGTCGTTGCCTTGCACGCCATAGGAGAACTTGGCTTTGAGCATGTCGACCCAACCAAGGTTCTTAATGAAGTCTTCTTCGCTCATTAGCCATGCCAGACCGACGCTACCAAACGTTCCCCAGCGATTGTCGGGGTCGAAGACAGACGAGCCGTCGCGACGTACAGAACCCGAAAGGAAGTATTTGCCAGCGTAGTCATATTGCAAACGAGCGAGGAAACCGCGAGTCTGATAGGAGAGCGAATTGGAGTGGACAGTTGGTTTTTCGCCTACTGTGTTGTCGAGTTCGGCAACGTTGGGATTGTAGAGATAGGTGTTATATCCACGGAGATGGTGCTCGCGGTAGACGTAGTTTTCGTAGCCAGCAAGGATGTCGAATCCGTGGACGTCGGCAAAGGTGCGTTTGTAGGAAGCGAGATATTGCTGTGTGAGTCCGAATTCGCGCGTGTGAGATACGCTTGCAGAGCCATCGTAGGCAGCCGAAGTGGATTGCAATGGTGTATAGAGAGCGTTGAAACGCGAGTTGGTGCTTTCGACACCCAAAACTGCAGATATGGTAAGACCCTCGATGGGCATTAGGTCGGCTTGCCACTTGCCACTAAAGACATCGACGCGGTTGTTGCGGTCGTTGAGTGTTTGCTCGCCCAGAGGGTTGGACATTGAAAGGAATGCACGTTGCGAGCCAAAGTCGTAGCGTATGTTGCCAGCAGCATCGTAGCGTATGTTGCCGTCTTTGTCGCGCTGGTAGAGCGGATAGATTGGAGCAATCATATTGGCAGCATAGAATATGTTGCCACTCGAACCCCAGTTGAGGTTGGAGTCGTTGCTCTTGCGGTTGTAGTTGGTAAACGACATGTTGGTCGAGAAGCGGAGCCAATCTTTGGCGTCGAGGTCGCCTTTCATGCGAGCGGAATAGCGACGGAAGCCAGAGCTTGGCACAATGCCACTATCGTCCAAGTAGCCGAGGCTCATGTAGTAGGAAAGGCGGTCGGTGGTGCCAGAGGCAGAGACGTTGTACTCTTGGCGGAGGTTGCGCTTGCTAAACGCCTCGTCGTACCAATCGTCGGGGAGATAGTAGCTGTCAGCTTCTTCGTCGTAGTAGCCGAGAGTGGCTTCGGGGTTGAACTTGAAGTTGGTGCCTACGATGCGTTGACCATCGGGGATGGTAAAGACCTGATAGCCGAGTACACCGAAAAGGTTAGAATTTGCTTTGTTGTGTGCTGTCTCGCTGTTGTCGCCACGCGTGAGGGCGAAGTAGTTGTAGAGCGCACGATATTGGAGTTCATGGTACTGACGTGGGTCTGTAATGACCTCGTAGTTTTTAACGGCACGCTGGTTGTTACCCCACTTGGCATCGAGGTTTACTTTTAGTTCACCTTTGTTTGCTTTCTTGGTGGTGATGATGATGACGCCATTGGCACCACGTGCACCATAGATGGCCGAAGCGGCAGCATCTTTGAGGACAGTCATACTCTCAATGTCTTGGCTATTGATGGCCGAGAGGTTGCCCTCGAAAGGCATGCCGTCGACAATGTAGAGAGGCTTATTGCTGGCATAGATTGAGGAAATGCCACGAATGCGAATGGTTGGTGTCGAACCTGGCTGACCGTCGTCGTTGGTTATTTGCACACCAGCGACACGACCAGAAAGAGCTGCAACAGGATTAGCCTTTGCGTTGCCTTGCAATTCGTCGGCACCGACTTGAGTGGCAGAACCTGTGAAAGAAGCTTTTTTGGCAGTGCCATAGGCAACGACCATGACTTCTTCGAGTTCTTTGTCGTCGGGAGCAAGAGTAACGTCGATTACGCTGCGCCCATCGTTGGGTTGCTCTTGTTCGGCATAGCCGATGAACGAATAGACAAGGGCTTCGCCACTTTCGGGAGCATTGAGACTATATCCAGCGTCCGTATGTTCTGCCTTGCAATCGCCTGATTCGAGCATACATACACGACCTTAAACAAGTCACCCCCTTCGTTTATTCTGATTTTCGCAAGTCTCGCGATGACGCCCTTCGCAACCATCGTTTTTCCCAAGCCAACCTCATCCGCGACAAGCACTCGGTTTTGATTCTTTTCGTGATTTGCTATCAACTGATCCTTATTTTGGTCCCATTCTCGAAGATACATCAGCTGCTAAACATACAGATTATGTCTTACATGG
>CALAVC010000023.1 GCA_937892095.1 uncultured Bacteroidales bacterium | reverse complement strand
TGACGCTCTTCCGATCTTAAAGTCGCTAATGCAAAACGTTAAGAACGCATCTGTTGTTGTGCGCAACTTTACGCTTAGTGCCGAAGTACTTCGCAAGAGGCTTAAAGTCGGAGAGAGCGACTCCGATTATATTTTTGGCGTTTCGACATCCGACAAGAAGTATATGCTCATTTGGGCAAAGCGAATAGGGTAGGGGCTATCAAACAGCCAGATTTTGGTTGTATTGCTCCACCACGCTTTCAATAGAGATGCCCAGTAGCGACATTTCTTTAAACATGGCAGGTAGAGTCTTCTCCATGAACTCGGCACGTCGCGAAGAAACAATCTTATCCTTAGCTCCTTGCGCCACATAGTAGCCCATGCCTCGTCGATTATATATAATTTCGAGTCTACTAAGATATTCGTATGTCTTGACGGCTGTATTGGTGTTTACGCCAAGACTAACAGAATATTCTCGTACGCTGGGTATTCTATTGTTTTCCGAATACGTCCCGTCGATTATCATGTCGCAAAGCCTATCGGCCATTTGCAGATATATTGCGCGATCTTCTGAAAATGTTGTTGCCATGACCTATTGTTTTTGACTTGGTATATATTCTGACCGACAAAAGAGTTTGTAGGCGTAGACAAATAGCACTATGGCAACGCCAATTGTGCTAACTGCCAACCCCATCCAAACATAGTTGAAGTTGACTGTGTGTGCCACGTTCCAATCGATTAGGTTTGCTGCGTATTCAACGAAGTGCCTAAGAATAGCTAATTGGCACAACTCCATGCCTATCCCGACGGAAAATATTGTGGCAAAAACAGCAATTATGTTTCGAGACCAAAAGCGGAGTATCGCAACTATGAAAACAGATATGTAGAGGACCAAGTTGCACATAAAGTTTATTACGCGTACAGTTTGCGTTAAGCCGTCTTCGCTACTAATTCTGATGCCATGCGTTGATTCGCTATATGAAATATGTATATCAGGTAATAGATCCGTCAGTACAATATTGCCTTCCCCGAACAAAGTGGCATTAATTACGTAGCCCATCAATGTCCCAACAAATATCATCAGCGTAATTGTTAGCTGCGTGCCAAGCATGATGATAAACTTCGGTTTGGGGTCGGCAGGCAGCGTAAGCCAACGTGCGTAGAATTCACTATCTGGTCGATAGAGAGTAATGATGCTCATCATTACGATTACGAGTGTAAGTATGCTCGGAACTTTATTCAAAGAGATTGCCATAACAGTGCCAAGCAGCAATCCTATTGCTATGTTCGCGAGGAACATGTTTTTAAGCTGACGATATGCCCACGCAATTGTAGGTCGGTATTCAAGTATTGTTTGCATAGTTGTACAAATGCTAAGGTTGTTAAAAAGAAAATATTATGCCCGTCGCTATTTGTCTGCGACAAAATAGCCTATACGCACATATTATAGCCGTTGTGCTTACGATGACCGAAGTCGTTATTAGCGCAACGAAAGCTTTACTCTCGTCCACTGTGTAGCAGATAGTCCTTACGCTTGTATGTTCTTCGAGTGGTTCGAGGTAGAAGTGGACGGCACAATACATTACGATAGCAAATATTACAACCAAGAAAAATGTCGTTATTAATGTCGCAGCGCGTGTAAATAGTTGTCCACCCAAAATGTATACAGACCGCAGCATAAACATTATGGCAACCACAGACAGAAAGTTTTTCACATATTTTGCTGTCATTGCCGCTATGTTGTAACTGAGGTAGTTCTCGCCCTGTGTGTCGAAGAAGAAAAATAGAGAGGCTAAAAGTGCTCCGGCTAAGAATGCGCAGACGAAAACTATTTCTTCCGCAACCACTGAAGTAACGTAGCCAACAACGAACTTTGTTCCGTTCGACGCCGGTAGTTGCAATATGTCGCGATACGTGTTTCTCTGTACGCCACGGGGAAACAGCTTTGTTGCACGATGAAGTAGGTAGAACATGAAGAGTATGAAGCAAGGCACCATTGGATCTACAATAGCCTTGTACAGGCTCATATAGCTATGCGACGAACCAATCCATACGCACAAAAATCCTACAATCGCCACGGCGAGCGCTGTGAACTTATACAAGTTCAAACGCATTTTGAACATATATCGAAAGGTGTTCACCCATTCACTATTCTTTGTTTTCATTTGCTGTTATATTTGATAGTTCCACTACCCGTTGTTTTTCTGTCAATGTTGTCAACCGACCCATCTATGTTAATCTTTCCACCTCCTACAACATTGGCCGAAATCTTTTTGCAACCATGAGCCACAACGTCTATTTCCCCATCTCCTACAACCTCAACACGTGCTTCGCTCACACTGTCGATTGTGCAATCTATGCTGCCACTGCCAACCACAGTTAATTTTGCCTTTTGGCTCCTTATGTGCGCATTTCTTACACTCCCCGAACCCGTTACTTTTATTGTTGTAGGAGAAATAAGCGTGTCGAGCTCTACGCTTGCCGAGCCCACGACCTCTATCTTTTTAAGGCTGTCGCCACCATTCTTTTCTGAACTTGGCACCACGACAATGGGTCTGTCGGCATCCGAAATAGTCCATGCGACCATACTCGGATATGTCCGTTTAATCTTCTTGCCGACATTAATACGTAGCGTACCCTTTTTTGTACTAATATCGCTCAGACATACGATTCCGCTATCGCCCGAGATTTCAATCTTATCGTCTTGCGTCTTGCCAAATATTACTTTGGCAGGACCCTCGATTACCACCTTTTCCCATTCACCCACAGCCTCACTGCGGCTAATCGTTTTGCCAGTCCTGATTTCATGACTCTCGAAGATGCACGAGCTTAGCAATGCACCAGCCGACAGCGCAACAACTATATTTCTGTTCATGATGTACAATGTCAAAATGTTACGTTATTGTTCGTTGCAGCGCAAAAGAGCATCTCTATGTCCACATCTGTTTCGGGGTCTTCAGCTCTTCGTCGACAAATGGCTCTTAGTCCGCCAATGCCATTCTCTGTATAAATGGCTTCGGCTGGTGCCTCATTGCCTTTCACTTCGCCAAAAGTATATTCTTTGGCAATGCTTGCTATGTCCCGACACATCTTGATGCCCTCGTTCGACATGATTATTACGTGGTCAATAATCATTTCAATGTCATGTAGTTGGTGTGTCGATACGATGAGCGTCCGCTCCTCCGTCATCCCTTTGGCAATCACTTGCCTAAATGTTGTCTTGCTCGGAATATCGAGTCCGTTGGTCGGCTCGTCCATCAAGACGAGTCTTGTCTCCGAAGCCATTGCCATTGCTATCGCAACTTTTTTCTTCTCTCCGAGCGATAGTTGAGTGAGTTTACATTCTGTTTCAAGACCAAAAGTGTGCATCGTCCAATCGAACGTTTCTTTGCTAAAACGTGGGTAAAATGGAGCCATGATATTTGCATATTCTTTGGCTTTCATTGGCGGAAAGCTGACCTCGTCTGGCACAAGATACGTCTCGCTCAGTGTTCGTGCTTGGCGCAATCTGACGTCTGTCCCAAGTAACTCTATCTTGCCACTCTTTGGCAATAGTAGTCCGCCAATGAGGTTGAGCAATGTCGTTTTGCCGACACCATTTAGTCCGAGCAGTCCACTCACCTTTCCTTCTGCAATGCTTAGGTTTATCCCGCTGAGTGCTTCTCTCTTCTGTCTAGGATACCTGTAGCTCAAGTTGTTTATACTTAGCATCTTTTTTTTATTTATTTTGTTAATGCGTTTTAGCGTACTACGTTAATAGTACACGACAAAGCTAAATATAAATTTTTATTCCGCAAGAGATTATGACGTTTTTTTTTGTTTTTTGTCGGAATGTTTATTTGCTTTTGAACCAATACGACGTGTTTTGTTGCCCAATAATTGTGTTCCTTGCCGAAAATGACTACATTTGCACTCGAATTGAATTCAATAAGTAATAGTACTATTAGTTTTACACAGAAATGAAAAGGACGTTTCAACCATCTAATCGTAAGCGTGTAAATAAGCACGGCTTCCGTCAGAGGATGTCTACTCCCAATGGCCGTCGTGTTCTCGCAGCTCGCAGAGCCAAAGGTCGTAAGAAACTTACCGTCTCCGACGAGGCTAAAGGCAAAGCTTACTAAGATAGACAAACGAAAAGCTAATGAACCGACACAACACCTGCGAAGGCTTGTGTCGGTTTTCTTTTTTAACTTTTAATCTTGATTCTTAAACAACCATATATGATTGTCGGACGATTTGCCCCTTCGCCAAGTGGTCGAATGCACTTAGGTAATATCTTTGCCGCCATGCTTAGCTATGCTTCTGCCAAGCAAAAGGGCGGACGTTGGCTACTACGTATGGAAGACCTCGACCGCCAGCGTTGCCGACCCGAATATGCCGAAACGCTCATCGACGACTTGCATTGGCTAGGGCTCTATGCCGACTATGGTGCCGATGCCACCGATGGCACTGCTTTGCAGTATTTTCAGAGCCAACGAGACGAATTCTACCTCTCTGCCTTTCAGAAGCTACGTTCGTTGGGTGCTATCTACGAATGTTTTTGCAATAGGCAAGACCTTATGGCTTCGTCCGCTCCACATCTTTCCGACGGACACCTTATCTATAGTGGCAAGGGTCGTCTCCTCAGCGAGAGCGAGAAAGACGTGTTGCGTGCTTCGCGTCGTCCTCTTTGGCGACTGTCTTTGCCCGATGTTGTCGATTCTTTTACCGACGGGCACTATGGTCCGCAGTCGGCTAACCTTGCTCATGACCGTGGCGACATTATCGTCCGTCGTGCCGATGGCAATTTTGCCTACCATTTGGCTGTCGTTACCGACGATGCACTTATGGGTGTAACAGAGGTCGTCCGTGCGCGCGACCTTCTTGTCGCTTCACACGAGCAACGCTATTTATATAGTCTGCTCGGCTACGACAGCCCCGCATACTGTCATTTCCCCTTGCTCGTAGCTACCGATGGCAACCGACTTAGCAAACGCGACCGTAGTCTGGCCATGGACGTTGTCCGTCAAAAAACTAAGCCCGAAGAACTTATTGGTCTGCTGGCCGTGTTTGCTCGCATTCAACCATCTTGGCACCCCATGTCTCTCGCCGAGTTCGTAAGCCGATTTAGTTGGCACAACCTACCACAAGAAGACATCATTGTCGATGTCAATAACCTTTTTTAGTTCTTGTGGTCTAAAATATCGTTAGTTTTCTATCTTTTCAACTCGCCCAACCTCACTAACATAAACGCCATTCGTTCGTTTCCCCAATACTTATTGGGAATGTCTTTGACGTTGAACGTCGTGCATTTTAGTTCGGGGTCTGTATCGGTTGGTTTATGGATGCGGAGCATGAAATATGCAGAGTGCGATGGCGTATTTGGGTAACCCTCACCCTTTAGTTTATCGCTTGTCCACACATCATGATTCGTTCGGACAATCTTGCAGAGGTTACCAACTTGCTTCTCTTTTGTAGTGTGCAGAAGTAGGTATTTTGCCTTGTGCCATGGCGAGTCGGCAATCTTGTCAAGTGGTATGTTATACCATTGATTTTCAAACGACCATTGACGTTTCGCCTCACTACCAACCAAAGCAACCATCACTAAAACATCAGCAACCATGCTTGTTTTCTCGTCTTCTGTGACGTAGGCAAGAGTGCGTTGTGGCTTGGCTTTAGCTGTATGCA
The DNA here is from genome assembly GCA_937892095.1 of uncultured Bacteroidales bacterium. GTDB lineage: Bacteria > Bacteroidota > Bacteroidia > Bacteroidales > Marinilabiliaceae > W3P20-009. The sequence goes on along the minus strand of CALAVC010000023.1, from coordinate 10,561 downwards.
GACTCGTCTCGGTATACTTCATCAATATATCCTGCAGGTGCCGTCGGAGCAAGTTGTCGCTATTGGGCAACAAAGGGAATGCTCCTATGTTGACACTCTCTATGCTTGTGCTATAGTATCGTTGCTTGACATATTCATCACTACCGCGCCCTGGAAACAAGATGTAGCCACCTATAATCTCTTTCGAGCGATAAGGTTCGTTTTTTTGACTATAATATATTGCGTCTCGATAACGATGCATTTGGTTTATGGCATTGGTTGGCGGGTAGTCTCCACCTGGCATTTGGGAGTTCTCTTCGTCATCTTGAGACTCAAAGTCCTGGTCCAAATGCTTGTCGTTAACAACTCGATATTTGGCATCATAGAGATATGTCAACACGACCTCGCCTGAAGCTTTACGGATGTTAAGGACTATGTCTGGGCGTTGTTCTGTAGTGGCCGTATTAATGCCCATACCATAATAGTCATTTCCACTCGAACGATTGAATGTGTGCTGATAGTGCAGGGTTACAATGTCACCTTCATGCGCAGCAAGTCGTCTTTTTTGCTCGTCAGAATCGTTGTCAGAGGCTTTCGGATAACGATATTCGACGATATGCTCTAGTGTCGAGTCGGTAAAAGGATTGAGCAGAGTGCCTTTAGGTTCCGTTATTAACTCCTCGTGTTGTGGCTTGGCATAGTCTATACCCATCGCTTCTGCAACGAGTTTCTTCATCTTGATGAAACACCACAACTCGTAAATTTCCCAAATCTGTAGTGTACCTATGTTTGCTGCCCCATTATAGAAATCGATGCCACGTTTTAGCTTCAACCAATCTTTGTATATCTGTTGATAGCCCATTCTGCTCTGCAAGACCAAACTCTCTTGTTTCAACCCATCGAACCTACCGACTGTCTTGAAAAAAGGATGCTTAGAAAACTTACGGAGAGCATTTTGATAGTCAGTCCATTGCTTTCGATGTCGTTCTGAAAGTTCCTTCTGCGTACTATTTAGAACGGTAGCTATTATAATCGACAACTTACGACCTATGCTTTGCAAGGTATGTTTCACGAAGCGATTCTCCATAGTGTCGTGTGTGGAATGAGATTCTTCGTAGCTAAAGTAATGTTCTTCGAGTTTGTTTTCGGCCTTTACTTCTCCATATTTCTCTTCCATCTCTGGAGTCCAGAACTTTATATGTTCTGCTTTTCGAGAAGTACGGACGTTTACTATTTGAGAATGAGGGTTGCCGACGACGCGCTTGACATTCTTTATGTAGTCATCTACCACGCCTTGAAAGGCAGACATCCATGTGGCATCGTTGCTTATCTTGCCACGGCTGAACTGCTGAAGTGTTATGCTAAGGTATCGATAAATGACATTCTCATATTCGCGATTGACTTCACTAAGGAGAGTTTTGTAGTCGTTCTTCGTGTCGAGTTTGGGCGATACGACATCAAAAGTTACGAATGTATTTTTGCGAACGCCTTCTTTCTGATAGGTGAAATCTAATTTGAAGACACCCAGTTCGTTGAGGAAATCAACCTCGCCTGTTAGCGATTTCTTACTGCCAGTGCTCGTTTCCTCATCGTAATAGAAGCAATCCTCAATGTCTTTGCGGACATGGCGTATTTCTGGAATAGACTCTTTGTCAACATTGTGAAAAAGGATGCGAATTTGGTAGCGACACGTCTCGTAAATCACAGGCCATAGGTTGTCCCATTGAGTAGCTTTATCAAGGTAGACAAACTCGTTATTGATAGGGCTAAACAACTTTAGTTGGCATTCGTCTTTTGTTGTGTAACGACAATACTCTTCTGGAGTGGCGATGCTCGGATTATCGCGGCGCGTATACATAATGCGCCCACGAAATCGTTCCCACGAGTAACTAATGTCTTGCGTGCGAACTATTACCTCATAGTCGGGATGAGTGAATCTGAGAACCTCCGTTTGCATAGCAGTCCCTCCATTGTTCTACGGCCAAAAACGTGTGAACTCGTTTGTATTTAATCGCTCAATCATTTCTTTGAGCTTTCCTCTCGCAGTCTGCGTTTGTTCTTCTTCGGTCTCCGTCTGACTGTTTATTACTTTTGTCTGCTCGTCTGAGACTGCCTCTTCTTGGTCTTCGTCTGCCTCTTTACTATCTACCTTAGCAGGTTTAATGATAGGAGCAATATCTCTGAGTAGTTCCAAGCGATTTTTTGTTTCTCCGTCTTTCTTGAACATGTCCACATCGCCTTCGATACGAGGCAGTATTTTCATTAGCAGAATGTTGTTGACAGCCTTGGATATGATTGTATCAACGTCTTCATTGTTTTCATTATCATCAAGCATAACACCGACCATGATTGTCAGCTCGTTCAGTACTCGGTAGCTAACTTCGAAAGGTGTACCTTTCAGAACTTTGTTGATTTCTTCAAGTCGTTGAGGGAGAATCTCTTTTAGCTTATTCGCTTCACCAGGGTGAGCTTCAAGCACTTCATCAGCATTAACATAGCGTTGCGAGAATGAATACTGCCACTTTTGTTGTTCTTCGTCTTGAAGATATGCTAAGTTCTTGCTACCACCGAACATGTCTGCAAGTCGTCCACCATTCATCTCTATTGTCATGGCGCGATCAATGACTTTGCGAGAGAATTGATGTGTAGTGTCATCCATGTTGACCGTGCCAACAATTATAACGTTGCTCGGCAAGGTGAGACCTTCTGTTGTTAGGTCTGTCTTGCTTCCAACTTCTTCGCTTATGCTATCATCAGGTTCTATTCCAAATAGTTTGAAATAAATGTCTTTATCTTTATCTTTCAATTGATGCGTATCGTGTTCGCTAGTACTTACATTAGTTGCATTACCAATAGAGCATAACTCTTTGAAATACTTAGCTTCAACAATCACTCCTGTCTTTATGTCTGCGTTGCCACTGACATGTTTGCGAGTCTCCAATATGCTCAGCATCTCTGCAAAGTATTGCTCTACAGGTGCTAAGTTCATTTCGTCAAGACATACAAAGAATGGTACATCTGGGTACATCTTCGCCTTTATCAAGAAATTGACAAACTTCTTAAACTGATAACTTTTGCTCAGATTGCTATAATAACCAATAAGTTCAGTAGAATCGTGCCAATTAGGCTTGACCTCTATCATGCAATAGTTACCAGGCGTAGTTTCGTCCTTATCTTGCAAGCATGAAGGACACGACTTGAAAGCAAACTCTCTGACTATTCTACTTTTACCCGTACCGCTTATACCAGCGAGAAGCAGAAAAGGTTTAGTACGGATAGCTGTTAGGATATTTTTATAGGAGTGTGATATATTGCTATCATTGACAACAGAGTTAGGTGTGTTAATACACAAATAGTCCCTGCTTATAGACAGTTTGTCGTACAAGTCTTCTAAAGTAGATCGTCGTGATAAAAAATACAAATCATACTGATTATCACCCCTTGACTTCAAGGCGAAATAATCATCTTTGTTTGAATCAGTCAGTCTGAGTATCTTCAAGAAATAGTCCTTGATATTAGGCTTCCCATCTTGATTTTGATACTCCTTATAATCACCTCTTGCAGGACTTAACTTCAAAGTAGAGTGGACTTGAATTGAATTATTGTCAGCGTCTTTGCAATGGCATATTATACTCTCTTCTTCTTTTGTAAACTTGAAGAACTCCTTGACTACTGCAGAATTGAATTCTATTTGCTTACCCAAAGAAGAACTCAAATCATTAACTCGGAACTTGAATATTTTAATCATAGCGTTATTAATCAAAGATTACCCCATTGCTCAGCAATCGCTTCTGCGAAACCAGGGAATGTTTTACTTCTTAATCTTCTGCGTTCTTCTGTCGAAATTTTGGTATTGAAAGAATCTGAGTACCATTTGGGCAAAGAACGTCCACTTGACAAGACTACGCGAGGACCTTCGTCAACAATTTTCGTTGGCTTCAGCGGCGGCAAATTATGCAACCAAAGACATGTTTTTTTCGATGCTTCGTCTCCGAACCAAAAAGGCTGAACAATTTGGTCTGGCTTTCGATACTCTGCACTCATACAGCCAACAGGATTCTCTATTGCCCAATGTGCAATATCAGTTTTGGTGAACTCCAAGAAAAACTCTATTGCTTCCTGCTTTTGCTGTCTTCGTCCAATATGATGAGGATGCTCACGCCTCTGTTCTATGGGTAAATTTGCATCATCAGGATGATACAGCCATCTCGCACCACTCACAGATAGATACGTGCAAGGTGGATGGGCTATCATTAAGTCCCATTTTTCTCCTTGGGGTAAATAATACTCATTCCCATTTTCAAGCATTCCTCCATGATTTGGAATAACTTGCAATACATCCATTTTGAAATGCCATTCTGGATGTCCTCCACTGCACTCTAATATATCACAACTATACGCATTATGCCCCCTTTTCCTAAAAGCTTTGCATATAGCCTGACTTTCCTCACATGCAATCAATATATTCATTTCAATTCTTTATCTAACGTAGAACACAATGCTTTAGCTATTGCGTGCGCAAATTTGACAGGAACAGCATTACCTATCATTCGGAAATTATATGGTGTACTCCCCATGAATTGAAAATCCAAAGGAAAGGTCATAAGACAAGCCGCTTCCCTTATTGTTATACTCCGTTCTTGCTTTGCGTCAGGATGTATGAACATATACCCGTCTTTTGAAAGATGGGCAACTACAGTATGCGAAGGTTTATCCCACTCTAAACTTTTATACTTCTGATATAAAGTTCTATGCCTAGTCTTTTCATAATAGAAATCAATCATTGCCTTATGACTAATATGATTCATATTATTCTCAACCCATTCATGAAAAATTGCACGCTCCCTCGGTCCATGATTACGCGCTTCATGCTGCGTAATAGTTTTATCTGGATTTGACTGATGAGATTGCGTAAAACGCCCAATTTTGATAGGTGTATTTAGCGGATATAATGGGGGTAAACTACCAATAGCATCCCTCACACAAACAGTCTTAGCAATCTTTGCATTATTAATTGATGCATACAACGATGCCAAATTTAACTTTCCACCCTTTTTGACACCTAAAATAATAACACGAGGTCTGTTTTGTGGAACTTCAAAATCAACAACATTATATAAAGTCGTTTGCATTCTGTCTGGCTCCATCACTTCATAACCAATATTTGAAAACGCTTCAAATATTCTATTTCTGACAGGGATACCACCTGGTTTAGCACTAAGTAACCCAGCTACATTCTCAAACACAAACACTTGAGGAGAGAACTCTTTTACTATTCTGCAAAAATGCTCAAACAAATAGTTCCTATAATCCTCTTGCATTGACTTCTTGTCTGTTGCCCGACCATGTATGGAATATGCTTGACAAGGAGGACCTCCTATTATGAAATCGACTTTTTTACTCCCGACTAACCCCTTAAGACCATTTTCTATAATCTCTTGAGAGTTAAATGCTTCGTATTTCTGTTTTGTATCTTCGCCCCATTTCCCATTAATCAACTCATCCGATTTTTGCAAGTCAAATTGAACAACATTCCTCCTTGCTTCACCTGCCGAAAATCCCCATTTTTGAACCAATCTATTTCGTAGGGTATCAACCATTGGTTTCTCCCATTCTACATGAGCTAAAGGTTCAAAACGTCCTGTTTCCATAAAACCTTCACTCAGCCCACCACAGCCAGCAAATAAATCTATAAACGTATACTTCTTCTTCGCCATCGCTCTTATTTTTCAGACATCTGCCTTAGTCAAACTTCGCTTCGTCTGAGCCGACCACTTTGGCTGCCAATTCTTTTTATTGTCAATAATGATGCGGCACCCCCTATCCTTTTGTCGTTTAGCGACGGACACAAAAATGCCCATTGCAGACTCAGCGTCGCAATGGGCATAGATACGTCAGTTAGGTGGTGGTTTAAATTACCCCCCCCCTAATTCATTGAAAATCAATGCGTTAATAAGCATATCATTCTTTCGTTTATACCGATTGCAAAAATATAAACATTTTTTGTATTGTAGGTCATTTGTTAGCCTGTGTAAAGTAAAGGGTTGGATTTCTCACTCCGAGAAATCCAACCCCTTTTCGTTCACAAACCAAACGGCTATTAGCGGTTTATGTTTTCGCGAAGTCTGGTTAGGTAGCTGCTCATCAGAGCGTTATCCTTGCTCTTGATAATCTGCAAGAGGTCTTCCATTTGAGATATGACGTTCTGAATCTTTTCGGGCGTGTGTGGCGAAAAAAGGACTTCAGACAGCAAATAGTCATCTTCCGATAAGACGCCTTTGGCCGTGTCGAGGTGCTTCGCAAACGTTGTACCAGGTGCATCGGGTCTGCGCATGCATGCCGAAAAAACCATTGAAGACACAAACGGCACCGAGAGAGCGTATGCCATGTTTTCGTCGTGTTCTTCAAATGTATATTCGTGCAGATTGAGGTTTAGGCTACCATAAAAATCTTTGAAGAAGACCTTGCCCAGATGGTCGCCTTCCGATATTATGATGGCATGATTCTTACTTAGCTCGCGTAGGTTGGCAAAGGTTGGACCAAACATCGGGTGCGTCGACACGTAGGGGTGTCCGCACGTTGCGTAGAACTTTTTAAGGTCGGTCTTTACCGAGGCTATGTCCGAAATCATGCACGTGGGCGACAAGTAGGGCAGCACTTCTTCAAACGTCTGCAAGGTATATTTGAGCGTGACGGCGTTGATTAGCAACTCTGGGTCGAACTCTCGAAGCTCGTCAAGTGTTGTCAGACGTCGAGTGTTGAAGACGTATTGCAGCTTCTTGATGTTGACGTCGAAGACAGCCACCTCGTGTAGCAAACACATTGAGTCGGCAAGAAATGAGCCCATTTTGCCAGCTCCGACAATACAGATTCTCATTGTCTTTGTGGTGTGTTTACTTATTTTGCTGCTTCTGAAGCTCTGTCATGATTGCATTCTGACGGCTGACGCTCTCTTCGTGGATTTCCTCGTAGAGCTTAACCACAAAATCTGCATTCAAGTGATTCTGTTCGGCTGTTGCGCGGCGGTTGTTGAGTATTTCGTCGTATCGACGGCTTTGGAGCACTGTGATGTTGTTGTCGTACTTATATTTTGCAATGCCCTCAGATATTTTCATGCGTGTTGCAAGTGCCTCAATTATCTGCTTGTCGAGCATGTCTATTTTCTGTCGAAGCTCGTCGAGTTCGGTGCGAGGCTTGTCGCCAATCTGTGCTTCGCGAATCACGAGGTCGGAAAGAATCATCTTCAAGTGAGCTGGTGTTACTTGTTGCTTAGCATCGCTCCATGAGCGTGCGGGGCATTCGTGGCTTTCGATAATAAGATCGTCGAAGTTGAGGTCCATGGCCTGTTGCGACACTTCGAGGATCAGCTCGCTGTCGCCCGAAATGTGGCTCGGGTCGTTGATGATGGGTAGTTCGGGCAGGCGGCGATGTAGCTCAATTGCAAGTTGCCACTGAGGGTCGTTGCGATATTTTATTTTCTGATAGACAGAGAAGCCACGATGTATTACGCCCAGTCGCTTGATGCCTGCACGATTGAGTCGTTCGAGTGCTCCAATCCATAGTTCGAGGTCGGGGTTGACGGGGTTCTTTACAAGCACAGGCATGTCGGTGCCACGCAAGGCGTCGGCAACCTCTTGCACTGCAAATGGGTTAGCTGTTGTGCGTGCGCCAATCCAAAGCATGTCGACACCATATTTTATTGCCTCGTAGACGTGTTGAGCCGTTGCCACTTCGACTGCCGTATACATGCCCGTTTCCTTCTTGACTTTCTGTAGCCAAGGCAGACCGACAGACCCTACACCTTCAAACGAACCCGGACGTGTGCGTGGCTTCCAGATGCCAGCGCGAAATATCTTGATTCCGTTGGCTGCAAGTTCGCGAGCCGTGTTGAGTACTTGCTCTTCGGTCTCGGCACTACACGGACCAGCTATTACAATAGGACGTTTAGCGCTTACGCCTGGCAAGAGTATGGATTCTAACTCTAATTTTGATTCCATTGGTATGTTGTTTTTTTTATTTGCTGAAGAATATATTTACATGTTTTTTATTCGGCGAAGAGCCTCGACAAATACGGGTATTTTGGCACATAGCGATATGCGCAAGAAGCGTTCGCCCTGACGGCCAAATATGAATCCGGGAGTGATGAAAACACCAGTCTTGTTAAGTATGTCGTCGCTCTGCTGTTCTGCGCTTTGCCACTTGTCGTCGACTTTGGCCCAAACGAATAGACCTCCCTGATTTTTGTCATATTTGCAACCGAGCGTATCCATTATCTCGAATGCATATTTTTGGCGTTGAGCATATTCGGCATTGAGGTTGTCGAACCACTCTTTGTCGAGTTTTAGAGCTTCGACTGCCGCAAGTTGCATTGGGCGGAAAACGCCGCTATCCATATTGCTCTTTATGCGAAGCACGGTGGCTATGGTCTCTGCGTTTGAGGCTGCCATGCCAAATCGCCAACCTGCCATGTTGTGTGCTTTGCTCATCGAGTTGAGTTCAATGCACACGTCTTTTGCGCCCTCGACACCCAAAATGCTCAGCGGATTATTGTTGAGAATGAAGCTATAAGGGTTGTCGTTGCAAATCATTATGTTGTGGCGTCGCCCGAAGTCGACAATCTTTTCGTAAAGTTCGCGAGTGGCACGTGCGCCTGTGGGCATGTTGGAGTAGTTGGTCCACATAATCTTGATGCCCGTAAGGTCGAGACGTTCAAGCTCGTCAAAGTCGGGCTGCCAACCAAGATGTTCGTATAGGTTATATTTGACGACTTTTGCGCCCACCAAGTTGGCCACTGAAGAGTATGTCGGGTAGCCTGGGTCGGGGATTAGCACGCCATCGCCCTCGTTGATAAAAGCCATCATGATGTGCATGATGCCCTCTTTTGAGCCAATGAGAGGAAGTATTTCTGTGTTCGGGTCGAGGCTTACGCCATACCATTTTTTATACCATTCGGCATAGCCTTGGCGCAGTTGTGGGATGCCAACATAGCTTTGGTAGCCATGCACATCGTCTTGTGCAGCCGAGGCTGCGAGCGTGTTGATGACGTTGACTGCTGGCGGCAGGTCGGGGCTACCGATGCCGAGGTTGATGACGTCAACACCATTTCGACGCATTGCATCGAGTCTTTTGTTGTTGCGCGAGAAGTAATATTCTTCTACCTTACTTGCTCGTTTTGCTGGGGAGATTATCATTGTTTTGTATGTTTTTCTTATAGTGTTCTTAATCTTCAACGCTCTGTCTGCCGAGTTCGTATTCGCCAAGCACATTGAGTGTGCCACATAGTGGGCGGACCGCCTCAATGGCTTGCGTATAGCGTGTGTAGTTGTTGAACGTCAGGTCGACATAGAAGATGTATTCCCATTCGTGTCCGACGACAGGATTGCTCTGTATTTTCGACAGGTTTATGCCGTAGAATGCCAAGACTGTCAGCACCTTCGATAGGCTCCCGACTTCACCTGCTTGTGGGAGGGTGAAGACAATTGACGAACGTGTAATTTTGTTTTGTAGTAGGAGGTCGGTGCGGTCGAAGCGTCCGTTTTCGTTGACTACAAGAAAGCGTGTAAAATTCTTTTTGTTGGTCTCAACGCTCCGGCGTAGTATGTTGAGCCCATATATGTCGGCTGCCAACTCGGGAGCCAGTGCAGCAACGTTTGTCAGCTTCTTGTCGGCCACCTCTTTTGCGCTAAGTGCTGTGTCGTCGGTTTCGACAAGTCGTATTTGTGGGTTCTTTTTGAAGAAGGCTTTGCACTGCATCAGAGCCATGGGGTGTGAGTGCACTTCGGTTATGTCTTCAAACTTGACTCCGGGGAGAGCCATAAGGTTGTGCATGATGCGCAATTTATACTCGCCAATGACTTCGAGCCCCGAGTCTTTCAGGAGTGTGTAGTTCGACTGTAAAGAGCCTGCAATGGTGTTCTCAATTGCCACTATGCCGTAGAGGTCGGGTTCTTGCTTGACGCTCTCGAATAGTTCTTCAAAGGTGAGGCATGGGACAATTTCGACGTTATAGTCGGCAAAGAAATTGCGAGCTGCTATTTCGTGGTTAGCCCCACTCACGCCTTGTATTGCCACCTTTCTGATAGGTTTCATCTGATATTGTACTTAAAAAGAAGCGAGGCTCATCTGTCTTTCAACAGGTGAGCCTCGTTTTATATCTCCGTTGTGCATTGGTTGGTTTTACATACTGCACTCACCTGCTCCCCTGCTGTCTGCAAAGAAGTAGAAAAAGTAGCTATAGTAAAATCGCAACGTTTGCATTTGCTTGTTCTTATTTTCACAACGCGAAGTTAGACAAATTATAAATACGTTAATCTAACTACACATATTTTTTTAGTTGTTTACTAAACTATTTTTCAGCGGAGAAGGCGTAGACGCACACGTGCTTATATTTTTCGCCCGGGTTGAGCTGGCATTGTGGGAAAGCTGGTGTGTTGGGTGTATTGGGGAAATGCTGTGTTTCGAGGCAGAGACCTGAGCGATGTGGATATAGCTTGCCCGACTTGCCTTTTTGCGTTGCGTTGAGGAAGTTGCCAGCATAGAATTGTATGCCCGGTTCGGTTGTGAAAACTTTCATAACTCGACC
>CALAVC010000022.1 GCA_937892095.1 uncultured Bacteroidales bacterium | reverse complement strand
AGACGACATCAATGTTATCTCTGCACCCGTAACTCAGATGGCTCTTGATATGGGCAACGACAGAGCATTGAACGTTATCATGCTGGGCGTTTATGTGGGATATACTGACGCAGTTCCGGAAGAAGTTATCATTAAAGGCATCGAGCATAAGTTCGAGAACAAGCCGAAGCTGATCCCTCCGAATGTTGAAGCATTCAAGAAGGGCATCGAGAGTCTGTTCGTCAGACCATCGAAGATGCAATAGCATATCTCGTACAAAGAAAAGATACTATTTCGCTCATCTCTCTCGGTATAGCCTACAATGCTTTGGGGCTCTATGATTACGAGACCGACACTGTCCCACAAGACATCTATTATCGTAAGACCGAACGCATTGCACGACAACTAAACATCGTTGACTTTCAGGTCATGACAATCCTTTTCCGCGGACTACTCTATCTTCGTACGCAGCGTTATGTCGAGTCTGCACATTGCGCTCGTCGTATGCTTGAGCTATCTTGTGGAAACCCTCAGAATCGCTTTTGGGCACATTTGCTCCTTATGCGAACCTACTCTCGTATGCATGCACAGGCTGCAGTCTACGAGTTCGCTCGCAAACTCGAGGAAGACACTATTAGCCTTGCCATGCCACCCCTTGCTCTTGCCTACTACCATACCGCAGCCGAAGATAATATCGTATGTGGTCGTATGGTCGAAGCTCTTGGCTTTTCAGAACAAGCTCTTGCCCTTGCCGACGAGCATAAAATATCTGCCACTATTTGGTGGCAACTCAATTTGCAACGCGCAATCATACTCGTCTCACTTGGGCGCTACGATGAGGCTAAGGCGTATGTGGACAATTGTTCGGAATACATATCTGTTGTCCACCCACACTGCACCGATGGCTACTATTCGCGCTACCATTTGCTCCTCCTGCAAGCACAAATAGCCATTGCCGAAAACGATTATGACAAAGCACAGACTTTGTTGGCTCACACTCACATCCCGTCCGTAATGTTTGAGCGGGTTAGCTTCGCCGAAATGTATTATGCACTACGTGAAAAAATATGTGATGCTACGAGACAGTACTCTTGTGCCTCGCAAATGCTTGTCAACAGATACCACACGCATAGGCTCGCCCGAATAGAATATGCGCGCATGCGTACCAAAGACATCGAAGTAGCGCTACGCGAAGACACCACTATTGTCAAACAAAAGCAACTACTCTTGTCCGAAGAACAAGATGTTCTAAACATTGAGACTCGATTTTTGCTCGGAGGACTTTTGTTTATCGTCATTGTTGTTCTGCTTTCAGTCATACTCTACTCTCGCATACGAAGCCGACACGTTAGGCTCCAATCACAACGTTTCCGCATAAATAAAATATTACGTCAGAAAATTAATGAGCAGACAGAAGAGAGCCGTAGGCACAATATGACCATTCTCAGCCGCAACGAAGACATTTTGGCTGGTCAGTCTTATGCTCATCGCATGCTACGTGGCATTCTGCCAAACTTAACTAACCTTAAATATTTTGGCATCAAGAATGCCTTCAGCATCCGTAACGATATGGGTTGCTCAAATGTTAGTTTCTATTGGTACAAACAGCTTGCCGATCACAAAATTCTCATTTGTACGGGTTCAAACGATTCTTCAAGCGTTTCTGGTACTCTGCTATCTATGATTTGCTTTACGCTTCTCAACGACGTTGTCTCAGTACTCGATGCCAATTGCACTCCTTCCGAAATTCTCGAAGATGTCGAAAGTCGACTATCTGTCACTTTTCCGCCACAAGAACAAATATACGCCATCGAAATGTCTGTCGTCATTGTCGACATCGATAAGCACGAACTTTCGCTCTCTTCGCTCGGACAAAAAAACGTCCTCATTTCGCAAGGACTTGTCTCTGAAATTCCATACACCGATCGTTTAATTGGTGCTGTAGACGTAGGACAAGCCAGCAGACCAACCGATTATTTTTATCACTATCAATCTGGCGACAATCTGTTCCTACTCTCTTCATCTGTCTTTAAGTGCAAAAATGCCAATAGCGGGCACGTCCTCGACCTACCAACTTTTTCTGCTATGATTGAACGAGTCTGCCATCTACCCATCGTTCTACATCGCGATGCCTTGCTCAACGAACTTTTGCTATGGAAAGACAATCGTTCGCTCAACGACGACATTCAAATTATTGGCATAGCCCTATGACGTGTCGTTTTGCCACATATTGCTCCGTTTCCTTGGTGATATTATTGCATATCATCGCATCGTGTTGCAATCAGCAGTACGAAGAAAACACCTATTTCCTTAGCAATGTATGCCTATCTGACAGCCTTTTGGCATCTGGCGATACCATCGGTGCACGCCAAGCTCTCGAAAGGGCTGCCGAAGTTGATGTGCGTCCCAATGAAAAAGCAGAAATATGGCTTCGTTGCGCCGAAATGGGCATGCCAGTGCGCGAAGACGAACTCATGGCAAGTCTTGAATTCTACGATGGCATGTTGGGTGGAGCTGCTCATGACCGTAAAATGAAGATGCGTTCTTTGCTCTTCAATTCCGACCGCATGACATCTTGTGGCAAGACTTGCGAAGCCATAAGTCTTAAAGCTCGCGCTGCTGCCATTGCCTATGAACTTGATATGCCACAAAAATATTTTGACATTCGTAGTCAAATGCATCGTCAGCAACTCGCCTGTGGACACTATATCGATGCCATAGTTGGTCATAGCGAACTTCTCGACTATTGTACGAGCAACAAACTTAACGCCGAAACCATAGAAGCTCTCTACGACCTCGAAAACACTTTCCTCGCAATCGACGATGTGCCAAAGGCTGCTGCATATCTCGACCAAATTGAGCATGCGTCAGACACATCGGCAGCCTCTGTCAGTCGCTATCTCTTGGCTTTTGCCCGACTATCCATAACCAACACCGATACCGTAAAATTTAGGCGCATAATGAATCGTCTCTGCAATTATCGATTCTGTCAATCTTTAAAAGACGATTTAGCCTACGACATGGAATGTACCTTCGCTCGATATTTCATAGCAACTCATCAGTTCGACTCGGCTCGCAGTGTCATAATTCGTTTGCCAATTAATGCTGCCGAACCCATGTTTTCAACCGATTATGCGCTCATCAAAGCTCAATATTATCTTGCGCTCCAACAACCTACAAAAGCAAAGATAGAACTCGATAAAATAAACCCCATTCTGCTCCGCAGAGTCGATGTCGGCAAGTATGAACGATATACCGAGCTCGCGTCAAGATTCTATGCTGTTGCTGGCGATGATCAGATGTCCTATTTCTTCCTAAAAGAAAAAATGGCTCTCATCGATTCTCTCAATCGCGATGCCATCGGACACGAAGTCGCATATCAGAATTTTGCTCTTAGAAAAGATACGACCATCGCCGCCCAAAATCTCCTCATTCGCAAGCAACAATCTGTCAAGCAACGGCTTATAGTCGTTCAGTCGCTCATCGTTTTTTCGCTCGTCATGCTCTCTCTTGTGGTCATATTGCTATATCTGCGTCATTCTGTTGCTCGTGCTCAAAAACGCGAAGCCGAACTCGAAAAACAAAAGCAACAACTTGCCACCGAAATCCGACAACGAAAATTTGCTCTCGCTCTGCAAAAAAGACAACTTGATGAAAAAAACATAGCTCTCCGTCAAGAACTCCAATATGCCAATCAGGTGCAAACCAATTCTTTGCCACCCTCTGCCATTCTCGATGCCGACCCCATAAAAGATTTCTTCATACTATACCAACCAGCCAACATCGTCAGTGGCGATTTTTATTGGTTCTACGATTCGGGCGACAAACTTTTTGTTGCTGTTGGCGATGCCACAGGTCATGGTGTGCCAGGAGCTCTCATTGCGCTCACGTCCGTCACCATACTCAACGACATCGTAGTCAACAAAGAAAATCAATCGTCACTCGCAATCATGAATCTTTTCAACGACATGCTCTCCGACATCCTGCATGGCAACGACGATATAGTAAACAAAGATAGTGTCGATTTTTCGCTCCTTACAATAGATCGCATAAAAGGCAGCATAACCCTTTCGCTTGCTCGTCATACAGCCTACATTGTTCGTGTGTCTAGCGAGGTTGTCCAGCTCAGTGGTGTCAAGCGTAGCATCTGTGAGTCCGATGATGTCGTTTCTGCTCACCGACCATACGAAACCGTCTCTCTTAGCTTGTCGCCAGATGACTGCCTCTACTTGTTTTCCGATGGCTACGAATCTCAAATGGGCGGACCTGCCGATCGCAAACTTCGACGTAAAACAATGCTCGACTATTTTGTCGAACTATCTCAACAACCCATGGAAATCCAGAAAAATGAACTCAGTCGTCGTTTCAACACATGGAAAGGTTGCAATGAGCAAACCGATGATGTCCTAATCGTCGGACTGCGATTTAACGATAATGTAAAATCATAAAAAATTCGCTCAACTACATAAAAATAATTAACTTCAAGCGTTTTTTCGCTCGAAAAACCTCATATTTACAGAACAATAACTCGCTATGGAAGAAGTAATTGATAGCATAATAAGCGTGGCTAATAAGAACGGACGAAAAACAAGCCTTCGCGATGTACTCTCGCCACTTGGCGATCTTTATATGGAAAGTTTCGACAACTACATTCATGTCATGTTAGCTAACGATTGTTTCGAGGGTGTAACCGATGTCAAAGTAGAATTATTCGATGCCACTTTTGGTCGATTTTCGGCTCCAGTAAAAAATGTCTTGTTTACCTTCGACTTTGGCTATTCCTACGATGTCTCTCGTGTCGGCACAAGTGGCGTTTCGCTCGGTATGGAAACCGACGAAGATGGATGTGAAATGCTCCGTCTCTCGCTCAACTAAATTTTTCCCCCAATTATTTAGACAATAATTAAAACAATTATGATAATCAAAAGTGCGCAATTCGTTTGTAGTAGCGCAAAAGTCAATCAGTGTCCCGAAAACAACAACATACCCGAGTACGCTTTTATCGGAAGGTCGAATGTTGGCAAGTCTTCGCTCATCAATATGCTTTGCGATCATAAAGGTCTTGCTAAAGTCTCTGGCACGCCTGGCAAAACGCAACTCATCAACCATTTCAACATCAACAATGGCGAGTGGTATCTGGTCGACCTCCCTGGCTACGGTTATGCCAAAGTCCCACTCGGCGAAAAAGCACGTTTTCAATCCATCATAACCGACTATGCTCTGAAGCGCAAGCAGCTGACAATGTTCTTTGTTCTTGTCGATGTGCGCCATTCTATGCAGACTGTCGACAAGAACTTTATGGAGTTCCTCGGACTCAACAAAGTACCCTTTGCCATCGTCTTCACTAAGGCCGACAAGATTAAAGCCTCTGAAGTAGAAGCCAATATGGCCAAATATCGCAGCGAGATGCTCAAGTCGTGGCAAACCCTTCCACCTATGTTTCTCACCTCATCTTCAAAGAAATCGGGTAAGGACCTCTTGCTTGCCTACATTGATAGTGTCAACCAACAAGTTAAAAAGGCATAGCACCTGCCGAAACAACGGCATAATGAAAAAATATCTTTTTATTCTCATTTCGCTCTTTTGCCTTGCTGGACGTGTCTCTTCGCAAATACCCACACCGCAATTGAGCGAAATGCGTGGTATATGGGTAGCCTCGGTTGTCAATATAGATTGGCCTTCAGAACCCGGGCTGAGCGATGAAACACTCCGTCTCGAAGCCGATAATGTCATCAATCGTGTTGCTCGAATGGGGCTAAATGCCATTTTTTTGCAAGTCCGCCCATCCTCCGATGCCATCTATAAGTCAGACATTGAACCACTTAGCACATATTTGGTCGGTACCGACTTCTCGCGCCAAATGTCGTTTGACGCTCTCGAATATTGGATCGCTGCCGCACACCGAAAAGGAATAGAACTACATGCATGGGTCAATCCTTTTCGTGTTACACAAAAAGCCGATTTCCCTTCGGCCGAAAACCACATACAATACACTCACCCCGATTGGCTCATCACATATTCCGAAAAACTATTTCTCGACCCCGGACTACCACAAGCTCGCGACTATGTGTGCCGAGTCGTTATGGATATTGTCAATCGCTACGATGTCGACGGCATCCACTTCGACGACTATTTCTACCCATATCCCGTCAAGGGTGAGACGTTCAACGACGACAAGTCTTTTGCTCTCGACAACCCCGACAACCTATCGCGAGCCGATTGGCGTAGGCGCAACGTGACAGAAGTCATCCGATCTGTTGGCGATTCCATTCGTTCCGTCAAGCCTTGGGTGCAGTTTGGCATAAGTCCATTTGGCGTTTGGCGCAACAAACGAGACGATGAGCGTGGCAGTAACACACGGGCAGGAGTAACTAACTACGACGTACTCTATGCCGACATCATGAAGTGGATCGACGATAAAATGATAGACTACGTCATTCCACAAATATATTGGGAGTCCGGCAACAAGTTTGCCGACTTTGATGAGCTTGAGCAGTGGTGGTCAAAGCTTAGCACTCCAAGCACACGCATTTTTGTCGGACATGCAGTGTATAAAATCAACGATGGTAAGACGCCTAAAGTGGGCTGGAACAACAAAAACGAAATGCCTACACAGGTGACCAAAGTACGCAACAACCCTCGAAACGATGGTAGCGTCTATTTTAGCTATCGCCAGTTCAATCGACCAGACATATTCGAATTCGACAACTATCTTGCCAACTATTTCTATAAAGATAAAGCCTTACAACCCCCAGTCTGTAAGGGAGAGTCGGGCGAAATAAACATCACTCACTTGGAACGCGACGGGCGCAACCTCAATTGGGATGTTGAGGGCGACACTTCGCAAGTCCGTTTCTATGTCGTTTTCAAAACCTTGCGCGATGAAAAAGAAAAAATAGGCTCCAACGAGAGCATTCTTCTAATAACCGACCAACGTGGACTAACACTTCCACTAACTGTTGGGCGCAGGCATAGATATGTTTATCGTGTGGCTGCTGTCGATAAATATCGCCGTCTGCACGAAATGTCGCGCCAAATAACCATTCGCGAATAACCACCAATGCTTCGTCGCGATTACATAGTCAAACTAATCCAAGAACTCGGGCTCTCCATAAGCCGATTGCTCAACACTGAAAAGCCTAAGCCAGAAAAACAACAAGAAATTGAGGCTATGTACAACCTTTTCGGTGCTGATAAAGACTTTTTTCGCTCGGCCAGCAACTATGAGATATTTTCTACAATTGTAGAAAATTTGGAAATTATTTGTGGCTGTCGCCGCGAAGACTTAACCAATGCTCAGATAAGTGATGTCGTCGACAAACTCGCCACTCTCTACTATCTCGATTTGCTGAACTCCGACCTTAGCGGTAGCCAAGTCGTCGATGTTGCGCAACGAGCCCTTTTTAGTTTTGAGTGTGCTCAAAACCTCTCCGACACCTATTCTGCCGAACGTTTGGCTCGTATTGCCGAACTACGGAAGTCGCTCAAACTCAATTGTCCACAATGAAACAATCCATATCCCTAAGTCTTAGTCCCGAAGAAGCAGCCGACGAACAGTTCGTTCGTCAGCGTTTGGCGTCTTCATTAGACGTCTCTTCGTCCGAAATCACAGACTTCCGACTCACACGCCGCACCATAGATGCGCGCCACAACACAGTCTCTGTCAGTCTAACCTACGATGTCTTTGTGGGTGAGGAGCTGAAGCCCGAAGCTCTAAACCTTCCGGGTTATAAGCAAGTAAGCTGTGCGCCACAAGTTGTCGTTGTTGGTGCAGGTCCTGCTGGTCTATTCGCAGCTCTCCGACTTATCGAACTCGGTTTGCGACCAGTCGTAGTAGAGCGTGGCAAAGACATCAGTCAGCGCAAACAAGACATTGCTCTTATCAACCGCAATCAGGGAGTCAACCCAGAGTCCAACTATTCGTTTGGTGAGGGTGGGGCAGGCACTTTCTCCGATGGTAAACTTTTCACTCGTAGTACCAAACGAGGGTCAGTCCGTAAGATTCTCGAGGTCTTTTGTCATCATGGAGCTACGACCGACATACTTATCGATGCTCACCCACACATCGGCACAGACAAGTTGCCATATATCATCAAGTCGATGCGTGAGACCATCATATCGCACGGTGGCGAAGTGCTTTTTGAAAGCAAAGTTGTCGAAATCCTATCCGACGGCAATTCTGCTACGGGAGTACGCCTTGCCGACAATACGACCATCGAAGGCATCGCCGTCATCTTGGCCACTGGGCATTCAGCCCGCGACGTCTACCGTCAGCTCTTCGCTCAGAACATAGAACTGCAACAAAAAACATGGGCAATGGGGGTTCGTGTTGAGCATCCTCAAGGGCTCATCGATGAAATTCAATACCATCGTCCCGATGGGCGTGGACAATATCTACCCCCAGCCACCTATTCGCTCGTTACGCAAGTCGAGGGACGCGGTGTCTATTCCTTCTGTATGTGTCCGGGTGGATTCATCGTTCCCGCCACGACTGCCGAGGGGCAAACCGTAGTCAATGGCATGTCTCCTTCGCACCGCGGATCTCCCTATGCCAATAGTGGCATCGTCGTCGAGATTCGTCCCGAAGACATCGGCTCTTATGCCAATGAAGGTGTACTCGGTGGACTTTCTTATCAAGCCGAATTAGAACGACTAGCTTTTGTCAACGGAGGACACGGTGTCGTGGCTCCAGCCCAAAAATTGGCCGATTTTGTTCAAGGTCGTTTGTCATATGATGTGCCAGACACATCATACATTCCGGGCATTATCTCTTCACCGCTCCATTTTTGGTTGCCCGAAAACATCTCGCTTCGTCTGCGCAAAGGCTTCAAAGACTTCGACAGCCATGCACACGGATTCCTCACCAATGAAGCCATTGTCGTTGGCGTCGAAAGTCGTACGTCTTCGCCTGTCCGTATATGTCGTGACGATGAAACGCTTCAGAGTGTATCCTTGCAAGGGCTCTATCCCTGCGGTGAGGGTGCTGGATATGCTGGTGGCATAGTTTCTTCAGCCATCGATGGTGAACTATGTGCCGAAAAAATAGCTCTGCAATATCGAGGACGAAATTAAAATATATGCTTCTCTGCTGAAGCAATATTGGGGCTACGACAGTTTTCGCTCCATTCAAGCCGATATTATACTTTCGGCAGGGTATCGCAGGCAAGACACACTCGGGCTTATGCCCACGGGTGGTGGTAAGTCAATCACTTTTCAGGTGCCTGCCTTGGCAATGTCGGGCGTTTGTTTGGTCATTACGCCACTCATTGCACTTATGAAAGACCAAGTGCGTAACCTACGTTCGCGTGGCATTCTTGCTCACTGCATAACGTCCGATATGCACCACGACCAAATGTTGGCAGCCTACGACAATTGTATTTTCGGACAAGCTAAATTTCTCTACGTCTCGCCCGAAAGACTAAAATCAGATTTCTTCCTGTCCAAACTGGCGCAAATGGACGTCAGTCTGCTCGTCGTCGACGAGGCTCACTGCATATCGCAATGGGGCTACGACTTTCGACCAGCATATCTTCAAATTGCCGATTTGCGACAATTGTTGCCCAATGTGCCTGTGCTTGCTCTCACTGCAACCGCCACTCCTCGTGTAGCCGAGGACATTATGAACCGCCTACTCTTCCGCGAACACAATGTCTTCAAAGTGAGTTTTGCACGCCAGAATATATCCTATGTCGTCCGACATACCGACTCAAAAGAAAATCAGCTAATCGACATTCTAAACAACGTCCCTGGTAGTTCCGTTGTCTATGTTCGCAACCGACGTCGCACGCGAGAATATGCCGAACTATTGCAAGCTATCGGCATTTCTGCTGAGTTCTTTCACGCAGGTCTCGAGCCACAAGAAAAAAGCAAACGACAAGAAAATTGGACATCGGGCAAGACGCGTGTCATCGTATCGACCAACGCCTTTGGCATGGGCATCGACAAGCCCGACGTGCGTTCCGTTATACATATCGACCCTCCTTCTTCCATCGAAGCCTACTTTCAAGAGGCTGGACGTGCGGGGCGCGACGGTTTGCGCTCTTATGCCGTATTGCTCGTTGGCGAAAAAGATGCCAGTATGCTCCGACGACATGCCACAGAATCTTTCCCTCCCAAAGACGAGATTATAAAAATCTACAATGCCGTCTGCAACCGTTTCGAAATAGGTGTAGGCTGTGGTGCAGAACATACCGAATCGTTCAACCTCGAAAAGTTTTGTTTAAGCACTCATCGCAACGTTGCACAGACGTACGGAGCACTCGCAATCCTTTCACGCGCTGGCTACATGCACTATGAGCCCAATGTCGAGTTTTCTTCTCGACTAATGTTTGTTGTCGACCGCCGACAACTATATTCTGTCGAAGAACATTATCCTCACCTATCGCCCATCATAAAGTCTGTCCTTAGGCTCTACACTGGTCTTTTTATGGAGTATGCCACTATCGACGAAGCCCGTATTGGTCGTGGTTGCGCTCTTTCGCGTCAAGATGCCTATGAACGTTTGTGCGAAATGGACCGACTCGGTTTCGTTTCCTACAATCCGCAGAAGAAAAGCTCGTTCGTAACGTGGCTGTGCGATCGTGTCGAAGAACGATTTCTTGTCATTTCGCCCGAAGTCTACGACCTCCGAATAGCCGAGACTAAGAATCGTGTCGAACAAATGATACACTATTTTAGCCAGACAGACGAGTGTCGTAGTCGAGTCATGCTACGCTATTTTGGCGACAATGAAGCAACCGATTGTGGTCATTGCGATGTCTGTATTGCTCGCAAAAAGCAAGTCGCACCAACCGTCCCACTCGCTGAAATAGAAAGTCGGATAATCGAATGCCTTTCAAATTCGCCAATGTTATATGCCGATCTCGCTCAGCATATTAACGTCCCTCATCAAGACTTTGCTCTCGCCGTTCGCAACCTAATCTCCGATGGCAAGGTGTTTATGGCAAATAACGGCATGTGTAGTGCAGAATAGGTCCGCGGTTGCTAACCTGCTTGCCTCGCATTTTGTAACTCTTTGATTGTCAGTTATCCACGATATTTCATTACATTTGCCATATTTTCTAACCAAAAAGTTTAGTAAGGAAACCCATATATGGCATTCTTTGGATTATTCGGTAAGAAAGAAGACCGAAAAGAACAGCAAGATAACCTTACAAAAGGGTTGGCCAAAACAAAAGAGTCTTTGTTTAAAAAACTCGGCAGACTCCTACTCGGCAAACATAAAGTTGACGATGATGTCCTTGACGAACTCGAAGAAATCCTCATCACCTCCGATGTCGGTGTCGACACGACCCTCAAAATAATCGAACGCATACAAGAGCGTGTCAAGAAAGACACATATACCGGAACTTCCGAACTCGACACCATCTTACGCGAAGAAATAGCTGCTTTGCTCGCTGAAAATGAGGGTGCCGAGAAGTCTGAAATCATCGACCACGGTTCCGATCCCTACGTCATTATGGTCGTCGGTGTCAATGGTGTCGGAAAAACAACCACTATCGGCAAACTTGCCTACCGATTCAAGAAAGCAGGCAAAAAAGTAGTTCTTGGTGCTGCCGATACGTTTCGTGCCGCAGCCATTGAGCAACTCGAAGTGTGGGCACAGCGAGTCGATGTCACCATCATCAAGCAACAGATGAAAGCCGACCCCGCTTCCGTCGCTTTCGACACCATCTCTTCTGCCAAAGCACATGGTGCCGATGTCGTAATTATAGACACAGCTGGTCGTTTGCACAACAACATTGGGCTTATGAATGAGCTCAGCAAGATAAAAAATGTCATGCGCAAACAAGTGCCCACAGCTCCAGACGAGGTCCTTCTCGTACTCGATGGTTCAACGGGTCAAAACGCTTTCGAGCAAGCTAAGCAGTTTACCAAAGCTACCGAAGTTACAGCCCTTGCCATAACCAAACTCGATGGCACTGCCAAAGGTGGCGTCGTCATCGGAGTCTCCGACCAATTCAATATTCCCGTCAAATATATCGGCATCGGCGAAGGAATTGAAGACTTACAACTCTTCGATCGTCAAGCATTCGTCGACTCCCTCTTCCGCCAAAATTAGTGAGACGTCCTTTTACTGCCAAGAGTGTAGACATCGTCTCACTCGGTTGCTCCAAAAACTTAGTCGACAGCGAAAGACTCATGGCGCAACTTGCCCACAGTGGCATAAAGGTTAATCATAACCCCACCGAGTCAAGAGCCGAAGTCGTTGTCATAAACACGTGTGGATTCATTGGCGACGCCAAAGAAGAGTCTATCAATACAATACTTCAATTTGCTCAAGCAAAACAGCAACGACGCATCTGTCGACTCTACGTCATGGGATGTCTCAGCGAACGCTATCGCGATGAGCTAACTGAGCAAATACCTGAAGTCGATAAGTTCTACGGAAAATTCGACTGGGCTGGCATTGTTGCCGACCTCGGTGCAACCTATCGACGCGACCTATCCGACCTGCGTACACTCACTACACCAAGCCACTACGCCTACCTCAAAATTTCCGAAGGCTGTAACCGTATGTGTAGCTATTGTGCCATTCCGCTAATCACAGGACGTCATACCAGTCGCCCCATCGAAGACATTGTGGCCGAAGTCGAGACCCTTGCTAAGCGTGGTGTGAAAGAAATTCAAGTCATTGCGCAAGACCTCTCGTCCTATGGTCGTGACCTCTATGGGCAAAGTCGCCTAGCCAGTCTGACCGAACAGATTTCAGCCGTCAGTGGCATAGAGTGGGTAAGGCTCCATTATGCCTACCCATCCGATTTCCCTATGGACATCTTAGATGTCATGGCGCACAACCACAAGGTATGCCAATATATCGACCTTGCCCTTCAGCATATCTCCGACAACATGCTTCGCCTAATGCGACGCCACATCACAAAAGAGCAAACCATAGCTCTTTTGAATGACATCCGTAGACATGTCCCTGGCATACATATCCGCACAACTCTTATCGTTGGTCACCCAGGCGAAACAGAACAAGATTTTCAAGAACTCTTACAATTCGTCTCGGAAACTAAGTTTGAACGCCTTGGTGTGTTTACCTATTCGCACGAAGAAGACACTTACGCCTACAAACACTACACCGACGACATCCCAGAAGATGTCAAAAACTCTCGTGCTGAACAAATAATGAACCTACAAGCCGACATAAGTTATTCGCTCGGTCAGAAAAAAATAGGCAGTGTCCTCCCCGTCATTATCGATGGTGTAGAGTCCGACAATACTTACGTTGGACGCACGCAATTCGACTCACCAGAAGTCGACCCCATTGTCATTGTCCATTCCGACTCGTCACTCCAAATGGGGCAAATTGTGAATGTTCGCATAACCGAGGCTGAAGAATATGACCTCATAGGCAGTGTCGTCTCCAACAATATTTAAGTAATAACTTATGGGTAGCGAAAATTGGAAAAAAAGAATAGGCATAGTATACTCCACTAATCCCGAAGCACAATACGACTACGACGATGAACCCGAACAAGTAACTTTGCCTCCCGATAAGCAAAATTTACGTATCTCGCTCGACAAAAAACAACGTGCTGGCAAAAAGGTAACTCTCGTTACTGGTTTTGTCGGGACCGAAGCCGACCTCAAAGACCTATGTAAGATGCTCAAGCAAGCCTGTGGAGTGGGTGGAGCAGTCAAAGATGGTGAACTCGTCATTCAGGGCGACTTGCGCGACAAGGTGGCGCAAATTCTCTCAGCAAAAGCATATCGAGTCAAACTCATAAATTAACACCTATGTTGCCACTTGCCGAACGCATGCGTCCACAGTCGCTCGACGATTATGTCGGGCAACAACATCTTGTGGGTCATGGCGCCGTCCTCCGACACATGATTGAGGCTGGCAACATTTCTTCGCTCATCTTGTGGGGGCCTCCTGGTGTCGGCAAGACAACTCTCGCCAAAATTCTTGCCTCACAACTCGGACGCTCGTTCTATACGCTCTCTGCTGTCAGCTCAGGTGTCAAAGAAGTTCGCGATGTCATTGAGCGTGCTCGCCAAAGTCGTTTTTTCAACACAGGTGGTGCTCCATTACTTTTCATCGACGAAATACATCGTTTTAGCAAAAGTCAGCAAGATAGCCTCTTAGCTGCCGTCGAAGAAGGCACTGTTGTACTCATTGGTGCAACAACAGAAAACCCATCTTTCGAAGTCATTTCGCCACTGCTTTCTCGTTGTCAAGTCTACGTCCTTCGCTCCCTCGAAAAAGAAGATCTGCTTAGTCTTTACAATCGTGTAGTTAAACAAGACGAAGTCTTGAAAGGTCTTAATATCGAACTCCGAGAGGATGCTGCTCTTGTGCGCTACTCTGGCGGCGATGCCCGTAAATTTCTCAACATTATTGAGCTTGTCGTAGGTCTTCAGTCCGACTCCGAAACCATCGTTATCGACGACCGACACGTTGTCGAAAGCCTCCAACAAAGCCCTGCTCACTACGACAAGAAGGGCGAAATGCACTACGACATCATTTCTGCTTTTATCAAGAGCATTCGTGGCTCCGACCCCGATGCGGCCGTCTATTGGCTTGCTCGCATGATAGAAGGTGGCGAAGACCCCAAGTTTATTGCCCGTCGATTAATAATTTCTGCAGCCGAAGACGTCGGACTTGCCAACCCCAATGCACTCCTGATGGCCAATCAAGCTTTCGATGCCGTAACTAAAATCGGCTGGCCCGAAGGGCGCATAGTCCTATCCGAAGCCACTGTCTATCTTGCCTCTTCGCCAAAGAGTAATGCTTCATACTTAGCTGGTGATAGTGCCTTAGAGTTCGTTCGCAAAACTGGCGATCTGCCCGTTCCTCTCCATTTGCGCAACGCTCCAACGTCTCTGATGAAAAAGCTAAATTATGGGCAAGACTACAAGTATGCCCACGACTATCCCAGACATTTCGTAAGGCAACAGTATATGCCCGATGCTGCCACAGGTGAGCATTTCTATACTCCACAAGAAAATCTGGCTGAACAACGAGCAGCCGAACGCTTGCGTAGCCTTTGGAATGATGGTCGTTTTTAGCACATGCTGAACGGCGTAAAATTCTATTGTGTCTGAAGTTGAAACAACTCTAACGACCACATTATTTCCATCTTTTTGTAAATAATCTAAAACAAATGGGCGAAAGGAATCGACTCCTTTCGCCCTTATGTATTCGTGGTACTTGGTATACTTCCTTTGCTCCTACACCACCTTCATCGGCAGTGCTACCACAGACATCTCTTCCACGTCATTATTCTCTGTCGAGTGTAACAACGAAGGCTTATTGGGTTCTGAAATCTCTATGACAACCTCTTGTGCGTCAATATTGCTTAATGCACCAGCCAAGAAATGACCGTTAAAGCCAATCGTCATCTCCACACCGTCATATTGGCATGGCACCGTCTCTTGTGCCGAACACGAGAAGTCTGTGTCTTGTGCTTCGAGCTGCACCGAATTGGAGTATAACTCAAAGCGTATCAAGTGGCTACTATCCACAAAGATACCTGCACGTGTAATTGCTCCCAATATGTCCTGACGGTTCACGATGAGTTTAAACTCATTGTTTGCCGGAATCACACTTTTGTACGGAGGGTAGTTGCCTTCTACAAGACGACTTGTATATCTGTACGTAAGTGTTTCAAACACAACTGTTTGTGTGCCATAGCATATTTTCACAGGAGCCTCAGTCTTCGATAGTAAACTGCGCAAAATATTTGCAGGCTTTTTGTTCAAGACGAAGCTACCCGTAAAGTCGCCTGTGTTCACGTCTTTGCGTATGTAGCGAGCAAGCAAATGACCTTCGGTGGCCACAAAAGATAGTTTGCCACCAGCTTCTATGTCGAAAAATATGCCGTTCATTACGGGGCGTATCTCGTCGTTGCCCGTCGCAAAAAGTGTTGAGCTAATACCGTTCAGTAGACCTTCTTCGGTTATGCCAAATGCATTATTGCGCTCTTCGTTGGTGTCTTCCACAGGATAAGCATCCGCACTCGTGCAGACTTGTTTTGAACGTGCGCTCATGCATGTCAGTTCGAGGCCAAATGTCTGCATGTCTATTGCAAACGTCAGAGGCTGGTCGGGCAAGTGTTTGATATATTCTGTAATCTTGCCACATGGAATGCAAAAACTGCCGTCTTGACCCTCTTCGTTCTGAATTTCGAGTTGCGATGTCATGCGACTCTCCGAGTTGGCAGCTGTCAGTAGCAGATTGCTCCCACTCACAGAAAAAAGTATATTGCTGAGTATAGGTAGCAATCTGCTACTGACA
>CALAVC010000021.1 GCA_937892095.1 uncultured Bacteroidales bacterium | reverse complement strand
CTCGCAAATCACACAGCCAGTCCCTGCGGAAATAGATTGCGTAATAAAGAAATTTGATGATGGCACATATAGGATAAGCCAAGATTTTGCACCCATAATCGCTAAACTTTATCATGTTGGTGAGACATATACTTTTAGCATTTGCAGAGATAAATTTCAGACCAATAGATTTGACGTTAAGACAGATGAAGGTTTCTGTTTCTTTATAGAAGAATCGGAGATAACGAACATTAGAGAGCACCAGACTGTTCGTGGCAAGATTTTGTCAATGGATGGAATAAAAGTTGGTGTGAAGGTTCTTCGCAACGATAGTAGTAAAGAGGCTGTATCCACACTCATTACTCCGTTGACGCTAAAAAAATTGGCAGATGACGATCAGATCAGTGGTAGTCTGGCACGATTGGCCGAAAGAATATTTAAGGTTGATAAGTCGTTTGAAGAAGCTCGTCAGAAGTTGCAAGACGGCGATGCTGAATGGCTTGGCGAAACTCTTTCGGTCATTAGCGACAATATGGGCTATTGGTTAAAAGGACTTAACGATGGCAATCAGAGAAAGATTCTTAATTCAATACGTCGTGTGTGCATAAACTTGGTCGAACGTAGTGGTATGACTACGGGCGATGGTAATGCTCAAATTCGTAATAGGCTTCAGATTGCAAATGCTATCAGACAAGCAGATACGTATTTGCTGGCATTGCAAAAGACTGATGATGATTCGGTAAACGACTTTGCACAAGACATCATAACGAGTCTTCGTAGTACGGGCTATATCTACGAACCTGCACAACGGTTGCACACATTACTTGGTATACTTACGCTCCGAAAAGACAGGATGCAAGAGGTTATACCAAACATTATGAGTGTTTTGTCGGCAGGTAAGTATAGCGATTGGCAACAAGATCCGCTTCGTAGTGCGTTGGTCGACCTACTTGTTGGATATGTAGAAATGCTCGGACCAGATGCCGATGCTGTTTTCGATATAAATTTTGGTAGTAATAAGCGTATAATAAACAACATGGTCAAAGCGTTGGCCATAATCCTTATGCTATCGAAAGAAGACGATGACATCAATAGACACGTCTATATGTCGAAAATATGTAGATATTCTTCGTTGTTCAATCCGCAAATAGGTCAGACACTTAACGATAAGGCATTTATCTTCTTGTTCAAATCGTCCTCAAATCGTGAGCGCTTGCCGTTCAGCTGGTCGGATGTTGAGCCAACCAGCATGAACATAATTTCAGTGAAGTTGAACACTTTTGCCGCAGGACCAGTCAACTATGAGAGTCAGTATCATGAGGGACGTAAAGCCTCTGTGATGGTGGCTGGTAACTCTATAACAATTTTCCCTTCGGCTGTTGGTAGTAGAAACTCACGTAATGCCCTGCCTAAAGAACTTCTGCAGTGGAAAAAATTTAAGATACTTGTTCGCTCACAAAACATAATTAAGCCCAATGCTAACACCATCGACACATATCAGTATTATAGGATGTGGCAGTCGATAAACGATGCGTTGCTAAATTCGGCTGGCGACAAGTCGGTCAACAGTGTTGCCAAGCAAGCCTCGTTAAAGATGCAAGTGGATGTTGGCGACGAAGTAGACATTGCAATAGTTAGCCGATTGCAAGGAGTGTATGATGATGATGACAATCCGCTTTTCCGCTGTGTTGTGGTCGATGATAAGTACGATGGTGAAGGTGTTGTAAGTCCGCGCAACTTCATTCGCTACAATGTCTTAGACGCAGATGTAGACGACTTCCGCGACGACTACGGACGAGCATATTTGCTTCGTGCCAGAGTTACAGATGTCAATGAGAATGGCAAGGCAACATTTAGTGCCGTTGAAGATATTGCAAGGTTCGTTGGAGAAAATCTTGAAGAGGACTTAGAATTGGTCTGTAAGATGACCATAATGGGACGCGATGGTAGTAGCTTGCTAATAAGCGAAAGAGGTTTTAGCCTCAAAATTTCGGCTGACGATGGCATGCCACGCCATCGAAATGGCGAGTGTGTACGCGCCATAGTAACCAATGTATACCCCAATGGCAATGTAGATGCCACGTATTTGGGCGAGTGCGAAGAGGACGAGTATATATATGATAAAGATTGTTTGCACAACATACTGCATTGGTATGCAGAGGGACGCACAATTGACAAATTGGAAGATGACGAGGAAGACGAGTTTGACGATGAGATGCCCGACCAAGATGACACTCTCGACCGCGAAGAGATGCAGGAGTTTATTCGCATTATAGACAGGCAATCAACATTGTCGGAAGATAGGGTCTTGGCATATAACTATTTGGCACTTGCAAAATTGCTCTCCGACGTAATAGGTGAAGAGACTCTTTCGGAGCAATTTGAAGAGCGTATGTACTTGATTAACACAACACAACAGTTTGCGCTCAACGGAGAACCACAGGAAGGCTATGAACAACACTTCATACGAAGTGAAAAAATTCTCAGTGGCAATCCGGACCTAAAAGACAAGGCCTCACGATTGTTCTGCATAAGTCGCCTACGTAAAGATGGAGAAGAAGAACGCTTGCTACAAATAGCCAAAGAAAATCGTGGTCAGCTGACAGGCGAGATTGCCGAACTTGTTCTTGCTCACAACATCTCGCGAAGGCTAAACATAACCAAGGCTGCAGACAGCTTGCTCGATGAGATTCGCGAAAAGATGAAAATAGACAGGCAAGAGAGTACACTCGAATATATGGGTGAAGAAAGTCAAACGCTTGAATTCAAGTCTTCGCTTGTCTACCCATCTGAAAATCAGATGCGTCGAAATATGGAACAACAGACTCTTCATATCATGGAACGCACGGTGGGTATGCTCAACACCGAGTATGGTGGTAAAATAATTGTCGGCGTAAACAACTCTGGATTAGCAGTAGGTTTGGATGCTGATTTTAGAGCTATATCCAAATCAAACTCCTATGATGTAGAAGATTGTAAGGATAAGATGAAGAGTTCATGGGATGGTAACGTAGCAAATCATATACAACCCAAGTCGGCTCGCGACAGAATAAAACGTAACTTCGTAACCA
>CALAVC010000020.1 GCA_937892095.1 uncultured Bacteroidales bacterium | reverse complement strand
TTCTCGCAAGCCTTTTCGCTTTTGAGTTCTTTTCCTAAGTCAAACAAGCTCATATCACACCCTTGTTAAATATACTGCAAGTTACAGATAATCAGCGATATATGCAATAGTTGCTACTAAGTTGCGGATATGCATTTTCAACATCGGCATTACCGACTACTGGTTTAGCCAAGGACAAGACGAAAGTGCCAGATACTTCAAGTATCGCGCTCATAGCACCAATCACGTCTTCGAAGCCAATATCGGTTTCGACTTCGGGCCACTCGCCTTTCAATGGTTTACTAATTTCGGTGGCAACGATGGCTTCAACAAAGATAGTCTTCGTGCCTATAGTTCATATTTTGAAATCTCTGTTCCGTTCACTCTTGCATCGCTCGATTGGAATGCCACTCTTGGTGCCGTCCCATACGCCACCGACTTCTATTCTACCACCAGCTTCGCCATTACCAACTTAGCTGTCCGTGCCATCAAAAACGTTCAGCTCACCGACTCGTTCTGCCTCCCCATCTTTGCTGAAATCTCTGCCAACCCTTATGCCGACCATGCCTACATAGTCGTCGGGCTAACCCTACAACCATAATAGAACAAAATCACAGCAAAAAACTCTCTCCTCCATTTGTCATTTGTCCTACCCGAGGCTGTCTGCTATCATCCGTCAATCCACCTCTGCAAAATGGTCTTAGCAGATAGCCTCTTTTTTATTCAACCTACCTCACCTCCGTATCCCTGCCAGCCAATCGGCCCAACGTTCAGTATAAAACCAATAGTACGACTTCTCTCTCCAAAAACCCAGAGTCCGTCCCATAGCCCAGCAAAACGACGGTATGCCAATCACCAACAAGTATAGCGGACCCAGCATGACCGACTGCCTACTATGCCCAATCTCGTGTCGTAATGTCTGACGATTTGCGCCCCTGCTTAGCATGACAAACCTGCCAAGAGACACTGAGCCAGATCTCTCCTTTGTAGCCCGACACACATGTAACCTATGTCCTATGCGCCATGCCGTGCCACCGCACATCCTAACCATTACATTAAGTGTCCAACCAAGCAAATGTTGAGGCAATTGCCACACAAATAGTAGCGCATAACCCATATACCTAAATAGCCGCAAACGCCCATTGCGCTTGCGGCTACCAATATTTCGCGGACGTGTTGTCACTTCCCGTTCTGTTTTATTTCACATTGCCCACCTTCACGAGGTATTCGGCTATCTGTACAGCATTCAGTGCTGCACCCTTACGTATCTGGTCGCCAGTCAACCACAGCGTAATGCCATTGTCGTTCGCAAGGTCCTTACGTACACGACCTACATATATGTCGTCCTTTCCAGCCGATTCCAGAGGCATCGGGTACACGTAGTTCTGTGGGTCGTCCACCAGTGTTACGCCCTCAGCTCCTTGCAGTGCACGGCGAACCTCTTCAACCGATAGCTCACGCTCCGTCTCTATCCACACGCTCTCCGAGTGAGACCTCAGCGACGACACGCGTACACACGTCGCCGACGTACGCACGTCGCTATGCATTATCTTGCGCGTCTCGTTATACATCTTCATCTCTTCTTTCGTGTAGTCGTTCTCCGTCATCTTGTCAATCTGTGGGATGACGTTGTACGCCAATTGGTGTGGGAACTTGTTTATGGTCTTCACTTCGCCCGTCTCCACCAGTTCTTTATATTGCTGTTGTAGCTCTGCCATCGCTGCTGCTCCCGCACCGCTCGCACTCTGATAGCTCGAAATGTGTATGCGACGTATATGACTTAGCTTCTCGATGGGCTTCAACACCACGACCATCATTATCGTCGTACAGTTCGGGTTCGCTATTATGCCTCTTGGGCGTACAAGCGCATCCTCTGCATTGCACTCTGGCACGACAAGAGGCACGTCCTCGTCCATTCTAAACGCCGACGAATTGTCTATCATCACTGCGCCATACTTCGTTATCGTCTCTGCATATTCTTTCGACACGCTCGCTCCTGCCGATGCAAGAACTATGTCTACTCCCTTGAAGTCATCGTTGTATTGCAATTCCCGAACGGTCAACTCCTTACCTTTGAACATATACTTGCTGCCAGCACTTCGTGCCGACCCAAACAACAATAGCTCGTCCATCGGGAAGTTGCGCTCTTCCAACACTTTCAAAAATTCTTGTCCTACGGCACCGCTCGTGCCCACTATGGCTACTTTCATCTCTATTTTCTATTTTTATTTTTTCTATCTGCAAATTTATGCCTTTTTACCGCAATCTTAACCTCTTACTTGGTTAAAAATTGAACACTGAGTTAAAAAACACACAAATTGTCGCTACGAGAATATAACGTTTTGTATCTCCTATTGCAATATTTTTCTTTACCTTTTCTTTCTCTAACTTCGTCGCTCGAAATCTTGAATCTATAAAACTCCACATCCCCCATGATACTCTCTATCGAAACCTCCACCGACGTTTGCTCTGTTGCCCTCTCCGAGGCCGGACACACTCTCTTTGCCGACGAACGCACCACCGACGTCCGACACGCTTCTGCGCTTACCCCCATGATTCAGGCTCTTATGAAGAAAGCCTCTTCTCGCTTCCAAGATCTCGAAGCCGTCGCCGTAAGTTCAGGTCCAGGCTCCTACACTGGTCTGCGCATAGGCGTCTCCACAGCCAAAGGCATCGCCTATGCCCATCGCTTGCCGCTCATCGCCGTGCCAACCCTCAGCATCATCGCACACGCCATCTTCGCTGCCGACCCAAGTGCCACAGTCGCATGTCCCATGATAGACGCCCGACGCATGGAAGTCTACACCTCTCTCATCTCCCGAGACGGTCAAATACTCCTTCCGACACAAGCCAAGATTATCGACACTACATCGTTTGGCACAAATCTTGCTAATTCTCCAATAAGTTTCGGTGGAAATGGCGCCAGCAAGTGTCGCTCAGTCATCACAAGCCCACGTGCTCACTTCCTCGACGACATCTACCCTCGTGCTGCCGACATGGCCTCGCTCGCTTTCAACCGTCTACAAGCTTCGCTTACCGAAAGCATTGCCTACTTTGAGCCTTTCTACCTCAAAGACTTTGTCGCCACCACGCCCCGAAACAAAGTCCTCAACGTATAACTCGTAAAACTATCCTTCACCATGAAAGTCATCACAAAAACAATCTTCGCCATCCTCTGCTTTGCTACTGTGTTGCCCGCCATGGCCCAATCCACCCTCCGACCACAACTCTCCGACGCTAAGCACAATTCTTTCGGACCCGGCGAAGACCTCGTCTACTCCGTCAAATATGGCTTCGTCAAAGGAGGAGAAGGACACTTCTACGTATCCGACACCATCATCAACGGACGACATGCCAACCATATAGTTTGTGCTGGCCGAACCACAGGCGTCGCCGATGCATTCTTCAAAGTGCGCGACAGCTACGAGAGCTACCTCGATGCCGAAACGCAACTCTCCGTCATGAGCAAACGCAACATTCGCGAAGGACGCTACAAATACAACGACGTCGTTACCTACAACCGCTCCGACAACTCCATAAACAAAAGCATCAAGAAGCGCGACAACCCAGTTGTCAACGACAGCCACGAAGTCCCTGCTCGCATACTCGACATCGTCGGTGCTTTCTACCATGCTCGCAACAACGCCTTTAACACTGGTCTTGTCGTTGGCGACACCATCTGCTACGAAACCTTTTTCAGCAACCAGGTCTTCCCACTCTACATCAAATATCGTGGCACCGAGACCATCAAAACAATCTTTGGCAAACAAGAGTGCTACAAGTTCTCGCCCATTACCGAAGTCGGTCGTTCTTTCAAGACCGAAGACGACATGCACATCTGGATAACAAAAGACGACAACTGTCTCCCCGTAAAAATCAAGTTCGACCTCACCGTAGGCTCTTTCGTCTGCGAACTATCACAAGCCAAAGGACTCCTGCACTAACCATCCGTTAAGCAAACATTGCAAAACATACAAAAAGGACTCTCATTCGGGAGTCCTTTTATGTGTTTATAGTGGACTACATTAAACGTACGTTAATGTGGTCAGTAAACGATGAAATAAACTTCTTCAATGACGCCATCAACCTTTCGAGTATCGAGAATCTGATGGTGAATGTGAATGGGAAATATTATGCTTTTCAACCTAAATATGATAGAGCGAGGGTAAGTACACCTCAATCGCGGAATAGTTTCATTGGTTCAACTACTGAAAAATGGTGTAAAGAACTATTTTCATCTATTGCTCGACATAATAATCTTTACGCTGTAAATGGTGTGATTTGTGAAGAAATAGGTCTATCTCAAAAAAGTGCTGCGGACTTGGCTTTTTGCACCACGCCAAATACTATTCAGTCTTCTGACAATATAAAACTGATTTTTGAAATTAAAATGGGTATTGTTAATAACTATTTCTACAACGACAATGCCGATTTTGAGTTTTGTGGAGATTATACAACACACAGGGGCAACCCTTCTTTACTTCGTTCGGATAGCATGTTAAAAGCCATTGGTAAGTCTATCAATCTTAGGGTAGATAGCTCCAAAGCTAAAAGTATACCCATTATAATTCTTGGCAATTCTCCCATTACACAATCATATGTAAAGAAGGTCGATTGTTTAAAGGGAAGTGGTGTTGTGCAGAAATTTATTTCGCTATATCCCAATCCTACAAGTCATGATTTTATCAATGTTACGCCAGAAAAAGGCTTTGAAACGTATGAAAGCATAGAGCAATTAGAAAATTATGTCGAATATGTTCTAAACTCTAATATGAATTATTTTAGTTCTATGATGAGCAACAAAGAATTAGGTCGTCTAATTTCTATTGCTAATGCTGAAACGACAGACGAACTAAAAGGTCAACGATTTTTAGAAATGCTTAGCGTATGAAAAGTGGTACAGAAACATCTTCGTTCGGCGTTTCTAAAAGAATAGGACATAATGCCGATAAGTTCTACCAATCAAATTTATATGATGGTATAGAATTGACCGTAATAGAAAACGACATAGTTAATCCTCTTCCCAATGATCTTGTGGACAGAATTTATGTGCATTCCTCTGAAGCTATGACGGAATTGCCAAATGATTCTGTCCATTTGATGATTACATCACCACCCTACAATGTTACTAAAGAGTATGACCAAAATCTTACTCTGCAGCAATATCTTACTTTGATTCAAAATGTTATGTCTGAAGTATATCGTGTTCTGATAAATGGGGGAAGAGCTTGTATAAATATTGCCAATGTTGGGCGCAAGCCATACATCCCGTTGTCCAATTATATTGACGGAATTATGACAGGTATTGGTTTTAACAATCGTGGTCAAATAATATGGGATAAAGCGGCTTCGGCTGGTGGCTCGTGTGCATGGGGCAGTTGGCAAAGTGCCTCTAACCCAAGTTTGCGCGACGTCCACGAATATATCCTTGTTTATAGTAAAGGAAACCTGAACAGAAAAAAAGGTGTCGATACAATTCGTAAAGAAGATTTTTTAGAATGGACAAAGAGTATTTGGAAAATGAATACCGAAAGTGCAAAAAGGGTTGGACACCCCGCACCATTCCCCATTGAACTTCCTCATAGACTTATCAATCTTTATAGTTTTGAAAATGATATTGTGCTTGATCCTTTTATGGGTAGTGGAACCACAGCCATTGCTGCCCTAAAAAACAGAAGAAAATTTGTTGGCTATGACATTTCTGAAGAATATGTCCGAATAGCAAACGAGAGAATACAAGCCATAGGTAAGTTATTTTTATAGTCCACTGGTTGACACTAAAAAACATTTATTTACCTTCGTTCGCATACAAGAAAGTGTACTAAAATAAACGTCCGTTTAATGTAGTCAGCCATATGATTAATATGGGTAATGCTATTTCCCCATTAATCATTATTTGATAAGATTTTCATACATTTGTAGCAAAGAAAAGTGTACTACATTAAACGGACGATAAAATGTTAAGACTCAAAGTTTTATTCTTTCTTGTGCTGTGGTCTGTCTGCGTTTCTTATGCTCAAACACGACAACTACTCAAACTAAAGAACGGAAGCGAAATAAAATGTAACGTTCTCATTGTTACTTCTGACAGTATAAAAATACAATCTGCTGATGGTTCAGTCTGGGTCTTCAACTCCGAAGAAATAGAGAGCCTAATAACTCTAAAAGAAACCACAAAATCCTCCAAGTCTTCTCTGCCCAAAATCTCGTATGGTAAGGTCCGTATGCCCAATGGCAAAAAACGACGCAGATACTATGGTGGCGGATTGTATATGAAAGAACGTGAATTCTATGATTTCCTGAAAACTAATTGTCCCGAAGCCTACAACCTACAGCATAGTGCTCACACATGGAATGCGGTGGCTTGGGCAACGGTTTGGTTTGTTTGGCCAATGGGCATTGTTGGTGATTGCATGGCAATGCATAAATCAGATCAAGCACTTTTGGTCTACAATCGAGAGTGTGCCACTGCAAAATAATAATTGGTCTTTCACCATTCTTCTGCCATAATAAAGATTAGCCCCACCATACTTCCGTATAGTGGGGCTAATCTTCATTGTTTTTTTAGCCTTTAGCCGTTCAGTGCCGACGCACCACTCACAATCTCTATCAGTTCGTTCGTGATGGCACTCTGGCGTGCTTTGTTATACTGCAGTTGCAGCTCGCCCAGCAGTTCGCCGGCGTTGTCGGTCGCTTTGTGCATCGAGGTCATGCGCGCGCCATGCTCCGATGCCAAGCTTTCGCGAACCACCGAAAGCAGTCTTGTGCGAATAGCTTGGGGGATTAGGTCGGCAAGCACCTCTTCTTTGCTCGGCTCTATGATGAAGTCTCTAAAGAACGTCTTGTCGCCTTCCTCTGGCGGAGTAACCTGTAGTGGCAACAATTGCACCATGCTGACGTTTTGCACAGCTGCGTTGACAAACATATTGTAGAGCACCACTACGCGCCTATACTCTTTGCCCTCAAAGCGAGAGCGTATCCCGTCGGCCACCTCGTAGACAGTCTGCGCCGTCAGCGAGTCATAAAAGCCTTCTTGCTCAGTATATGGCACGTCCACGTGGCGTGTACGCAAGCCTTTGCTAACCTGTTTGCCAACGGCAAGCACTTCCACGTTGCCTTGGGCTCTGTCGGCTGCAAAGTCGTTGCTTAGCAATCGCTCTACTTCCTTTACTATGTTGGCGTTGAACGCACCTGCAAGCCCCTTGTCCGATGCTATGGCTACTATGAGTATTTTGCCTTTGTCCGACACCCGATAGGCTGGGTAGTTCTGCTCTGCTCCCGCCACCGACGAGCCTAAGAAACCCATCAACTGACTGAGCTTTTGCTCAAATGGGCGCACCTTGGCTACGTCGTTCTGTGCTTTCTTCAGCTTGGCAGCCGACACCATCTTCATGGCGCCCGTCACCTGCATAGTCGACCGAACCGAGCCAATACGCGTCCTTATCTCTTTTAGGTTTGCCATAGTGGTCTGCTTGTCTTTTGGGTGTTATGCAAAGCGTTTGCTTATCTTCTCGGCTGTCTGGCGAAGGACGGTCGTTATGCTATCGTCAATCTTGCCTTGTGCAATGGCTTGCATTGTATCTTTGTGGTTGAGGTCCATCTCGTCGAGGAACTGCTCTTGGAAGTCTTGTACCTTGTCAACGGGTATGTCGCGTAGCAAACCGTTGGTACCACAATATATAATTGCCACCTGACGCTCCACAAGGAACGGTGTATACTGTGGCTGCTTCAACAGCTCGACGTTCTTGCGACCCTTATCCAATACTGCCATTGTTGAGGCGTCAAGGTCAGAACCAAACTTCGAGAAGGCTTCGAGTTCACGATACTGTGCTTGGTCCAACTTGAGCGTACCAGCCACTTTTTTCATCGACTTTATCTGTGCCGAACCGCCTACGCGCGACACCGAAATACCTACGTTGATAGCCGGGCGCACACCTGCGTTGAACAAGTTGCTTTCGAGGAATATCTGTCCGTCTGTAATCGAAATGACGTTGGTCGGGATGTAGGCTGCCACGTCGCCTGCTTGCGTCTCTATTATTGGCAGTGCCGTAAGTGAACCGCCACCCTTGACAATGGGTTTGATGTCTTCGGGCAAGTCGTTCATTTGCTTTGCAAGCTCGTCGTTCTCGACAATCTTTGCTGCACGCTCCAAAAGACGTGAGTGAAGATAGAACACGTCGCCAGGGTATGCTTCGCGTCCGGGTGGGCGACGGAGCAGAAGCGACACTTCTCGATAAGATACGGCTTGCTTCGAGAGGTCGTCGTAGATAATCAGTGCATGACGTCCCGAATCGCGGAAATATTCACCAATGGCCGCTCCCGCCAGCGGAGAGTAGAACTGCATCGCAGGAGAGTCTGCTGCCGTGGCCGACACGATAATTGTATATGCCATTGCACCACGTTTTTCCAGCACGTTTACAATCTGTGCCACTGTGCTAGCCTTCTGACCTGTGGCGACATAGATACAATAAACTGGCTCGCCAGCGTCGTAAAAACTCTTTTGGTTCAGTATGGTGTCTATGGCAATGGCTGTCTTACCTGTCTGACGGTCGCCAATGATGAGTTCGCGTTGTCCACGACCAATTGGCGTCATCGAGTCGATGGCTTTAATGCCAGTCTGCAAAGGTTGCTTCACTGGTTGGCGGAAGAGCACTTGCGGTGCCTTGCGTTCAAGTGGCATCTCGTAGAGTTTGCCACCAATAGCACCCTTGCCGTCGATAGGTTCGCCAAGCGTGTTGATCACACGACCTACCATCTCCTCGCCTACGCGTATGGAGGCTATGCGACCAGTGCGTTTTACGGTGTCGCCTTCTTTGACATCGTTGGCGTTGCTCATAAGCACAATGCCCACGCTGTCTTGGTCGAGGTTGAGCACGACACCTGTGGCTTTGCCTATTTCGACCAACTCATTACTCTCGACGTTGGCCAAACCATAGGCTGTCGCTATGCCGTCACCAACCGTCAAGACGGTGCCTACTTCTTCAAGTCGAGAGGTGGCATCGAACTTTTCGAGCTGTTCTTTGAGCAGTGCCGAAACTTCGGAGGCTTTTATTTTTTCCATGTAATGTTCTTAGTGTAAAGATATGGGTATCATACCGTCAGTTGTTTTTCCAACTGTCGCAACTTAGAGGCTACCGAGTCGTCGACCTGCATGCCATCGACTTCGAGTATTATGCCGCCTATGATGCGTGCGTCTGTGCGAAAGGTTGCATCTACGGCACTTACCTTGTGTCCAGTAGCAACGAGTTTCTGCTCTATTTGCTCCACTATGCGTCGCTGCTGCTCAGTGCCAAGTGGCTTGGCTGTTGTAACGGCTGCCGTGCAGATGTTTTTCTCCTTCTTGTAGAGCATACAGAAGACAAGCATTATCTGCTGCAAGAGGCTTATGCGTTCTTTTTCGACAAGAAAATCAATAAAACGCATCGTCTCCTGTCTTACCTCTTTGGCAAAAGCGTCTTCCAAAAGTTTTTTCTTTTCAGACGATTTGCGTAGTGGAGACTCAAAAAAGCGTTGTGCTCCAGCTTGTTGCGACAGAACCTGACGTATTAGCTGTGCGTCTACATACACTTCATCGAGGCATTTGTTGTCTGCCGCGAAGTCGTGTAACACTGTAGCGTAGCGCCGTGCAATCAGTCCTGCGTCCATCGGTAAGGTGCTTTAGTTGAAGTTGCTTTCCTGAAGGTATTTTTCAATTAGTTGCTGCTGCTTATCGTCGTTCTGCAAGTTCTCTTCTATAAGTTTGCCTGCAATCTGAACCGATAGCCCAGCCACTTGCTTTTTGAGGTCGTCTATGGCGCTTGCTTTTTCTTTCTCTATCTGAGCACGTGCTTCGTCGAGGAGCTTTTGCCCTTCGGCTTGTGCTTGTTTGTGAGCTTCGTCAAGCATGGCCTGAACCTTTTCGCGAGCTTCGCGCAGGAGGCTGTCTCGTTCGGCACGAGCCTCGACAGCCAGTCGATTTTTCTCGGCTTCTATACGTGCATATTCCTGCTGTGCTTGCTTAGCTTTCTCGAGCGAAGAACTTATCTCGTCTTCTCGCTCCTTAATCATGCCAAGCAGCGGCTTCCATGCGAATTTGGTTAGTAGCGCCAGGACCGCCAAGAACGTCAGCCCTGACCAAATGACCAGACCGGGTTCGGGAGATAGGAGATCCATGGTGAAACGTTTATTTGTTGTTTATACTTGACTATGCTGTAATGAGTGCAATGACGATGCCGAACAGACCAGCACCTTCGACCATACCTGCAGCAATGAGCATAGCTGCCTGTATTTTGCTCGCCATCTCTGGTTGGCGTGCCATAGC
>CALAVC010000019.1 GCA_937892095.1 uncultured Bacteroidales bacterium | reverse complement strand
GTATAGTGTACATGAGCGTACGTCTGCCAGTCTATAACAATAGATTAATAAATACAGCAGGACATGAAAATAATTTGACACTCTTTGCTTCTACCGCACGTGGCAAATATAGTGGCAATATCCTTGCGACAGAATCGTATGCTGTAAGTGGATTTTATGCTGCTGCACATGGCATTCCGAACGTTTCGTCGGTCATTCCCGATGGTAACAATCGTAATGTTCGTACACCATATTCCGAAGTAAACCACTTTCGATTGCAAACCCACCAACAGTTGTCCGTAGGTTCTTCGATATTTTCTGCCGACGTAGCATATCAACAGAACAACAGGCGCGAATATAGTCCATTTCATACGCACTATCCGACTCAAGAAAATGCTTATTCGCAGTCGAATCTCGAAACAGAAATGGTTCTGCGCAATTTGTTTCTTGATATACGTGGCAGACGCTATCTTCTCGACAAAGGAAATCAATTTGTGCCCGATGAGTTTAGTGTTGGTGCATCTTTATCGTTCACACAGAATGACATTGGGGGCTATTCATTCCTCTTGCCCCGATATTGTCGACAGACAGCAGCAATGTATGCTACTGCCGAGTGGGCAATCGGTCAAGCAAGTTTTGTGTCTGCTGCCCTACGCTACGATGTTGGACACATAGACATCGATTCGCACTACGACGAAAATGTCTACAACTACCTTACCTCGGCTGGCTACAGCACAGACGAAGCTGTTCGGTATGCCACGTTGTCAGAGCATATCGACCGAACTTTTGGCAACACATCATTTGCCATTGGCTATGTCGGCAGACTTGGTCAATATATTCGTCTGCATGCCAACGTGGGGCGTTCGTTCCGACTGCCAGGCGCTAACGAGTTGGCAATGAATGGTGTGCACCATGGTACGTTCCGACACGAACAAGGCTCTGCCGATTTGCGTTCAGAGTCGGGATTACAAATCGATTGTATGCTCGAATATGAAAATCGACACGTTCTACTTAGCTTGTCTCCCTTTGCGTGCCACTACAACAACTACATCTACCTTTGCCCATCGGGGCAATGGTCGCCACTGCCCGATGCTGGTCAGACATACAAATATGTTGGTGCGCGTGTGGTCATGGCAGGTTGTGAATTAGATGCCGACATAGACTTGCCTGCCAATCTTGTGCTTCACCTAATGGCTGACTACATAAGAAATAAAAACAGGGATAGTAAAACGGCTCTTAGCTACTCTCCACCGCCACGCATTCAGACGCGATTAACTCATGTCATAAAAGGATTTCGTACGTATGCCGAGTGTTTGCTCACAGCAAGGCAAACGCACATTGCCGTAGGCGAAAAACAAACTGATGGCTACACGCTACTTGGCGCAGGTATAAGCTACAACAAGGCTCTTGGCAAAACACGCAATACAATCAGTTTTGCCATAGAAAACCTTACGGGTCGACGATACTTCAATCACCTAAGCTATTATAGGCAAATTGAAGTGCCCGAACCCGACAGAAACATTACACTTACCCTAAAAACAAACTTTTAAAAAATGAAACAGATTATCCTTTTGCTCACAATCTCCATCTTTGCATTCTGTGCTTGCTCCGACGACGAGACCATCGACACCCAGCAACCCACAATCAACCTCATTGAGCCAGCCGACGGAGACAGCATCCTGATTGGCTCGCCCAACGGCATGCACTTTGAAGTAGATTTTGCCGACAACCAAGCACTCAGCTCCTACAAGATTGACATTCACTCTGCTGCAGGGCATACGCACAATAAGTCGGTCGAGGCACTCAACTTCACTTTCTTAAAAACCTATACCGACATTGACG
Source organism: uncultured Bacteroidales bacterium (assembly GCA_937892095.1). GTDB lineage: Bacteria > Bacteroidota > Bacteroidia > Bacteroidales > Marinilabiliaceae > W3P20-009. The sequence goes on along the minus strand of CALAVC010000019.1, from coordinate 1,983 downwards.
GACAGCGTAATGCTCACGTTCATCACCACGACATTATGATCCCCGAAGATACTGCCGAAGGTGAATATCATATCGTAGTCTATTGTCTCGACCAAGCTGGCAACGAAGAATATGTGGCACACACAATTGTGCTAAGCCATACAGCTACAGAAGACGAAGACTAAAAACGACAGACACTTTTCGGTCAAAAATCTGTCAAAAAACATTAAATTCGCATAGCTATATTCTTTTGTATGGATTACATCGTATCGGCCAGAAAATATCGTCCTTCGACATTTGCCTCTGTCGTCGGACAAAAAAGCGTAACACAAACGCTGAAAAATGCAGTAAAGGAAAAAAGAATAGCACATTCATATTTGTTTTGTGGACCACGTGGAGTGGGTAAGACGACCTGTTCGCGTATTTTTGCCAAAACAATAAACTGCACAAATCTTACTGCCGACTACGAGCCCTGCAACGAATGTGATAGCTGTCGCTCGTTTAATGAAAATCGTTCGCTAAATATTCACGAACTCGACGCAGCCTCCAACAACTCTGTCGACGACATTCGCGAAGTGACCGAAAGTGTGCAGTTCCCTCCGCAGATAGGTCGCTATTCGGTGTATATAATCGATGAGGTTCACATGCTATCGCAAGCAGCCTTCAACGCTTTCTTGAAGACGCTCGAAGAGCCCCCATCATACGCCGTGTTTATCCTTGCAACAACCGAGAAACATAAGATTTTGCCAACAATTATCTCGCGTTGTCAAGTGTTCGACTTTAAGCGCATAACCGTGCCCGACGTCGTAGACCACCTCAAGTACGTTGCGTCGAGCGAACAAATATCGGTCGAAGATGATGCACTTGAAGTAATAGGTCAAAAAGCTGATGGTGCCATGCGCGATGCCTTGTCAATATTCGACCAAATAGTGGCCTTTGCAGGCAAAGAAGTAACGTATAAAAAAGTAGTCGAGAATCTCAATATTCTCGACTACGACGTATTCTTCGCGGCTGTCGAAAATATCTGTGCCCACGACTACATAAAGTCGCTTTTGCAATTTGACGACGTACTCCGACGAGGGTTCGATGCACTCAATTTCCTTAGTGGGCTAAGCCATCACTTGCGAAATTTGCTTGTGGCACAAGCACCAGAGTCTGTCGCACTGCTCGATGTCGGTCAGAAAACAGCTGAACGTTATGTTGAGCAAGCGCGTTCGTTGCCTGCACAAACGATTCTTGGTCTGATAGAAATCCTCTCGAACAGCGAAAGTGGATACCGAATTGCACGCGACAAGCGACAGCACGTTGAGTTTGCGCTACTGAAAGCTTGTATGTTTGGCGACGAAAAAAAAAAGTCTTAGCACAACTTGACGCTCTCGTAAGGAGCAAGAAAGATTCTTCACCAGTTCAGCCAGTAGCACAACAACCTACGGCCCAACCAGTCGTTAAGCAACCAAGCAGTACACAAGCACCGACAAGCAGTCAGCAGTCCATTTTTCAAAGGCTTAAAAACGTACATAACCACGAGGTTAGTGCTACGACCGAAACATCGCTAACTTCGGTCTATGGCGAACGGCAGCAGACGTCAGTTGCTCCGCCACCAGAAGAAGAACAACTGCTAAAGGTTTGGAATGCTTTTGCTGTAGCCTTGCCAGAGTCTGAAAAACACTTGCAGACCATAATGCTGCAACGCCCCAAGTTGCAAGGCTACACTGTTGTTGTTGACATAACTGGAGAGTCGCAACGTGGCATAGTCAATCGTGCCGACCTACTGCAATATCTTCGCACAAACCTCAATTGTCCAAATTTGACACTAAGTGCTAACCTGACGTCCTCGACAGAACAAGTTGCTGTGGTCTATACGTCGAAACAAAAACTTAGCGTCATGATACAACAAAATGCAGAATTGCAAAGTTTAATCAGTCGTTTCAATCTAACAATAGATTAGAGCAGAATTCAAGTTGATAATGCAACGCTTTCGAATTCGAAATTAGTCATTTCTTT
>CALAVC010000018.1 GCA_937892095.1 uncultured Bacteroidales bacterium | reverse complement strand
AAGAAATGACTAATTTCGAATTCGAAAGCGTTGCATTATCAACTTGAATTCTGCTAGGTTCTCGACGAGGATTTGTTGTTTGTGTGTGTCCTTGGCCTTTTCTATCCCAAGACGATGTTTATCATCTTGCCTGGCACAACGATAACCTTTCTCACAGTTTTGTCTGCAATATATTTGCGAGACAATTCCGATTCGAGGGCTGCATTTTCTATCGCTTTTGAGTCGAGTTGTGCTGGCATTTCGAGCGTAAAGCGCGTCTTGCCATTGAAAGCTACCGGATATTTTATTGTTGTTTCTGCCAAATGGCTTTCGTCATATTCTGGCCAACGAGCATCGCACACCGTAGTGTCGTGTCCCATCATGTGCCATAATTCTTCGGTAATGTGGGGCGCAAACGGAGCCAAGAGAACAACAAATGGTTCGAGAAGCGCACGTTTGTTGCACTTTGCACTCTGTATCTCGCTTAGGCTTATCATGAATTGGCTTATGCACGTGTTGAACGAGAAGCGTTCGATGGCTTCTGTTATCTTTTTTATCGTTCCATGCAATATCTTTAGTTCTGCAGCGTTGAGTTTCTCATCGCTCACAGAGACAGTGTCGGCATTGTCGGGCACGTAGTAACGCCATAGCTTACGAAGGAATCTGTGTACGCCATCTATACCATTCGTATCCCATGGTTTAGATAGCTCAACAGGTCCAAGGAACATCTCGTACATGCGCAGTGTGTCAGCACCATATTTTTCCACTATCATGTCGGGGTTCACTACGTTGAACATCGACTTCGACATTTTCTCGACTGCCCAACCACATACGTATTTGTCGTTTTCGAGAATGAATTCTGCTGTGGCAAACTCTGGTCGCCAAGCCTTGAAGGCTTCAATGTCAAGAACGTCGGCCGATACAATGTTTACATCGACGTGTATGGGCGTAACATCGTATTGGTCCTTCAGACCATAGCTGACAAACGTATTCGTGTCTTTTATGCGGTATACAAAGTTGCTACGACCTTGTATCATGCCTTGGTTTACAAGTTTCTTGAATGGCTCTTCGGTTGACGAAATGCCCATGTCGAACAAGAACTTGTTCCAAAAGCGAGAGTAGATAAGGTGACCTGTTGCATGCTCCGAACCGCCCACGTATAGGTCTACATTTTGCCAATATTTGCAAGCTTCAGTCGAGACAAGGGCTTTGTCGTTGTCGGGGTCCATGTAGCGTAGGTAGTACGCACTCGAGCCCGCAAAGCCAGGCATAGTACATAACTCAAGCGGATAGCCTTCGGCAGTCTGCCAATTTTTGGCGCGTCCAAGGGGCGGCTCACCGCTTTCTGTGGGCAAGAACTTGTCTACTTCGGGTAGCAGAAGTGGCAGTTGGTCGGCTGGCAACATATAGGGCTGACCATCTTTATAGTAAACTGGGAATGGTTCTCCCCAATAACGTTGTCGCGAGAATATGGCATCACGCAAGCGATAGTTGACCTTTACTCGCCCAATCTTGTGTTCGCTTATGAAGCGTTTTGTTGTGGCTATCGACTGCTTTATGGTTAGTCCGTTTAGATTCAGTCCGCCAACGGCAGTTTTGCCCTCAACAGGCGAATTGCAGACAATGCCCTCTTTGGCATCGAACGACTCTTCCGACACGTCGGCACCTTCGACAACAGGACGAATCTCAAGTCCAAAAGTCTTGGCAAAAGCATAGTCGCGACTGTCGTGCGCTGGCACAGCCATAATGGCACCTGTGCCATAGCCAGACAATACATAGTCGCTCACCCAAATGGGGATTTCTTCGAGTGTCAGTGGGTTTATGGCGTATGCACCCGTAAAGACGCCCGTCACCTTGCGGTCGGCTATGCGTTCACGCTCTGTGCGTTTGCGTGTGCTATCGACGTATTCTTCTACCTCTTTCTTGTGCTCTGGTGTCGTCAGGCGAAGTGTGTATTCGCTCTCTGGCGCAAGCACCATAAATGTAACACCAAATATTGTGTCGGCACGTGTGGTGAATATTGTTAGCGCATCTTCTTGCCCCTTGATGTTGAACTTCATCTCAGCACCCTCAGAGCGTCCAATCCAATTGCGTTGAGTCTCTTTTAGCGAATCTGTCCAATCCACCTTGTCGAGTCCGTCGAGCAGGCGTGGTGCGTAGGCTGACACGCGCAAGCACCATTGCTTCATGACTTTTTGTACCACTGGGTAGCCTCCACGTACCGACACGCCGTCGACAACTTCATCGTTGGCAAGCACAGTGCCGAGCTTCGGACACCAGTTGACCATCGTGTTGCCAAGGTATGCAATCCGATAGTTCATTAGCGTGTCGAGTTTGTCGTTTTGCGACATAGCTTCCCACTCTTCGGACGTAAAGGAGAGTTCTTTGCTCTGTGCAACGTCCAAATCTTTGGTGCCTTGTGCTTTGAAGTGGTTAATTAAGAGTTCGATAGGACGCGCCTTGTTGAGCTTATTGTCGTAGTAGCAACCAAACATTTTCTCAAATGCCCATTGCGTCCACTTGTAATACTTTGGATCGCACGTGCGTACCTCTCGACTCCAGTCGAAGCAGAATCCAATTTTGTCGAGTTGCTCGCGGTATCGGGTTATGTTTTTTTCGGTGGTTACCGCTGGGTGCTGCCCCGTCTGAATGGCATACTGCTCGGCG
>CALAVC010000017.1 GCA_937892095.1 uncultured Bacteroidales bacterium | reverse complement strand
TGGCCTGCACCAGCGAGTGTACCGTGCGCCCATATTTCAAGTCGCCCACCATGGCTATGCTCAAGTTATCCAAATGTCCCTGAGTCTTTTTGATAGAATACATGTCCAAGAGCGTCTGCGTCGGGTGCTGATTAGCTCCGTCGCCCGCATTGACAATCGGCACTCGGCTCTGCTCCGAAGCGTAGCGAGCTGCACCCTCAAGTGGGTGGCGCATAACAATCATGTCTGCATAGTTGCTCACCATGATTATGGTGTCTTTCAGCGTCTCGCCTTTCGTGGTGCTCGTGGCGTTGACGTCCGAAAAGCCTATGACGCGTGCGCCAAGGCGATTCATTGCCGTCTCGAAGCTCAGACGCGTACGCGTCGATGGCTCAAAAAATAGGCTGGCAATAATCTTGCCTTGCAAGAGTGGCTGATTGGGGTTGGCTTCAAAGTCGGCTGCAAGGTCCAATATGTGCAGCATCTCTTCTTTCGAAAAGTCGTCTATCGAGACGAGACTTTTGTTTCTGATGTCTATCATTTTGGGGTGTGTATGCGCTTGGTCTGTTATTCTACATAGTCGAGTTTGATGACCACCACGCGTAGCGTCTGGTCGGCCATCGGGGTCTGCACCTTTGCAATGTGCCAGTCGGTCGGGAAGAATAAAAATGCTGTGCCTGCAAACCCAATCATATATTGTAGCTTTGTCTGGTCATAGTCGTAGTGGATGACGTCTTCTCTCCACTTGCTGTTGGGCGTCGAGCTCTCGTGGTCAAGTAGGCAAAAGCCCTCCACCCCACGCACCACCACTTGCAAGTCTATGTGATGATAGTGGCTTTCGCTGCTCCTGCTCTCAAGGTTGGCGTTCTGAGTGTCTTCGACGCTCGCCACCAGCTTCGTGCCCTCTATTTTGTGCTTCCCTTTGCCAATGGCGCGCAAGTCGGTCGTGCGGAGCCACGTCAGCGCAGCGTCCCACTGTTCCTTGTTCTTGCCATACTGCTTGTCCACTTCGCCCATGTTGGTCGAGCCATGAAGCGTAATGCCTGCTTCGCCAAGTGCCCTGACCACCTCGGCAGCCTTTTTTTGTGCCACACTCACCGTGCCGACGGCTGCCATCAGCATGAGTGTCAGAAATATTTTTTTCATCCAGCGTCCTTATTTATACTACATACAAAATTATGCAATTAGCTCCCCTTTGCCAATTTTTTTGCTAAGAACGCTCCCCCACCCTCTTTTGCTTATACTCAGTGTGTAAGTAACAAATGTCGCTTAGGTAAGCGCATTCTTTTCTCACGGCTTACCTAAGTTTCGTTTTTATCTATAGTAGCGTGTGTAAGTGGCAATGTAGCACTTGCGAATAATCTTCATCGTTTTCTCTAACCACTTGTCCGTTCTCCGAGCGGTATCGTATCCATCGATCTTGCTCATAATTGTAGATAAAAGACTCTTTGAGCGACATGAAGTTCGCAAACGAAGCATATATCGTTTTCTCCGAATACCTGTCGTTGCGCGTGCTGTGTGTTATCTCAATAGTTAACACCGGATTCTCCGCAACGCCATTTTTGTAATTATACTTGCTCCAAATGGAAATGTCGGGCGTAATGCGCAAATCGTCCGATAACCGTGTTTCCGTAAGTATAGCGTTGTCAAAACGCTTTAAATAGTTTCTTGCAATGCGCATTTGTATCATTTGATGCTTTAGCACGTTCCCTCCTGCCATGCCTAAGCCCACGCCAACAGCGTCGCACATGCTTTCGTAATATTCCTTTTCGTAATACGACTCTATGTGCTCCAATTCTTCTGCCGTATAGTGGTAGTCCCCTACGATTTTCTTTGTCATAATTGCTATTCCATCAATTCTTTTACGATATCATACTCAAAACCCAAACAGATAAGACTTTGCCGTTTCTTTCATTTCTATTGATTTTTAGTGTTTTGCAAAATAACCCTATTTCAAAATCTTATCCAAAATTCGCTTCTTCCGCTCGGCATGATGACGACATTGCCAATATGACCACTTGAAGTGGTCATAATAGTGTATGCAAATAGCAACCAAGCACGCGAGAATAATCTTTATCAGTTTCTTTTTCTACACAACTTTCGACGCGACGATAGCGTGTCCATGCGTTAGTCTCGTAGTTGTAAATAAACGATTCTTGCACCGATGGGAAATATTTGAAAACGGCATAAATGTTTTTTTCCGAATAGCGGTCGTTGCGAGTATTGTGTGTTATCTCAATGATTAGTAGCGGATTTTTTGTTATCGTTATACTGCCCTTACGTTCTATCTTTTCCCATATCGATACATCTGGTGTTATCCGGATTGCGTCAGACAAACGAGTTTCGGTGAGAATGTCTCTTCTGCCGAATTTGATGAGGTAGTTCTGTAAAATATCAACTTGTATTGACTGATGGCTATTTGTGTTGTTAGTCGCCATCCCCAACCCTTCAATGTAGTCGCGGTCGGTGAGCAAAGCTATCTGTCGGAGTTCTTCGTGTGTATAATCGTAATCTTTTATTTTCTTCTTCATTGCACCCTTTCCACTTTTTCTTTCAAAGTAACCATATTTCAGGTGTTTCTCCAAAATCTGTTTCTTCTTCTCGGCACACCCGTCCATAACCGCTTTTGCCTTGGTTATTTCTGCTTCGTAGGTTTCTATTTTTATTTTTTATCCCAGTTGTAAGAGATGATTATTCTACGTCGAATATAACGTTCTACGTCGAATATAACGCCTGATGGTTTCAATAGAACTTCTTACTTCTTGTGATATTTCTGAAAAAAAATACACCCCTTTGAGCCTGTTGTATAGAGTATCATCAAAAACAAATTGGGCAAAGTCTGTCTAAATCGTTTCTGCTTATGATGTTGACCTCTATTCTTTTTACTCGAGTATCAATTTTTATTCCTTTGATATTTGTTTCTTCTGTATTTTGAATCCTTGGACATTGTAAATCCGAATGTATTACAAAGTTAGATTCATAAACATACTCATTGAGTTCTCGTGGTGGAGCATACGAGCAACTCGTCAATACCATGGTTGCTATAATCACATATCTTTTCATACTTTCTTTTCCTTTTTCTTCCGCATAGAAACTATCTTTTCCTTAGCTTTGCAAGCCATATTAACCTCCCCCAAATGATAGACATCCCGAAAGAAAAACCTCTCCAACGCGTCATACTCTTCGCCGTCCGCACTCCGCAAGTTTCTGCCCGTCAGATCGACGACTATCTCGACGAACTTGCTTTCCTCGCCCAGACTGCTGGCGCCATCACTGTCGCTCGTTTCTGTCAGAACCTCCCTCAGCCCGACTCCCGAACATATATGGGCACTGGCAAAATACAAGAAATCAAAGCCTTCGTCGACGAAAACGAAATCGAAACAGCCATTTGCGACGACGAACTATCGCCTTCTCAACAAAAAAACATCGAGCAAGCCCTTGGCATCCTCGTACTCGACCGCACCTCGCTCATACTCGACATCTTTGCCTCACGAGCTCGCACCTCGCACGCCAAGACGCAAGTCGAACTCGCTCAATACCAATACCTCCTCCCCCGACTCACTCGCATGTGGACCCACCTCGAACGACAAAAAGGTGGCATAGGCATGCGTGGCCCAGGTGAAAAGCAAATCGAGACCGACCGACGAATCGTCCTCGACCGCATCTCTCTCCTCAAAGAAGAACTCCGACACATCGACTGCCGCATGAACACACAACGCCAAAATCGTGGCAAGCTCGTGCGAGTCGCGCTCGTCGGCTACACCAACGTCGGCAAGAGCACCCTCATGAACACACTCGCCAAGAGCGACGTCTTTGCCGAAAACAAACTCTTTGCCACCCTCGACACCACGGTCCGCAAAGTCGTCATCGACAATCTGCCATTCCTCCTCTCCGACACTGTCGGCTTCATCCGCAAGTTGCCCACTCACCTCGTCGAAAGCTTCAAAAGCACTCTCGACGAAGTCCGCGAAGCCGACCTGCTCCTGCACGTCGTCGACATATCTCACCCAGCCTTCGAAAGCCAGATAGCCGTCGTCGACCAAACTCTCCAAAGCCTCGGTGCCTCCGACAAACCATGCCTCATAGTCTTCAACAAGATAGACGCCTTCTCCTACACACCAAAAGATGCCGACGACCTCACCCCCATCTCGCGCGAAAACCTCTCGCTCGACGACCTTCGCGCCACTTGGATGGCCAAAGACCGACCATGCATCTTCATCTCAGCTACCCACAAAGAAAACTTCGACACTTTCAAGCAAACGCTCTACGCCGAAGTCAAAAAAATCCACACTCAGCGTTTCCCCTACAACGATTTCTTATACAACATTGACTAACTTTTTGACGCTAATTGTCAAAACACACTCGTAGCTTCGCATAGTCAACCAAGAAAAACAAATAAAACAACTATCATACATGGCAGAAGACGCAGAACAACTCAGAAATAAAAAGTTGGCCGCCCTCAAGCTTGCGGTCGACAAACTCGACAAAGCCTACGGCAAAGGCATCATAATGCTCATGGGCGATCGCCATGTCGAAAAAATACCCGTCATCTCCTCTGGCTCGCTCGGTCTCGACATGGCTCTCGGCGTAGGTGGCTATCCGCGTGGTCGCGTAATCGAAATCTTTGGTCCCGAATCTTCTGGTAAGACCACCCTTGCCATACATGCCATCGCACAAGCACAAAAAGCTGGTGGCATAGCTGCCTTCATCGATGCCGAACATGCTTTCGATAGCTCCTATGCCGAAAAACTCGGTGTCGACATGAACGCACTCTACATCAGTCAACCCGACAACGGTGAGCAAGCTCTCGAAATAGCCGAACAACTAATCCGCTCATCTGCCATCGACATCATCGTCATCGACTCCGTCGCAGCTCTAACTCCAAAAGCCGAAATCGAAGGCGATATGGGCGACAGCAAAATGGGTCTCCACGCCCGACTAATGAGCCAAGCTCTCCGCAAGATGACTGGTGCACTCAGTAAGACCAACACCACTTGTATCTTCATCAATCAGCTCCGCGAAAAAATCGGTGTCATGTTTGGCAACCCCGAAACAACCACTGGTGGTAATGCCCTCAAGTTCTACGCCTCAGTCCGCATCGATGTCCGCAAAGTCAGTGCCATCAAAGATGGCGACGACGTCGTCGGTTCGCTCACGCGTGCCAAGGTCGTCAAGAACAAGGTCTCGCCCCCATTCCGCAAAGCCGAGTTCGAAATACGTTTTGGCGAAGGCATATCCAAAGTCGGCGAAGTGCTCGACCTTGCCGTAGGTCTCGACATCGTCAAGAAGAGCGGCTCGTGGTTCAGCTATGCTGGCTCCAAACTTGCACAAGGCCGCGAAGGAGCTCTCCGCATTCTCCGCGACAATATCGAGCTACAAGAAGAAATTGAAGCCAAGGTGCGTGCCGCCGTCTCCGAAGGCACTGAGCCCGAAGGCTCTGTCGTCGAACCCGACGACGAAGACCACGAAGGCATCGAACCCGAAGAATAACACGCTCCTGCATACCCACTAACTCACACACCCACCCACGACAATTTTCACGTCGGGGTGGGTGCTTTGTTAAGTCTAAGCTATGCTTACAATCTATAACCCAATATCCCAAACATTTTTACAGATTGAAAGCATATTTTTAGTCTAAATCTTTTTCGTTTGTAACTTTGTATCTCATAAACATTTAGTTCTTACTACATATATGACCAACATTTCACCAGATAAAAAAATCGCTGTCATAGGTGGCGGCAACATGGGCGGTGCCATTGCGCGCGGCATCGTCAAAGCAGGCGTAGCCTCACCAGCTCAAATCACCATTACCCGTCGAAACACCGTAGCACTCGATAGCTGGAAAGCCGACGGGTTCTGCACGTCGACCGACAACAACGTCGCCGTCAAAGGTGCCGACATCGTCGTCTTTGCCGTCAAGCCATACCAAATAAAAGACGTCATTTCAGCCGTCCGCAACGACATGCGCCCCGAAGCTCTCATTATCTCCATCGCCACAGGAGTCTCCGTAGCCAGCCTCGAAGAGTGGACAGGCGCAAATATGTCTGTTGTGCGTGTCATGCCCAACACGGCTGCCGAAGTCGGCGAAAGCTTTACCGCCATCGTCGGAGGCTCGTGTGTCTCAAAAGAGCAACTCGATTTCGTTCAGATGATTTTTTCTACCATCGGCGTAGCCCTCGTCGTCTCCGAAAGTCAATTGCCAGCCCTTACAGCACTCGCTTCTTGTGGCATAGCTCACGCTCTTCGCTACATACGTGCTGCCATGCTTAGTGGCATCGAAATGGGTCTACCTGCACAAATGTCGGCCGAAGTAGTAGCGCAAACCGTCAAAGGGGCTGCCCAACTAATCCTTGCCAAACATTCGCATCCCGAAACCGAAATCGACAAAGTCTGCACACCTGCTGGCGTAACCATCACGGGCATCAACGATATGGAGCATGCTGGCTTCCTCTCTGCCGTTATGCGTGGCATGATGGGCTCTTACAACAAGATTGTTAAATAACACCGCTCCGATGTCCACAATAACCATCAAAATAGGTTCCAACGTCCTCACCGGTCCCGACCGTCGACTCAACGTCGATCGCATGGAAGACCTTGCAAGGCAAATCGCCGTCTTGCACAGCCGTGGCGACAAAGTCGTCCTCGTCTCCAGTGGTGCCATGGCTGCCGGACGTGGCATGACCTCCGACTACGAACACCTCGACCCAGTCGCACAACGTCAACTTCTATCCAGCATCGGACAAGTCAAGCTAATCGACACTTGGCAACAAATATTCTCTGCGCACAACATCAAGATAGGTCAGCTACTCCTCACCAAGCAAGACCTTCGCACCCGTGCCCACTATCTCAATATGAAGAATTGTGTCGATGTCCTTTGGAATAGTGGTGTGCTCCCTGTCGTCAACGAAAACGATGCCGTCTCGCTAACAGGTCTTATGTTTACCGACAACGACGAGCTCTCTGCTCTCATCGCCTCCATGATGGACTGCCAAAAACTCATCATCCTTAGCAATATCGACGGCATTTTCGACGGTGACCCCAAAGACCCATCCGCGCACGTCATCACCGAAGTGCGCCGTGGCACAAGCGTCGCACAATATGTCCAAGCCTCAAAATCCGACTTCGGGCGCGGTGGCATGGTCACCAAGTGCCGCATGGCTCAAAAAACAGCTGGTGCTGGCATCGATGTCTACATTGCCAATGGCTCTGCCTCAGACACCATTTTGCGCATTGCCGATGACGACTCTTCGCTCGTCCGTACACACTTTGAAGCTGCCGGACGCAACACGGCCGTCAAAAAATGGATCGCCTATTCCGATGGCTTTGCCACGGCTCGCATCGTCGTCAACGAAGGTGCTGCTACAGCTCTCTTAGATACTAGTAGAGTCTCCAGTTTGTTGCCCGTCGGCATAAAAGAAATTGAAGGCAACTTCAAGAAAGACGACATAGTCATCATTGCCGACGAATCGGGCAAGAATATCGCCGTCGGACGCGTCGCCACCGACAAAGACACAGCTCTCCGTCAGGTCGGAGCAAAAAGGCAACGCCCCATTGTTCACTACGACTATCTCTTTGTCTATCCACAAGTATAAGCATACACACATATCATAACTAATGAACATACATAAAATACTTTCCTCGTGCGCCCTCTTGCTCGCTTGCTCAGCCCACGCACAGACCGATGTTAATACACACCGACAATATCTCAGTGGGCATGGTTGCGACGACATGGTGCAGTGGGACTTCTTCTGCACCGATGGCTTCAATAGTGGCAAGTGGACAAAAATAGGTGTCCCAAGTTGTTGGGAACTACAAGGCTTCGGCACCTATCAATATGGCATGAAGTTCTACGGCAAAGCCTTCCCCGATGGCATCGCCGACGAAAAAGGCAAGTATAAATATGAGTTCAAGTTACCCCAGCAATGGGCTGGCCGACACATCGACCTCGTCTTCGAAGCTGTCATGACCGATGTCGAAGTGCAAATCAACCATCGCAAAGCTGGTCAAAAACATCAAGGTGCCTTCTATCGCATAACCTACGACATCTCCGACCGAGTCTTCTTTGGCGACAAGAAAAACCTCCTCGAACTAACCGTCAGCAAAGAAAGTGAAAACGCTGGCGTCAACCTCTCCGAACGACGTGCCGACTATTGGAACTTTGGTGGCATCATTCGCCCAGTCTTCATCGTCAGCAAGCCTGCACTATGCATCGAGCGTACGGCCATCGACGCTCGTGCCGACGGCTCTTTCCGTGCCGATGTTATTATCAATCGCGCTCTCGAAGGTGCCACTCTCGAAACGACCATAACCGACATCAATGGCAAGAAAGTAGCTCAGAAAACCACAGCCTCTCGCGGTGGCACTCAAGTATCCGTAGCTCTCAGTGCCAATGGCATAAGCACGTGGACTGCCGAAACTCCCAACCGCTACATTGCCGAGTTTACCCTCAAAGACCGCACAGGTAAAATACTCCACGTCGAACGCGAAAAATTCGGTTTCCGCACCATCGAGACTCGTCCGGGCGACGGACTCTATATCAATGGTCAAAAAGTTCTCGTCAAAGGTGTCAACCGACATAGCTTCCGTCCCGAGACGGGTCGAACACTTAGCTATGCCAAGAACTTAGAAGACGTCTTGCTCATCAAAAGTCTCAATATGAATGCCGTCCGCCTTTCGCACTACCCTGCCGACCCCGAATTTTACGACATCTGCGATAGCCTCGGACTCTATGTTATGGACGAACTTAGCGGTTGGCATGGTCATCACGAGACCATCAATGGTCAGAAACTCATCCGCGAGATGGTTTGTCGCGACGTCAACCACCCTTCAATAATCTGGTGGAGCAATGGCAACGAAAAGGGGTGGAACGACGAACTAAATGACGAATTCCACAAATACGACATCCAACGCCGACCTGTCCTTCACCCACAAGGCAACTTCGGTGGCTACGAGACAATGCACTATCGTAGCTACGGCGAGAGTAACGACTACATGCGCAAGCACGAAATATGGATGCCCACCGAATTCCTCCACGCTCTCTACGATGGCGGCGCAGGTGCAGGTCTCTACGACTACTGGGAGGTCATGCGCTCTTGGCCTCGCTGTGCAGGCGGATTCATCTGGGCTCTTGTCGACGAAGGTGTTGTCCGTACCGACATGGGTGGCATAATCGACAACGTCGGCAACTATGGTGCCGATGGCATTGTCGGACCTCATCACGAAAAAGAAGGTAGCTACTACACTGTCCGTCAGGTTTGGAGCCCTATTCAAATCTTTACTCCCGACCATAATTTCCACAATGGTGAGCTCTGTACTCTCGAAACTCTATCCGCCGATTTCGATGGTACTCTCAACGTCGAGAATCGCTACGATTTCCTTTCTCTCGATAACGTAACTTTCCAATATCAATATGTTTCCTACGATGGGCGTAAAACCACAGTCCGTAAAAGTGGCAACATAAGTGCCAACGGCATAGCGCCTCACTCCTCTGGCACGCTTTCAGTCCCTCTCGACAAAGATGCCGATGCCCTCACTCTCACTGCTTTCGACAGTAATAAGCAAGAAATATATTCGCGCACTTGGACTCAAAAACGTAGTCGTAGCATAGTCTCTGCTAACAAACGCGCTGGGCTTATCTCCAAAACCGAAACGTCCGAAAATATTATTATCTCTGCTGCCAAAACCACATATACTTTCAGCAAGACAAATGGTCGCCTTACGTCAGTCGAAGTCGATGGCAAACAACAAACCCTCACCAACGGTCCACAATTCTTCGCCTATAAACGTGCCGACCGCTCTATGGATCAATTCTACAACCACGACGACCCACAAGCCGAAAAAAAGAAAACAACCTACGTCCCCTACCCCGACCTCGGCACCCTTAGCTCGCTATCTGTCAACGAAGGAAACGACACAATTGTCCTGACAGTTCACTATGCCCTCGGTTCGCTATCGCGTGTCTGCTGGCACATCGGCTCCACAGGCGTCGCACGCATCGAATATGTCTACAATTTCAATGGCGTTGTCGACCTTATGGGCATCTCTTTCGATCTCGACGAAGCCTCTGTCATCAGCAAAGAATGGCTCGGCATGGGACCCTATCGCGTCTGGAAAAACCGCCTCCACGGACCGCAAACAGGCATTTGGCAAACCGACTACAACGACCCCGTACCCGGTGAATCATTCACCTATCCCGAGTTCAAAGGCTACTTCGCAGCCGTCCAATGGATGCAATTAAAAACCTCTAAATCAACTATTTGCATAGAGCCCGGTTCCACCGTCAACGACTATGTTGGAGTCTTTCGCCCACGCGATGGACGCGACGAACTGCTCTACACACTCCCACAAACAGGTCTCTCCATAATGCAAGTCATCCCTGCCGTTCGCAATAAGGTCAACACCACCGACCTCAACGGACCAAGCGCCTTGCCCGTATGGTCAACCGGAGAATACAAAGGTAGCCTAACCCTTTGGTTTGAGTAAAAATCTTTGCAACCTCGCACGCCACACGTGCGTAATAAGACATCACAAGCATTGACGGTTCACCAAACACCCCCAATGAACGTATATACAGACATATCTGCCTACGATGGCAAGCCCTCTGTCGCAACAGTGGGACTCTTCGATGGTGTTCACCTCGGACATCAGTCCCTTTTGCGTCAGCTAACCGCCGAAGCTCACAACCGTGGCTTGCTCTCGCTCGTCGTAACTCTTCACCCACACCCTCGTGTCGTCCTCTCCAAAGGCAACGACCGTGTTGGGCTTCTCACGACTCTCTCCGAGCGAACATCGCTCATCAGCTCTCTTGGTGTCGATAGGTTACTTGTCCTCCCTTTTACACGTCAATTTTCCGACCTCTCCGCACGTCAATTCATAGCCAACTACCTTCGCGACCAACTCTCCGTCCGACTACTCCTCTTGGGCTACAATCATCGCTTCGGCTCCGACAACCTTAATCCCGACGACTACATCCGCATAGCCACCGACGAAGGTCTCATTGCCGAACGCCAGCAGCAATTCACTCTGCCACACGTAACCAAGATAAGCAGTTCCGAAGTGCGTCGTGCGCTCTCCGAAGGTAACATCGAGTTAGCCAACACACTTCTTGGCCGACCATATCTTGTCTGTGGCAAAGTAGTCCATGGCGATGCTCTCGGACGCACTCTCAATGCCCCAACAGCCAACCTCAATGTCAACCCCGACAAACAACTTCCAGCCGATGGCGTCTATGCTGCTCTCGCTCGTACCGACGATAGTCAGACACATCTTGCTATAGTCAACATCGGCACCCGACCCACACTCGCCTCTTCCGACCGACGACTCGAAGCGCACATCATCGACTACGACAACCAAATATACGGACAAGAACTAAGCCTACTTTTCTTGTCCAAGATACGCAACGAACAAAAATTCGACAATACCAACCAACTAAAAGAACAAATCCAAAAAGACGAGCAACAAATCAGAGCAAAATTGTCTCTACAAAATTTAACAAACCTATTCGCGTGGTTTGATTTTCATTGACAATTTATTAACTTTGGCAATTGCGACATGCATTTATGCACGCTTTTTGTTAATAAAATAAGACACACCTAAATGCATGTCAAACACGCAAATTAACAACACACACTAATCAAACAATAAAAACGAGAGACCTATGAACAAAGTTATACTCTCTATACTGCTCGTTCTAACTTGCTTCGCACATCGTGCCGAAGCTCAAGATCAGCTCACGAAGCCCAAAGCGCTCCTTACGCTCTCTTTCATCCGCTATCTCGGATGGAGCGAAAGTGCTCGTCAAGGCGATTTCGTCATCGGTGTCATTCGCGACCGCGACCTCGCCAATATGCTTACCAATCAGTCAGCAGGCAAGAAGTTCGGATTCCAAGACGTCGTTGTTAAAAACTTCAAGTCTGTAGCCGAAGTCGAAGATTGTCAGGTAATCTACGTCAGCCACAATGTCAACTTTGGCAAGAATGCACCAGCCTTGCTCGATAAAGTCGGCAAAGATACGCTCATCATAACCGAAGAAGAAGGTGCCGTCAAGAATGGCTCAATGATAAATTTCGTCATTCGCGAAAGTAAACTCCGCTTCGAACTTAGCAAACAGAATGCCGCAGTGTCCAATATCCAGTTTAGCCAAAAACTGACAGATATGACCGCTGCCATAAATTTGTAAAACGTTAACTAAAATGAAAATAGGTTCGCTCAATCTCAACGTCAAAGAGATGAACATCGGTCAGAAGCTTATCAGTAGCTTCGGCGCTATATGTGCTCTCATTCTGCTCAATGCTGTGCTCACCGTAGGTACACACATCTACACCCGACACTTGCAAGATAAAGAGACCAACGAGTATCTGCCCGTCAAGGCCAATCTCGAAGAAATGATGATTAAGCTGACCGAAAGCCGACGCTTAGCCGTCAACTGGGTCTTTGTCGACCACCAACCCAATACGCCCGACAAAGTAAAACTCAAGAATATAATCGACCACGATTTTGAAATAATCCTTACCGATGTAAAGTCCAAAACATCAAACTGGGAAAAAGAGTTCACCGACACCCTTGCCATAGCCGACGAACGCATACACGCCTTCTTCGACATGGAACGCACCGTCATGAACAACCTATCTTCTTTCGACTCCTACGACGACCCCATATTGTTAATGGAAAGTGAAGACCTTGTTGGTAGTAATGGCGACCTCGAGCGTGGCGAAGTTGAAATCCAAGCACTTATGTCTTCGCTCGATAAGATATGCGATGACAAGTGCAACGACATCCGTACTAGCATCTCGCGCTACTCAACACTGCAGCTTGCTCTCGCTATAATTGTCAGCATTCTCGTCATGATTGCAGCTGTCGCCATCGGGCGAATGCTCTACCAAAGCATCGTAACCCCTCTCAAAAAAGGCGTTGCTTTCGCTGAAGCCATCGGACGTGGCGACCTCACAGTCTCTCTCGATGTAACCAGCAACGACGAAATTGGTCAACTATCTGGAGCGCTACAAGGCATGGTCAACAACCTGCAAAGCACAGTTCAGTCCATCGAAGAAAACGCCAACGAACTTGTCTCTTCAGGTGTATCCCTTAAAGACTCAAGTATGAAGCTTAGCAAAGGTGCTTCCGAACAAGCAGCCTCTGCCGAAGAAGTCTCCACAGCCATTGAAGAAATGGTTGCCAATATCGACCAGAACACCGAGAATGCCATAGCAACCGAAAAGCTAACAGCTTCCACCGTCGAAAACGTCAACCTTTCAAGTCAGTATTCTGGCGAAGCAGCCGAAGCTATGAGGACCATCTCCGAGAAAATATCCATCATCTCCGATATAGCCTTCCAGACAAACATTCTTGCGCTCAATGCAGCAGTCGAAGCCGTTCGTGCAGGTGAACAAGGACGTGGATTCTCAGTCGTCGCAGCCGAAGTTCGTAAACTTGCCGAGCGAAGCAAGCAAGCTGCCAATGAGATAGTTACCCTCGTCAATAAAGGTCTCAAGGTAACGCAAATGGCAGGTGAAAAAGCCAAAGCGCTCGTCCCCGACATCGAAAAAACAACCATCCTCATCAAAGAAATATCTGCTGCCAGCATAGAGCAAAAAACAGGTGCCGAGCAAATTAATATGGCTATGCAGAACCTCAACGTCATCACGCAAGAAAATGCTTCAAGCTCCGATGAACTAACCAATAGTTCTGCTCACCTAAGCACCCTTGCCGACAACCTCAAGCGTGCAGTCGGTTACTTCAAACTCGATGAAAACGACACTCATCACAACACAGTCGACAATACCGTTGAGCAAGCACCTACTGCCGAAGAACCCTCAGTAGCGCGTCAGTCCGATTCAACCCCTGCGCAAAGCATTAACACCTCCTCTAACGACGATAATGTAACAGGAGTGAAAATAAACCTCGGTGGAAACTTCTCTGGTGGCAAAGAGTTCGATCTCGATAACTACGAAAAGTTCTAAACCCACTACTTCTCAAAACAAAACATCTCATCTTAAATAAACACGAAGGTCATGGCAAGTGTCTATTCACTCAAGATTGCCGATGTCGATGGAAAGAAACAACTAACTTTCTCGGGCGATCTCGTTATCAATCATGCCGACAAGGTCGTTGCCGAAGTAAAAAATGCACTCGCTCAGCCATCCGATACGGCAGTAGTCATCGATAATCCTAATAATATCGACATGACTTTCATTCAGTTGCTCGTAGCCATAAAGCACTCCTGCGTAGCAGCCAACAAGAAGTTCGAAATATCCTCAACGCTCAAAGAAGACCTCAAACTCCTCATCGTCAAGAGCGGTTTCGACAAAGAATTTAATATCGCTTAACAAAAAATACACACAACATACAACTATGGCAAAGACAGTTTTGATTGTAGACGACTCTGAGGCAATCCGCGAAGTGGTCAACTACACCCTTTCGCAAGAAGGATTCGATGTCCTCGTCGGTGTCGACGGTGAAGATGCCCTCAAGTACCTCGATGGACGTACAATCGACATCGTAATCACCGACCTCCACATGCCCAACCTCGACGGCCTCGGACTCATTCGTAAGATTCGCGAAATAGATGAGTATAAACACATCCCAATCTTGTTCCTTACCACTGAAAGCCAAACCGAGAAAAAAATGGAAGCAAAAGAAGCTGGTGCCACAGGCTGGATCATCAAGCCTTTCGTGCCCGCTAAGCTTCTTAGTGCCATCTCGCGAGTCCTTCGCTAATAGAGTTCGCACGCAAAATATGTGAGTATCATCCGGCAAAAAACTTGTCGGTTCGTCAATCTCACACCATAGTTCTCCATATAATACAAGAGGCAATCTAATAAAAGCACTATGCTTGATAAGTTTCAACAAAAGTTCGTAGAAGAGGCGCAAGACAATATCGTCATCATCGAAGAATCCCTTTTCGACCTCGAAAGAGAGCCCGAAAACAAGGAAATCATCGAACGATTGTTCCGTGCCATGCACACCATCAAAGGTAGTGGTGCAATGTTTGGTTTTAACGACCTTAGCCATTTTACCCACAACCTCGAGACCCTCTACGACCTTATCCGAAACGACAAGCTCGCTGTAAGTAAAGACATAATCTCGCTCACCTTCGAGAGCCTCGACTATATCCGTCTACTTCTCGACGTCGGCGAAGGCACCCTCACCGACCCTGCCGATATTCAACGTCAGAAAGACTACATTGCCAAAATAACTCACTACTTCCCCGAAGGTCAACAACTTACTCTAAGTAGCAAAGACAAAGCACGCCTCGCCGCCCAGCAGGCAACCGAAGCTACCAAAGCAAAAGAAGAAGAAAAAGGTCCGCGAAACTATCTCGTAACTTTCACTCCTTTCGAGAGCTTGCTCAACAACGGCACCAACCCTCTCTTTATGCTCGATGACCTCACCGCACTCGGTGAGTATAAGACCGTAGCTTTTACAGGTGCAGTCCCAGCACTCGATAAACTCGAGCCTCTCAACCTATATGCTAAGTGGCAAGTCATCCTCTCTACCGAACAAGACGAAAACGAAATACAAGACGTCTTCATCTTTGTCGAAGATGAGTGCAAGATGGAAATAAAGCGGTTGCCCAATGCCGACATCCTTGGCGACACTGAGAAACTGCATGCCATCATCAGCCGTGCTGTTGAAACGCAAACAGAACTCACTGCCGAAGACTTTGCCGACTTCAAGCCAAAAGAAACAAACAAAGAAGAAGGAAAAGGTCCGCGAAACTATCTCGTAACGTTTGCTCCCTTCGAGAGTCTGCTCAACAACGGCACCAACCCACTCTTCATGCTCGACGATCTCACCGCCCTCGGTGAGTACAAAACCCTTGCCTTTACAAGTAAAGTCCCTGCACTCGACAAACTTGAGCCACTCAACCTATATGCCAAGTGGCAAGTCATACTCTCTACCGAACAAGACGAAAACGAAATACAAGATGTCTTCATCTTTGTCGAAGATGAGTGTAAGATGGAGGTTAAGCGTTTGCCCAACGCCGACATCCTTGGCGATTCTGACAAACTAACTCCTCTCATTAGTCGAGCCATCGAGACACAAACAGAGCTCAAAGCCGAAGACTTTGCCGACTTCAAGCCCAAGGCTAAACCTCAGGAAGTTGCGCAGCAACCAGCGCAACCAACTAAGTCAACATCAGCCCCTGCCGCCAAGCCTGCCACCACTTCAACTGGTGGCGCTGCTAAACCTCAGGACAATAAAATATCGAGCATACGTGTCTCGTCCGACAAGATTGACGACCTCGTAAACGCTGTCAGCGAACTTGTCACCATGCAGGCGCAACTTAACCTGCTTGCCGGCAAGCAAGACGACCAAAGCCTCATATCCATTGCCGAGCAAATGGAAAAGATTACTCGCCAATTGCGCGAAAATTCTTTCTCCATAAGCCTCATACCCTTGCAAGGCGAACTTATTCGTTTCCAACGTCTCGTCCGCGACCTCTGCAACAAGCTCGGTAAACAAATGGAATTCGTTGTCGAGGGTGGTGAAATAGAACTCGATAAGAACATTATCGACCACCTTACCGACCCCCTACTACATATCATTCGCAATTCTGGCGACCACGGTATCGAAATGCCCGAAGAGCGTGTCGCCAAAGGTAAGAATCCGACAGGTACCATACTCCTCAAAGCATTCTACTCGGGTTCGTCTGTCGTAGTTCAGGTCTCCGACGATGGTAAGGGTATGGACCCAGCTAAGATATTCAAAAAGGCAGTCGAGAAAGGTATTGTCGATCCCAACGCCAACTTGTCTAAAAAGGATACGCTAAACCTAATCTTTGCCAGCGGCTTCTCTACGGCCGAAAAAATTAGCGATGTCTCAGGACGTGGTGTCGGTATGGATGTTGTCAAAAGCAAAATTGCCGAAATACGTGGCGAGGTAACAATCGACTCCGAAGTCGACAAGGGCACCACTATCAGCATGGAGCTTCCTATGACGCTGTCCATAATCGATGGCTTGCTTACCAAAATAAACGGCGAACAATATGTCTTCCCCTTGTCCAACGTAGAACGCATACTCCAGCCTTCCGAAGTCGCATTCAGTCCTAGTGGCATGGGTAACTTCTTTACCTACGACGGACAGCAAATGATATATCTCGATCTCAATAAGATATTTGACAACAAAGACTTCGACCGACAAGAAGGTAAGTTGCTCATTGTCGGTCAGGGCGACAAGCGCGTTGGAATGCTTGTCGATGTTGTCATAGGCGAATATCAAATTGTTGTCAAGCCACTCGGCAGATTCCTGCGCAGCGTCGATATGATTTCTGGTGCTTCGGTCATGGGTGATGGCTCGCTATCGCTCATCATCGACACGGGAAGATTGATAAATTACTACAACCAACTCCGTATCCGCCGAAAAGAATAACGAGAAAAACCGACTATGGAAGAAAATAATTCAGTCACATCGTTCAAAGTAGGCGGCGAATATTTTGCCTTTGAAACCGACGCCGTCCGACACATACTCGAAAATGTCGAGCCAACGCCAGTGCCTTTGACGAAAAACTTCGTTCGTGGCATAATCAACAACCATGGCAACATGATTCCAGTCATCGACTTTCGTGTCCTGATTGGTAAGGAATCGTGCGACACATTACCAGAACAGTGCATTGTCGTTGTAGGCATAGCTTCCGAAAAAGGGGCAGAAGAAATGGTTGGTTTTAAAGTCGACGAAATGGACGACGTTTTTGAATATGATAAAGCCGACTATTCAACCGAAGTCGTGATAGATATTGACGTCAAGGTACAGCGTGCTCTTGCAGGCACAATTAAGAAGCTCGATGCAGATGGCAACCCTTGTTTCGTCTACAAAATAAAAACACAAGAAGTAGCCAAGGCACTCGAATAGATATAGCCGCCCTACTTTGTCTCCTACTACCGCTAACACATAAAAGAAAAACCGACCACATCACATAAGCATGGAAGAGGAAATTAACTCATACCTGACCTTTAAAGTCAACAATGGCATATACGGTCTACACGTATCGCGCGTAGTTGAAATACTCGCCTACGACAGCCCCAAAGCCAAAGCAGGCGATGTGCCCTACCTGCTCGGTTTGGTCGAACACCGTGGCTCGGTAGTTCCTCTTATCGACAGCGGAACGAAGTTCGATGCTGGTGCCATTAACCTTACCGAACAAACATACGTCATCGTAATTAACGTACACAATGCGAAGGGTGAAGAATTTAATGTGGCTCTCGCCGTCGACGAAGTTCGAGAAGTGCTCGAAATACCCGAAGAAGGCCGTCGGAGCATAGAAAACACCTATAAGCCAGGCTACGTTCATTTCGCAGCACCCATCGAAGGTGGTCTCGCTCTCATCATCAACCCCGACAAGATATTTACCGACAACGACATAATAAAGATGTCGGAGTTTGTTGGCAAAAACAAGTAATGCCAACACCCCATTTGCAAAAACGTTAAACATTAATAAAAAAAGAACGTAGAAACCTGTGATGCCAAACATCGTGGAAAATAACAGACTAAGCACGGCGGATAGCGACTACGACTGCTTCCGTGCCGAGTTGTCGCAAGCCGATTTTCGTCAGTTTAGCGACTATATCTACGAGCAATTCGGCATCAAGATGCCCGAAATAAAGCGAGTTATGCTGCAAGGAAGACTCCTCAAACGCATTCGACAACTCAAAATGAAGTCCTATACCGAGTATAAGAACTACTTTTTCTCGCCCGAAGGACAGAAAAACGAGTTGTACAACTTCCTTAGCGTTGTGACCACCAATAAAACCGATTTCTTTCGCGAGTCGGTACACTTCGATTTCCTCAGTGCCACAGCACTGCCCGACTTCGAAGCGCAAGGGCGACATAACATAAAAATATGGAGTGCGGCTTGCTCAAGTGGCGAAGAGCCCTACACCATTGCCATCGTTATGAGCGAATATATCGAGCGTCATCCACAACTGACGTTCTCCATCCTCGGCACAGACATCTCGGCCAACGTCCTCGAAAAAGCTTCGCATGGCGTCTACCCCGAAAAGTCAATCGAGATGATCCCCCTCAGCCTCAAAAAGAAATATTTCTTGCGGAGTAAAGATCGTGAGAACCCAACGGTGCGCATAAGCCCAGAGCTACAAAAGCACTTTCAGCTAAGGTATCTCAACCTTATGGACGCTTCTTATAATATCAACGAAGAGTTCGACGTCATCTTCTGTCGCAACGTCTTGATATATTTCGACCGCGAAACACAAGAAAAAGTCATCAACAAACTATGTAGCAAACTTCGCATAGGCGGGTACTTGTTCATAGGCCACTCAGAGTCTATGGCCAATATGGAAGTCCCGCTCAGCAACATTAAACCAACAATATTCAAGAAGATATAATATAGACACCATCGGGATATGAATAGTAATCTTACTGACAAGCAACTTCTCAAAGAGCTGAAGACAAGACTCGATGAGCGCTCCGAAGTGGAGAAAAAATATGCGGCTCTACAAGTCGAGTATCAGACTATGAGCAAGCGTCTCAAAGAATCTGAAGCTCTCAAAAGCCACTTTATCTCCAACGTTACCAACGAGATTGTCAATCCGTTTACCTCTATCATCGGTCTGAGCAAGGCTATACTCACCGTTGATAAGCAGGAGTGGAAGAAAATAGTCTCGATGGTTGCCCTCATCCACAACGAAGCTTTTAACCTCGACTTTCAGCTCAAGAACATCTTTACTGCTGCCAAAATTGAGGCAGGTGAGATATTGCCCAACGTACAAAAGGTGCACATCCGACAGCTCATACAGTCTGTCATCGACTCTTTCAATGTCGTAACGCGCAAAATGGGCATCGAAATCGATTTCGACTACCAAATACAACTTGGTTTTGGCGAAAAAGATTACTATTTCAACACCGACGCCGAAAAGCTCAAGCAGATAATCAGCAATATTCTTAACAACGCTGTCAAGTATAGTTACAAGGATAGCCACGTGCTTGTCAAAACTTGGATTGACGACGACCTGCTCTTCATATCCATACAAGACTTTGGCACAGGCATATCCGAAAAGAATCAAAATGTAATTTTCGAACGTTTCAAACGTCTCGATACAGGCATCAACTCCATCAACCAAGGTCATGGCTTGGGTCTTGCAATCGCCAAAGCCCTTCTCGATGTCATCGAAGGCACAATAGACATTAAGAGTGTCAAGGGCGAAGGCTCTACATTCACCATATCCATACCAAGGCTCAAGGTTGTCAATACAGACCCCTTCGGAGGCGATGATGCTGACATGTTCTTTACCGATACTGACGACGACGTAGACTTATTTTAGCGAAGCGCACGAATGGAATATTCTCAGCACTTCTTATATCCGTCGTCTTTCTTTGCGAGCAAGGAACCATACGTAGTCAAGACAGTTCTTGGTTCGTGCGTTGCTGTATGCCTTTGGGATAAGGTCTTGCATTTTGGTGGCATCAATCACTATATGCTCCCCACATGGACTGGCAACGACCTCGCTTCGCCTAAGTATGGCAACATTGCCATAGAAAAACTGATAGAGAAGATGCTCTTCATGGGAAGTCGCAAAGAAGACCTCATAGCCAAGGTCTTCGGAGGCGGCGAACTTCTGCAAGCCATTGATGGTGGACCCTCGGCCACCCAGATTGGCGAACGCAACATCCAAGTAGCCAAAAGCATGCTTCAAGAATACAATATCCCGATTGTGAGTTCATGCGTTGGCGGGAAAAAAGGTCGTAAGATACTCTTCTTTACCGACACAGGTGAGGTCCGACACAAATACTTGGATAAACGACAACTCTGACAAACACACTGTCTTCGTGGCGCATGGCAATGTGCTAAGAACTAAGACGGCAGCAAACAACACACAAAACTTGTAAGCGACATGGCAAACAAATACAGAGTGCTCATAGTAGACGACTCAGCAGTAGTCCGACAATCTCTTACCGCAATACTCGAGGCTGACCCTGAAATTGAGGTAATGGGGACTGCCGCCGACCCTATCATTGCCGTCAAAAAAATACAACGTGAGGTGCCCGATGTCATCACTCTCGACATCGAAATGCCTCGTATGGATGGACTCACGTTCCTTCGCAAGATAATGGCACAACGACCCATACCAGTTGTAGTCATTTCGTCGCTTACAACCAAAGGCACGGATGCTGCCATGAAAGCTCTTGAGTATGGAGCAAGTGAAGTCATTGGCAAGCCATCGATGAATCCTGATGTATTCTTTCAGGAGAGCCACATTATGCTCTGCGATGCCGTAAAAGCTGCAGCGCAAAGTAAACTCCGTCGCATACAAGCCGACGTAATTCAAGAACGTCTCAACCCGACAAAGCCTGTTGCTCCACCAGCGCCAACGGTATCCGTCAAGCCGACCACTCGCACAACCACAATCCCGACAGCCCAAATAGCCAATGTACAACCCAAGTACACTGCCGACGCCATCCTCGAAAAGTCGTCGGCTTCGGATGTTATTGTGGCTACCGAAAAAATAATAGTTCTTGGCTCATCTACTGGCGGAACAGAGGCCATTCGCGTGCTCTTGCGCACCATGTCCGAAGACATGCCCGGCATTGCCATTGTGCAACATATGCCCGAAGGCTTCACGCGCTCTTTCTCTAATGGTCTTAACCAAATCTCGCGTCTCGAAGTGAAGGAGGCCGAGAATGGCGACAAGCTGTATCGTGGACGTGTCTTGATAGCTCCGGGCAACAAGCACATGCTCCTCAAACGAGTCGGGAAAGAATATTTCGTAGAGATAAAAGAAGGTCCACTTGTCAATCGACATCGTCCTTCTGTCGATGTCCTATTCCGTTCGGCAGCTCGCTATGCTGGCAATAATGCCATTGGCGTTATCTTGACGGGCATGGGCAACGATGGTGCGCGAGGAATGAAAGAAATGCACGATGCTGGTGCACACACCATTGCTCAAGACGAGCAGTCTTGT
The DNA here is from genome assembly GCA_937892095.1 of uncultured Bacteroidales bacterium. Classification (GTDB taxonomy): domain Bacteria; phylum Bacteroidota; class Bacteroidia; order Bacteroidales; family Marinilabiliaceae; genus W3P20-009. The sequence continues at coordinate 12,696 of CALAVC010000017.1, read as the reverse complement.
GTTGTCTATGGCATGCCAAAAGAAGCCGTCAAGGCAGGTGGTGTCGACGACGTAGTAGCACTGGACAAAATAAACAACCGCTTAGTTGAACTACTAACTAAGAACAAGTTCTAAACAAAGCAAGATGAAAAATAAGAAAATAAAACGATTGGCGTACATCTACGCACTCCGAGGTCTGCTCTTCGGACTCATCTTTGCGCTTATCGTTTTCTTACTGGCCGCCAACTCCGATGCTTTCCACCAGAGCGACCGAACCCTGTCGGATTTCATACACTCTTTTCCGGCGTTTTGGGTAGTACTCGCCTTGCCTTTGCTATGTGGGCTGATGGGATTCTTGCTTGCACGCCAACTCGTTACTATCATTCGCCAACTGAAGAAAATGCTCAAGTCGGAAGCCACTCGCTCCGATGCAATCTTGCAATTTGTTGAAAACCTTAGTGCAGGGAGCACCAATGCCACGCTCAATATAGACGACAAAGACGATGACCTTGCAACATCGCTGCTTAAACTACAGAAAAGTCTTAAAGACAACGAAAAGAATGCCAACAATCGTCGCGAAGAAGAAAAGCAACGTACGTGGGTAACCAATGGTGTGGCGCAGTTTGGCGAAATTCTTCGTCGTAACAACGACAATCTGCAAGAACTCTCTTATAACATCATACGCTATTTGGTCGATTATATGAAAATCAACCAAGCAGGATTTTTCCTTCTTCACACCGGCAACGACAAGGGCGATGCCGGTCAGCGTTTCTTTGAACTGACAGCTTTTGTGGCCTACGACCGCAAGAAATATGCAAACAAGCGGATAGAGTGGGGCGAAGGTCTTGTCGGTCGTTGTGGACAAGAGCAACAGACCATCTACATGACCGACCTGCCTAAGGATTATATAACAGTAACTTCTGGATTGGGAGATGCCAACCCGGGAGCTTTGCTACTCGTACCCCTCAAAGTAAACGATGAGATTTATGGTGTCATAGAGATGGCATCGTTGTTGCCCTTGCTCGACTACGAAATTTCGTTTGTAGAGAAGACAGCCGAAAGTATTGCACAAACCATTTCGACCGTCAAGAGCAACATGCAGACACAAGAACTGCTACAAGAAACTCAAAAGCAAGCCAAGAAAAACCGCGAGCAAGAAGAGCGACTTATGCAGAACATCGAAGAGATGCGCGCCACCGAAGAGGAAAACAAGCGCAACGCTCTGGAGATGCAAGGCTTTATAGATGCCATCAACGAAGCCTCAATAAGTTGCCAATTTGATGTCGATGGCACCATTCGAACCGTTAACGAAAACTTCCTCCGTACTTTCGGTTATAAGGAAGAGGAAATTGCCAATCAGAACATGAGCATCTTCTTCCACAAAGACGATGCTGGTAAACTCGATGAACTGCTTAGCATTCTCTCCGAAGGCAAAACATATAGTGGGCGTGTACGTCGTCGCTCAAAGAAAGGCGAAGAAATTTGGCTACTCTCGACCTACACACCTGTCAAAGACATACACGGTGAGGTCATAAAAGTCATAAGTCTTGAGACTAATATAGCCGACCAAGTCAAGCTTGAACGCGAAATGCAAGATAGCCAGAAAGAACTCGACTATAAACTCAAAGAAACTCGCAAAGAAATAGAAGCACAATTCAAAGAAATAGAAGCCGTCAAAATACGCAACGAAAAGACACTCGATGGTATGCTCGATGCTATTATCACCACCAGCAACGATGGCAAACTTGAGTTCTTCAACGTTGCTGCTGAAAGTCTTTGGGGATATGACCGTAGCGAGGTTCTCGGACAAGATGTCAGCATGCTCTTCGATGTCAAAGACATACAGACCAACGACTTTGTGAAGGCCTTCGTAACGCCCGATATGCCTAAGGTTGTCGGAGAACGCAAGGAAATACCGATCAAAGATAAGTTTGGCGAGGAAAAGGCAGTCCTCTTCCTACTGAGCGAAGCCGAGGTAAATGGAGAACACTCCTTTACGGCCTTCATACAAAATGTTGAGGTAGAGCTCTTCTAAAAAAAGAAGATAATCTACTCAACCGCTACGAAAAAGAAAACTACAAAAACACTCATGACGATATGGATAACAAGACATTCCTAAAAGAATTTGGTTCGCATAGTGGCTACGACTTTAGCAACTATTCGAGCAACTCCATATCGCGTCGTCTGCAAAAACTTTGCGACGAGACTGGGCTTAGCTTCGAACAGATTCTTGACAAAATTGTTGCCGATCGTAAGTATGTCCGTCAGATTGTCGAAGACATAACAGTCAATACCACAGAACTTTTTCGCGACCCAGCAGTATGGATAGACCTTCGCCAATATATGTATCCGAAAATACCGACAGCCGTAACCGCAACCATTTGGCACATAGGCTGTTCGACTGGGCTCGAAGTCTATTCCGACCTTGTAATGTTGTCCGAACTCGGTATGCTCGACAAGGTGCGTGTCTACGCCACCGACATCAACGAGAGCGTGCTTGAGACGGCACGCAGTGGGCAATATGTCTATAGCTTTAATCGTGGCTACGTGGACAACTTTAACGAGGTTATGAAGGGCTGTGGCTTCAGTGCTACTTTCGACAAGTATTTCGATATTGACGAAGATGCCGACCTTATTAAGGTCAAAGATTGTTTGATGGGGAAGGCATCGTTTATGACACAAGACCTTGTGCGCGACCGAGCTCCATTCCCCTACAAGGTCGATGTGGCATTCTTTCGCAACGTCATGATATACTTCGATGAGGGCTTGCAAAACAAGATTCTTGCCGACGTCAAAGAACGTATGCATACGGGTGCAGTTCTAATCATGGGCAAACAAGAAGAAGTCCCGCCAGCGATGAAGATTTCGTTTAAGCGGATAGGACTCTTCTACAAGAAAAATTCGTGAGTTAGCCTATGTTTTTGAGTATTAACGAACTTCGCGAATTGGCCGCACTAATGTCGGGCAGGCTTCATGTGGACTACACGGGCTACAACTTGTCTTTCTTTGCTCGCCGATTGCAACATGTCTTCAAGAAAATGGGACTCAGACGCGCCCAAGACTTGAAGTCTGCACTTGGTTCGCTACCCAAAGACGATGAGGTGAATTATTATATGACCGTGCCGAGTACAGAACTCTTTCGTGCACCATCTTTTTGGCGACAGCTAATAAAGCTACTTTCGGAACGAGACATAAAAAATATTTGGGTGCCGTCGCTCAGTAGCTACCACGAGCTATATAGCCTAATGATTGTTCTCGACATTGTGGGCAAACATGATGTTGCAGTCGACGTCAACGTGTTGAGCGACCACATTGCAGCCGACATTCGGTCGCTTGCGCTGAGTAAGAACGATATTGAACTCGACAAGTCGAATTTTGAAAGATTGCAGACGCAGCACTCATTTGACGAGTATGCGTGTCAGTCTGAGAACGGGTCGTTGCTTCGTAGTGGACTCATTGACCATGCTGTCATAACAAACGGTTGGTTTATGAACACTGACGAAAAAAAATATGACCTAATCCTCTTCCGCAATACACTGATTGAATATAAGCGACCACTACACGTAAAAGCAGTAGAACGCATAATGTCTTCGCTTCGAGGACGCGGTTCGGTGCTTTGTCTTGGCACCATGGAGCGCCTCTTGACAAGCGAAGATTGGTTCGACAGCGAACTTGCATTCGATGGCATCTACGTCCGTAAATAGCATACACACACAATGGCAGACTATAAGATAATAGTTATCGGAGGTTCGGCAGGCAGTTTTTCTGTTGTCGGTCGAATATTGTCTGGCATAAGGCAAGACTTTCCGTTGCCTATAGTAGTTTGTATGCATAGGCTCAAACACATACGTTCTGGCTTTGTGGAAAGTCTTAACGATCGGTCGACACTACCTGTTGTGGAGCCCTACGACAAAGATGCCATAGAATCTGGTCGGGTATATTTGGCACCAGCCAACTACCACTTGCTTGTGGAGTATGACGATACGTTCTCGCTCTCTATCGAAGAGGCAAGCAACTTTTGCCGCCCAGCTCTCGACCGGACTTTTTCGTCGGTTGCAGAAGTGTATGGCTCATCGGCAGTCGGCATATTGCTTACAGGTGCAAACAAAGACGGGGCAGAGGGCCTGCGCGACATGTCTGACAGAGGAGCGACTACAATTGTGCAAGACCCCGAAAGTGCCGAAATGGCCACCATGCCACGTGCCGCACTGCGTCTTATGAAGCCCGACTATGTGTATAGTCCGCAGCAAATAGTAGAATATCTCAACAACATAGAAATATAACCCTCACCACTTCGGCAATGTCATTGGGACAATACATATTGCAGTTGATAGACGAATTCGCACCCACCGTACGTCAGACATTTGTCAGGCGTTGGGATGTATTTAAGAGTCGAGCAAGCGACTTCGCTACGTCTGCTCGCCAGCTATGGCGTCGAATATTGCTGGGCATCATACACATACGCGAGTGGAACGAATCGCTCACAATAACCTCGAAGTTGATTCTTGGGTTGGTGTTCTTCCTGACGTTATTTTTCTTTTGGCAGCTTATGGCCTACGAGCTTGAGCAAACGCTTTTCGTTACGGTAAACTTGCTGATGGTAACGGCCATATCGGTGGCAACGTGTTGGATACTTCTATACACGCAACGCGAGATTACAGATAAAGATCAGGACATCGAAGAACTCGACAAAAAGATAGAGCGGAACAAACAAAACTTGAAAAAAGTAAAGGCTGAACTATTTCAGCTTCGCGACAAGCAACGCAAAGAAACATCGGCCGAGAATATAGTTGAAAAACTATCGGACAACATAAAATCTGCCAAGGCCAAACGTGACACATCGGACGGCAGTTGGCAATGGTTGCTCGATGCCTTTGTGCGCAGTTTCGACCTTAGTGGTGGCACAATATATTCGCGTCCTGACGGTCAGAGCGACTATCATCTCGACGCGTCGTATGCTTTGTCGGAAGACCCACATGTTGAGACCATTAGTAGCGAGGTCGGTTATATAGGTCAGGTAACTGAAAGCAAGCGACCTTTGGTTTTGCGCAACGTGCCGTCGGACTATCTGATGGCCATTTCAGGTTTGGGCCGTAGTAAGAATCTCAACGTATATATATTCCCAATAATAAAAGAAGATGTTGTGCGTGGCGTGGTTGAGATAGCTACATTTGGTAAGTTGCCAATCATGGCTGGTTGGGACGGCATAAACAATTTGCTGCAGAAAGAGGCATGAAAGACAATAAAGGAAAAAGACGAAACATCATACTGAGCGAAGAAAGCCTATTTTCTTTGCGAGGCTTCTCAGAGTTGCAGTGGTATATTGCACTCATTTCGGTGCTTGCCGTATTGCTAACTGGTTGGACAAGCATAATGGGTCTGTTGGGCTTCAACGTGTCAATGTCCAACATTGTCTATATCCACCGCTTCTTCTTTGTGTGGATATTTGACATCGCAGTCGTTAGTCTGGTCGTAGGTGCACTCTATATATTAAACTTTAAGCGCATACGCATTGGTTCGTTAAAACGGAAAATAAAAGACCTTGAGGGACAAATAGAGAACAGTATAGACATTGCCGAAGAAATTCGCTCGGGACACGACATACCAGCCGACATAGAAAGGAATTCTAAGTTGGCGCGCACGTTGGTCGGGCTCGGCAATAGCTTGCACGAGACGACAGAAAAAGAACGTCAGTTTAGTTGGGTTACCAAGGGCAAGGAGACCATTTCGGATACACTCCGTAAACACACCAACATAGAACTCTTGGCCGATGAGACCACAGAGGTGATTGTAAAATACTATCGTGCTGCACAAGGAGCTTTTTACCTCTTGGAGGGCGACACGCTTCGAACAGTCACGCAATATGCCTACGATCGTAAGCGTTATGAAAAAGAAGAAATAAAGTTTGGGCATGGGCTTATTGGTGCAGCAGCATACGAGAAACAGCTGATATACAGAACCGAAATACCAGACGACTATTTTACAATAACTTCGGGGCTTATTAATGTCAGTAAGCCAAAGAGCTTGCTCATCATTCCGTTGGTGCAAGAAGAGGAGGTGCAGGGCGTAATAGAACTTTCGTTCTTTGCAGACAGCCTGCCAAAATATTACAAAGACTTGGCAGAAGAAGTTAGCCGTATAGTTGGCAGTACGCTCTACAACCTCAAGAGTAATGTGCGCACCGAGAAGCTCTTGCGCGAGTCGCAGGAAATGACGGCTACGCTCCGTCAGAACGAAGAAACTCTGCACCGCAACGCGCAAGAAATGCTCGAAGCCAAAGAAAACCTCGAGAAGACGAACTCAGAGTTGGCAAAAAAAATGGCCGAGGTAGAGCTTGCCACAAAGAAACAAGATGCCATGCTTCGCAATGCGTCTGAGTTTATCTCCATATACAATCGCGACCGTGAGTTAGAATATGAGAGCCCATCGCTGAAACGAATCCTTGGCTACGACCCAGAGGACGACATACACGGCATGGACGAGGAGTTTATGAGTCCGCGTAGCTGGAAGAAAATAGGAGAAATGTTCGACTACTTGCTGCAGACGCCAGGCGGCGAAATGGTGGAACAGTATACCTACTTGAAGAAAAACGGCAAAAAGATATTCTTGGAGACGCAGGGTAAGAACTTGCTACACGACCCTGCCATACGTGGTCTTATCTTCAACACTCGCGACGTGACGGAGCGTGAGCGAGCTAAGAAAGAAGAGAAGATGAAGAGCCGAATGCAGTCGCTCTCGGAAAACTCGCCCGACATCATCATCCGTACACAGACAAGTGGTAAGGTGGCTTATGCCAACCCAGCAGCTTCGCGCTTTGTGGGCGTAAGCGTGACGGACATGATGAACCGCAAGATAGACGAACTCGTGCAGAACGAAGACTATAAGCAGTTCCTTGTCGGTGCTCTAAAAATCGTGAAGCGTAGTCGCGAACAAGAGGTGACGGAAATCAAGATTGACGTCGACGGCGAAGAACACTTTATGGAGTGTAAGGCCATTCCCGAAGTTGAAGACGATACGGTGGAGTCGGTCCTCTTTACGGCGCACGATGTGACGGCAATCAAACGATTGGAGCAGGAGGCTCAGAAAGCCAAAGAAGATGTCATGGGCAGTATAAACTATGCCTTCCGCATACAAAGAGCTATATTGCCAAAGCAGCGCACGTTTAGTGAGCAATTCCCCGGGTCGTTTATGTTCTATCGCCCGAAGAATATTGTCAGTGGCGACTTCCCGTGGTTCTATCAGCACGAAAATACGAGTTTCTTTGCAGCTGTTGACTGTACGGGACACGGCGTGCCGGGTGCGCTATTGTCGTTCATAGGCTACCTTATGTTGAGTAAGATTGTAGAGTATGACCCCGAACAAACTGCGGCAGACATACTTAACAAACTACATGCGGCCGTCCGTCATACCTTGAAGCAAGACACGAGCGACGCCAACGCAGGCGACGGTATGGACCTTGCGCTCATACGAGTGGACAAAGACAAACATCAGCTACAATATTCTGGTGCTCACCGTCCGATGTATTATATGCACATGAATGCTGAGGGTGGTTTCGACGAGAAGTTTCAAGAGTATGAAGGCACACGTAAGGGCATAGGTGGCAAGCCATTGCCAGGCGGGCGCAAAGAAAAAGAGTTTGAGAATCATGTCATCGACTACGAGGTGGGTGATAGACTATATATCTTCTCGGACGGATTGCCCGACCAACTTGGTGGTCCGGAGCACAAAAAATTCTTTACGAAACAAGTTAAAGCGTGGCTTGGTCGGAACTTGGAGTCGGATATGATCAGTACAAAGCGCGACATTGTGAAAGACTTCTACAATTGGCGCGGTCTTAAAGATGGTGTGCGAGTAGACTACTCTATTTACGACGACTTTGAGGAATATGACAAGAGCGACGATGAGGAAAAGTTTATTGAGAAGCAAGTAGACGACGTCTTGTTGCTCGGCATTCAACTTTGATATCGAAAAATCTAAGGAGGACACAAAAATGGCAAAAAACATGACAAGCAGCGACTATCTCGACTTTGCCTACCAGATATATGAGGAACTCGGCGCAACCGAAGTTAATCTGATGTATGAGGGTGCAGTGACGCAAGACATCACTCGCAATTTTACGATGATGACGGAGGAGAATATGATTCGGCACAACGAAGCGAGCCAAGTCATGCGCAAGGTCTTTAATGTTATGGTCGAGAGTTTGCAGAACATTAGTCGTCATGCCGACGTACTCGACGGAGACCCAACGGGCGAGAAACGTGGCATTGTACTAATTAGTCATAATGATGCTGAGTATCATGTCGTTACGGGTAATGCTGTACTTGCCGAGCGCAGGAGCGTCATTGAGAGTAGGCTGACCAAAGTAAATAGTCAGGACCGCAATGGGCTCTCTGAAATGTATAAGAAACAAATACAAGAGGGGCAAATTTCGGAGAAAGGTGGTGCTGGATTGGGTTTTATCGACATCGCCAAAAAAAGTGGTAATAAGATAGATTTTCGGTTTGAAGACATAGGAGAGGGTTATCTGTTCTTCATTACCATTGCTCGCATTCCTCGTGTAAAAGCAGAAAAGAATTAAAATTGTAGGGTCGGGGAGTGGTCGTCCTCCATAAGTTTTCCTCACTCTTATAAAATCATAACTCCCGACACGCGCCACATTGGCACTTGTCGGGAGTTGCTTTTAGTGCTTATTATGGCTACGTTAGTAGCGATAGAAGTCGGGTTTGTAGGGTCCTTCGACTTTTACACCGATGTAGTCGGCTTGTTTCTGAGTGAGCTTGGTTAGGTGTACGCCGAGTTTTTCGAGGTGTAGGCGTGCAACTTCTTCGTCGAGCTCTTTTGGTAGGCGATAGACTCCGAGTTTGTAGTCTTTTTGCCAAAGCTCTATCTGAGCAAGTGTCTGGTTGGTAAACGAATTGCTCATGACAAAGCTGGCATGACCAGTAGCATTGCCAAGGTTGACGAGTCGACCACGGCTGAGGAGTATTATGCTATGTCCGTCGGGGAATATAAACTTGTCGACTTGAGGCTTTATGTTGTGCTCTTTTATGCCAGGCCATTGTTCGAGTGCCGACACTTGAATCTCGTTGTCGAAGTGCCCTATGTTGCAGACTATTGCTTGGTCTTTCATGTGGCTCATGTCGTCGGCTGTTATGATGTCGCAGTTGCCAGTGCAAGTAACGAATATATCGCCCAGGCTGACGACTTCTTGCAGAGTCTTGACTTCGTAGCCTTCCATGGCGGCTTGAAGGGCGCAAATGGGGTCGATTTCGGTTACGATGACACGTGCGCCAAAGCCACGCATGCTCTGAGCACATCCTTTGCCGACATCGCCATAGCCACAGACTACGACCACTTTGCCTGCAATCATGACGTCGGTGCCACGTTTGATGCCGTCGGCCAAACTTTCGCGGCAACCATATAGGTTGTCGAATTTACTCTTTGTGACAGAGTCGTTAACATTGATTGCAGGGAAAAGCAGTTCGCCACGTTCCATCATCTGATAGAGGCGATGAACGCCAGTGGTTGTCTCTTCGCTGACGCCCTTGACGCCTGCAGCAATGTCGGCCCACTTGACTCGTCCGCGCACGGTGCGGAGCAGTTCGACGAGTTCGCGAAAGTCTTCGCCACAGTCGGAGTAGTCTTTGTCGTAGAGGGCAGGGTTGGCTGCAAATTCTACGCCTTTGTGGATTAGTAGAGTGGCATCGCCACCGTCGTCGACAATGAGGTTAGGACCTTTGCCCCCACCAAAGTCGAGGGCTTTCATGGTGCACCACCAATATTCGGCAAGGCTTTCGCCCTTCCATGCAAAGACAGGTACGCCAGCCTTTGCAATGGCGGCTGCGGCGTGGTCTTGCGTAGAGAATATGTTGCAAGAGCACCAACGGACTTCGGCACCCAGAGCTACAAGGGTCTCGATGAGTACGGCTGTCTGTATGGTCATGTGGAGCGAGCCAGTTATGCGTGCACCTTTGAGCGGTTGCTGACCTTTGTAACGTTCGCGTAGGGCCATTAGACCGGGCATCTCGAGTTCTGAAATCGTGATTTCGTCGCGTCCGAAATCGGCAAGAGCAATGTCGGCCACTTTGTAGTTATATTCTTTTGTGTCTACGTATTCTATCATTTTAGGGTGATTATAGGATGTGAATTTATGCGAGCAAAGTTAGTGCTACGGGCGAAAAATACATAAATAACAGATAATTTTGTCGACATAAAAATAAGGAGTATAAAGTTGATGAAGTCAAGAGAACAGACTGTACGCGTCACAAAAGAGTTTAGGTTTGAGATGGCGCATTTGCTGACCGACTACGACGGCTTGTGCCGTAACATACATGGTCATTCGTATGTCTTGCAAGTGACGGTGAAGGGGAAAATGGAGCGCAATCCAGACTCGCCCAAAAATGGCATGGTGCTCGATTTTGGATTGCTTAAAAAGATTGTTAATGAGCAGATTGTCGATAGGTTAGACCATTCGCTGATGATACGTCGTGCGACACCATTTGCAGAGGCGTTAGACGCTTTGCCAGTGTCGACCGACATGCGTATAGTAGGTGTAGACTATCAGCCGACGTGCGAAAATATGGTGTGCGACTTTGCCGAAAAGATTGAACAGCGGTTGCCAGAGGGTGTAAGTCTTTGTGCCGTCAGGCTACACGAGACGGCAACATCGTATGCAGAGTGGCGTGCGGAAGATAATTTGTAAACAAAAAAGAGACACTTACTTCGAGTGTCTCTTTTTTGTTCTGTGTTTGCTATTTACTTTTCGTCGTGGTGGCAACGCTTAGAGTCGTCGACGGTGAAGCCGTTGGTGGCTGGCATAAACTTGCCTCGCTCGGTGAGGAAGTCGATTATCTCGTTGGCGTCGAGTCCAGAGACGCTGCAAGTGTGGAAACGTGTGTCGGCACCGAAGCGGCTGATGATGGCGTCGTAGAGCGACTCGCGAGTGTAGGAGTTGCCCTGCATCATGTCGAGAATGGCGTGTGCGTGGATGTCTTGCATGACTGTTATGAAAGTTTGAATGCGCGACGTACTTTGTCGACATAGTCGAGTTTTTCCCAACCGAAGAGTTCGACTTTTTGGCTATACTGCTTTCCGTTGACGTCTATTGTAACTTCGCGTACTTCGGGTTGGCGACCAAAGTGACCATAGGAGGCTGTCGGCTGATAGATTGGGGCTTTGAGGTTGAAGCGTTTGATGATGGCGTAGGGGCGCATGTCGAATATTCGGCTGACTTTTTGTGCTATTTGTCCGTCGGATAGGCGGACGTGCGACGTCCCGAAAGTGTTGACGTAGAGCCCTATGGGTTGTGCAATGCCAATGGCGTATGCCACTTCGATGAGTACTTCGTCGGCAAGCCCTGCAGCTACGAGGTTTTTGGCTACGTGGCGAGCTGCGTATGCAGCAGAGCGGTCGACTTTCGAGGGGTCTTTGCCAGAGAATGCGCCGCCACCATGTGCACCTTTGCCACCATAGGTGTCGACAATTATCTTGCGCCCAGTAAGTCCTGTGTCGCCATGAGGTCCGCCAATGACAAACTTGCCCGTTGGGTTGACAAAGAGTTTGAGGGCTTGGGAACCTTGTGCTTCGGCTGCGTGCGCGTTGTCGAGAAGGAGTATGTCGGAGCTGAATAGCTTTTGTTGCTCGGGGCTTAGGCGTGCAACGACGCGAGGCAAAAGAATGTCGCGTACGTCGGCACTTATGCGAGCAATCATTTCGGCCTCGGGAGCAAAGTCGTCGTGCTGTGTTGAGATGACTATGGTGTCGATGCGTAGTGGGCGGTTGTCGTCGGAGTATTCGATGGTTACCTGACTTTTGGCATCGGGTCGGAGATAGGTCATCTGACGTCCTTCTTTGCGAATAGCAGAGAGCTCTTCGAGGAGTCGGTGTGCAAGGTAGATGGGCAGTGGCATGTAGTTGTCGGTGTCGCGACATGCGTAGCCGAACATCATGCCTTGGTCGCCAGCTCCTTGTAGTTCTTTTTTCGTGCGGACAACGCCCTGATTGATGTCGTGGCTTTGCTCGTGAAGTGCAGAGATGACGCCACACGACTGTGCGTCGAATTGGTATTCGGACTTGTTGTAGCCAATTTGGCTAATGACTTTGCGAGCCACGTCTTGTGGAGAGACGTAGCCACGTGTGTTGAGTTCGCCTGCGAGGACCACGAGACCTGTCGTGACGAGTGTCTCGCAAGCGACTTTGCTTTCGGGGTCTTGGATAAGGAGAGCGTCGAGGACTGCGTCGCTTATTTGGTCGGCGACTTTATCGGGGTGTCCTTCGGAGACTGATTCTGATGTAAAGAAGTAGCTCATCTGTATATTAAAATGAAAATATGAACGGACAATAGCAGATGAGATTTACGGATGCATTTTAGCACTTTTTTATAGTGGTTGCAATTGGCAAATCGTTCCACTGCCGATACACTTGTGTGTCTTTTTTGTCCGTTGAAGTTTTTGTGGAGATAAGGGGAGTCGAACCCCTGACCTTTTGAATGCCATTCAAACGCTCTAGCCAACTGAGCTATACCCCCATCGTTTTATGACGACACAAAATTATACTTTTTATTGATAGCGAAAAGTACTTGTAGCAATATTTTTATCAAAGTTAAAATGTTGCTGGTAGGGGTGAAAAGCGAGTTACGTGCTGGGCTATATGAAAGAGCTACTGTACTACACCAATTGCTTATGCTCTTTCATCCATTCTGGGTTGCATTTACAAAAT
>CALAVC010000016.1 GCA_937892095.1 uncultured Bacteroidales bacterium | reverse complement strand
CAGACGGCTAAGGAAGTGATGGCTGAGAGCGACAAGCCGTCATTGATGCGCGGACAGGAAGAACTCAATCCGAAGGTGATAACCGAGATGTGCGACAAGGGGGACGAACTCGCCATTGAGGTCTATCGCCGCACAGGCTACTGGCTGGGAGCCGGACTTGCCACATACGCCTCAATTGTGAGTCCTGAGGCCATCATCCTGACGGGCGGTGTCGCACATGCCGACCACTGGCTGCTGGATCCGATGGAAGATTCGTTCGAGAAACATGTGTTCGGAAATCTCCGTGGTAAGGTAAAATTGCTAATGTCGCGACTTGACGACCGTGAACGCGATGTACTGGGAGCCGCCGCCCTGGCCTGGGAAGTGCCCGAATACTCGCTTTTTTTGTGATAACTGTATTTTTTACACCTCTATATTTCGTCCACTCTTTTTAGGGTGGACGAAATTCTTATATGTCTGATTTTCAGACATATCGGATCAAACCTCAAAAATAAAAATCCACTTTTCAAATTCCCTCCGCATTTCGTTTATATTTTTTCTTAATTTTGCAACAGAAATCCTAACTGCAGGACATTTCCTAACTTATAAAATTAACATAATTAAAACAAGGTATGAAAAAAAGCAGGTTAATTTTGATGTTACTGACACTGTTCGTGTCTATGACATCGTTTGCCCAAAGTATTTTGGGTACTGTGATCGACGAGAACGGTGAGCCCGTGATCGGTGCTACTGTTGTCGAGAAAAGCAATCCTCAGAATGCAACCATCACCGACTTCGATGGAAACTTCAATCTGAAGGTTGATGCAGGTAAGACCATTGCTGTCTCCTACGTGGGTTACGTCACTCAGGAAGTGGCTGCCCAGAACAACATGACCATCAATCTGAAGCCCGACGACAAGATGCTCGAGGAAGCCAAGATCGGCCCCGAGCTCATGGAAAGCCTCGCCTCCGGCATGCGCAACCTGAGCGACAATGCCCACAAGCTGGCCGGTGTCTCCGACGCGGTGGTCTCCACCGACAACTACACCAGCAGCCTGCAGAAGGCCTCCGAGTCCGTGCGCAACCTGACCCTGAAATACGATAAGGTCGCCCAGAACCTCGAAGTGGACGGCGGCGCCACAGCCTCCTACATTGAGAGCGTGAAGCGTGCCACCACGGCTGTCACCCAGCTGGCCACCGCTTACGAGCAGACGGCCAAGTCCCTGGACCAGACCAACAGCTTCAAGACCGAAATGGACAAACTCACCGCCAATATCTCCAGACTGAGCAACGTGTATGGCAACATGCTCGCGGCTATGAAGTAATCCCCCCAGTTCCATTAACCAAAATCACTAACTAAATTTCATTGAGATATGGGTGCAACAAATTGTCCGGAAACCCCGAGACAAAAAATGATTCAGATGATGTACCTGGTGTACACCGCCATGCTGGCGCTGAATGTTTCCGCGAACATTCTGGACGCTTTCGTGGTCGTGGATGACACCCTGGTGACCTCCACCAACATCTCCGCCAACCAGAACAACAGGGACTATGCCTGGTTCGACCAGCAGAAGACCCTCCTGGGCACCAAGGTCGCCGAGGCCGACAGCAAGGCCAGACAGTTGAAAAAGGAGACGGACGCCATGGTGAAATATATCGAGAAGATGCGCAATGACCTCATTTTTGCCGTTGACGGCGATACCCTTGTGGAAAAAGTCGTGGATGGCAAAAAAGTCAAGGTGACCAAGACCGTGGCCGACATCAAGAAGAAGGATAACTTCGACACGCCCACTGACTTCATGATCAACAAGGGCAACGCCAAGAAACTGAAGGAAGAGGGGAAGAAGTACTAGGCGTGGCGAGGACAACGAGCACCACAGCCCCCACTTCGGGGTGATAACTTAGGGCTGCCGTCTCGCCTACGCTTAGGTCTATGCCGAGCAGTGGGGCGGATGTCTCGTCGAGGGGCTGTATGTCTGCCTTCGTGCCGTCAGTGGCAGTTACGGTGCCGACCGCCACCTGCGAGTGGCGTACGCCAGCGAGGTTGTGTATTGCTTCGCGAATATCCATGGTTACGAAAGTTTTGTGCCTATGGTGAGGCGTTGGCGGAAACCGCCACTGCCCCACATTATGTCGTTGCGCTCCACCTGCCATGTTCCGACGCTCTCGCCATCGAGGGTGAGGTGGAGTTGGTCGAGCTTGTCGATTATCTCGCCACCAAAGACGGTCAGCGAGCCACTCAGTCCGCCTTGCTTTAGCTTTTTGAGTTGAGCATTGGCGTAGCCTTTCATCTCGCTCTCGGTCATATTAATGACGTTGAACGTGCGTAGTTCGCCATCTTTATAACCAACCTCAACGGGTTTGATGCTTTTATATTTGCGTTTGCCCTCCTGTACCGTACTGTTGTTCTTGACGCGGACGAGGAAACGCACCTCGTCGGCTGGCTCATAGCGCAGGTCGGCACGAGATGCGACGTTGGTGTGGTCGTCGAAGTCGAAGGTGCGGGCGTCGGAGGGCGACATGGCCAGTCCTGCGTAGAGACGCGGTTCTGCGCCAGAGCCGATGCGCATCATGGTGCGGATGCCTTGTTTCTTGAGAGCATCGAGGAGTTCGGAGACGGTGTTGCACTCCACACGGTAAGCGCCGATGGACTGTGTGCCACGTATCTCGGCGTCTATGCCTTGGTCTGTGAGGAGCTGGTTGAGGGTCGTGTTGGCGTAGGACAATTTCTTTGCCTGCCTTGTCTGGAACAGACACATGGGGTCTTGCGCCTCGATGAGCATAGGTGTGGTGGGAAGAACGCGGCGCACGTAGCCTACAAAGGAGAGGTGGTTGCGACCATCGTAGCCGAGCGAAATTCGCAATGTGTCGCCACGACGGATAGGATTTTTTGCTACATTGCACCAGCGAATACGCCGTGGGAGGGCAACGGTTGCCACGTCGCAGAGCGAGTCGGAATGCTTTTCTATCTTAACACTCTCGGCATGGTCTAACCTAATTATCCCTTCATTCGTATTGATTTCTATGTCGCACGTTAAACGATACATTGGCTTATGAAAAAGGTTCTGTTTCTGTTGGTTTCGCTATCGATTCTGCTCATGTCTATGCGGAGCAGTGGGCATGAGTGCATTACGAAAGACGGATATTGCAAGGGTAAGTTGTTGGCAGGCAGAGTGAAAGTGGTTGAATATAATGCCGACTTCAAGGTTAAAGTGGTTGACAGCTATCCCGACCTATTGGTAAAGGTCAAAGAATACTATGCGAAATCACCCGGAGAGTGGACATTCGTAGAGAACAATTCCGACTTCACTATTCAGTTCGTCGATAGCTATCCCGACTTCACCATCAAATACACAGACAGCTATCCGAAAGTTGAGAGGTATTGTCGTTAGACACTCTGTATAACTTCCACTTCGTAGTCGTTGTCACTATCTAATTTCAACGTTACGTCTTGCGTATTACCATACGTAGCTTGATTAATTTCCATCTCTTTTACCACCACACGGTCTATGTCGAAAAGTCGCAAAAATGCGCTGTCGATGTAGACCGCGCTGTTTTCTCGTGCGAGGTCGGAGAGCAGACGCAGAGCCTCGGCAGGGTATTCGTCTTCGCTGTTGATGAGCGAGAATGTAATTTCGATGTCGTAGTCGTGGGCGGAGATAAGTTCTTTGACTGTTCCGTCATGACCAGTAATAGCGGTCTTGACAATATTTTTTTGCAACGTAACCTTGCAGACGGCGCTCTTTATAAGTATGTCGTCGGCAGTTTCAGTCAGTCCGAGACTGAGGTCTGTGTCGTAGTAGCGTCCCTCGTAGGCTTCGCGCGGAGCGACACCCACCGAGCCATCGGGGGTGGTGCGGATGTCGGTGGGGCTATCCTGCACAGGCAGAGAGTGCGATGTGAAGAACCGCCCTTTGAAGTGCGATGCCATGCCGTTGATGACGAGTCGGAGACTCTGCCTTGAGGGTGATAGGTGCGGCAGGTTGGTCTGAACGTAAGTCTTTAGAGCCATAATCGGACATCATTCAAAAGCCGTTCAAATGACGATTGAAAGCCATTTGAACGGCTTATCTGTTAGAGTCTGCCCCACTCTATGCGTGAGCAGACGAGTGGAATGTCGACCTCCTTGCTTGTGTCGCCCTCGCTCCAATCGAGTTCCACTTCGGAGAACTGGCAGTCGTGGATAACGTCGTGGACTATCTTGCCGCTGTCGTCGGGGATATAGGACACTTGCACGTCGAATACGCCGAGGTCTTGCAGGCGACCAGTAGAAGAGGAACTGGCGAGGGCGCGCACCTCGTCGGCGAGGAGCTTAAGCGAGGCTTCGCACGTGATGCGCCCCTTGGCGCGTCCTACGGGGTAGCGCCCTGCGCCATAGATATTGGAAACCTCCTGCTTGTCGGAATATTTCACGCCCCTTATGCCAGTGACGGGTGTGCCACCGACGAGGACGGTGATGTCCGCCCAACCATAGACGTTGCCGTTGACTAATGGTATTATGTTCATTGCGTATTATTCGCTTAGTTGTTTGACATAGCCGATGCTAACTATGGCACGGCGCATGATGCCGACAGGCACGGCATGAATGGTGAACTCGACAGTGCTGGTGCCGAGGACGTCTTGTGCGGGGTCGATAGAGACCTCCCAGCCGCTGACTTCACCAGCGCGCTCCATGTCTTCGACGGCTTTGCCGGCGACGGTCTTGAGGTGCCGGAGTGTGTCTGCTCGAAGCGTTCCGTCGGCGTTGAAGTAGATAGGTCGGCCGAGTTCGGGCAGTAGATAGGTACGAGTGCCACGCACGGCCTTATCCATCGTGCGCTGAAGCTCAATGGTGTTGTAGTCGCTCTGCGCACTCGCCATATTGTGGCTATCGGAGAAGAAGACACCTGAGAGACCCGGATATGTGCGCAGATAGATATATCGGGCGTTGTCGAGGTTTTCGAGGATGGTCTTGTCGACATCGGCGTAGGGTTTGCCGTCGGAGAAATAGGGCTTTGTCAGCCGGGTCTCGCAACGCTCGACCCATGCTATACTCTCGTTGACAGAACGAGCGGACAGAACGCCAATGATCGTGCCAATGGCTGGCGCAGAGGCTTCGCTGTCTCTGCTGATTAGGACGGAGACGTTGGGAGCTGATGCGGCGAGGTCAGTAGGCAGTTTGCTGATGTCGCTGACTTTTGGGGCGATGATGATGCTGAGTGGCATCCACGCTTCGTCGAGGGCTGTGGCTTGCGCCTGTAGGGCGGTGATGGTGGCTTTGCTTATCTCGGCTTCGGTGTCGAGGACGCCCAGTTGGCGTAGGTTGCCCCACGTGGCACGTTGGAAGTCGCCCACGGCTTTCAGGTCGGCGCTTCGGACGGCAAAGCCGACCCAGAGCGTCAATCCGGGGTTGAGGCGCAGAGCCTCGTGGACGTGATAACCAGGTTTATAGGTCAAAATGCAGGCTACGAGGTATCCTCAGCCCTTTGTTTATCTG
>CALAVC010000015.1 GCA_937892095.1 uncultured Bacteroidales bacterium | reverse complement strand
TACGTCGAGGGCTGGCGATTTGCAAAGGCAAACAAAAAGTTCATTGACATGGTCGATGAGCACTATTATGAAAACCCCGGTTGGTTTCTGAACAACGCCCATTACTATGACAATTATGACCGCCAAGGACCTTCGGTATATTTGGGCGAATATTCTGTCAAAGTGGGCAACAGGAGTAATATGGAGGGTGCACTATGCGAAGCTTTTCACCTTTGCAACGTGGAACGAAATGCCGACATTGTCCGCATGAGTAGCTATGCGCCATTGCTATGCAACACACTGCACTCTAACTGGGCACCCGACATGATATACTTTCGCGGTGGCGACGCTCCAAGCCTTACGCCAAGCTACTACACTCAAATGCTTTTCGGAAGACACAGTGGGGACACCTACATTTCGTCTACACTTAGCGCACAGCCCGAAGTAATACATCGAACAGCCATAAGCGTGGTCAAAGATAGTGGCTCTGGCAAGACGTTTCTTAAAGTTGTCAACACATTACCGACGTCGCTTTGTCTGACGACCAACACACTGAAGAGCAACACTACATATTCTTTCGAGGGCATAAGCGGTCGCCCCAAAGACAAGAGTACCAACTTGCAACAAAGCAAAATATCGACCGATGCACAAGGACGCATAGTCTTGCCACCCTATGCTTTTTATGTCATAGAACTATAGCGTCTGCACATGGAGCAACCAAAGATTGAGCGCACCCTCAGACTGATAGGGCTAATGACAAGCCCCGTCGACTATACCGTTGAGCAACTCTCGGAAATGCTCTGCACATCACAACGCTCCATATATCGCTATTTGGATACTTTTAGAGATGCGGGGTTCGTTGTCTTCAGCAAGTCGAAGGGTGTGTATAAACTTGGCAAAGAGACGCGTGGCATAAGCGACATTAGCGAACTTATACACTTCTCGCCCGAAGAAGCGACTCTTGTGGGTCAGTTGCTCGATTCGCTTCATGACAGAAACCCACTCAAAGCAGAATTGAGGCGTAAAATGGCGTCGGTGTGCAATATAGGGACAGTTGCAGAAAGCACCATAACAGAGCAAAAAGCAAACAACATAACGACCTTGCGCGAAGCCATTGGTCATCATCGTCAGGTGCGATTGATTGGCTATAGGTCGGCCAATTCGGGAATTGTGGCCAACAGGCACGTGGAGCCTTTCGACTTCACGACCGACTACGTTGGCGTGTGGTGCGTCGACATCGACGACAACAATCGGGTGAAACAATTCAACACAAGCCGATTTGCATCGGTCGAAGTGCTTGCCGACACGTGGCAACACACCGACCGACATGTCAGGACATCGACCGACATTTTTCGCATAGGGGGCACGGAGCGTACAAGCATAGAAGTGCGTCTTGGAGTACGAGCACGCAACTTGCTTTTAGAAGAGTATCCGCTTGCCAAAAACTGCATAAGCCCTATTGACGAAACACATTGGCGACTACAAACCAGTGTGTGCGGATTTGCAGGCATCGGCAGGTTCGTCCTCGGACTATTCGACGATGTTGAAGTCGTGTCGCCCGAAAGCCTCAAAGACTATTTGCGCCAAAAGATTCGAAAAATGAAAATATAGCCCAAACATCTACCTTTGCACACATTAACACAACAAAATCGCACAGTGAACACACAAAATATCGTCAGCACACTGCTGATTGCCATCGCACTACCCACAGCGGCACAGAACGACTCCATAGCCCAACTAATGCGCCACATTGACGAAGTAACCGTAACTGGCACACGCGTACAGACCGACGTGCGGCACGTGCCGATGACGGTTAACATCATCGGGCGAGAAACGTTGGAGAGCACCCACAAACCAAGCATTGTCTCGTCGCTTAACGAAAACGTGCCGGGACTGTTCACGACATCGCGTGGTGTGTTGGGCTACGGTGTATCGACAGGTGGCACAGGTGGCATTAGCATTCGTGGCATAGGCGGTCAGCCCACGACGGGAGTGCTTGTCCTCATAGACGGTCATCCACAATATCAGGGGACCATGGGGCACAGCATTGCCGATGCCTACCGAGGCAATGGAGTAGAACGCATCGAAGTGCTTCGTGGTCCGGCATCGGTTCTCTACGGCTCTAACGCCATGGGAGGCGTCATAAACATCGTAAGCCATCGGAGTGACGACAATTGTGTAGAGACCGACGCGAACGTTGGCGGAGGGTCGTATGGTACATTCATGGCTAACATTGCCAATCGGACAAGGCGTAACAAATTTAGTAGCATGGCATCGGTAGACTATGAGCGCACCGATGGACACCGCGACAATATGCACTTTTGGCAATTGGGCGGACGCATACAAATAGCTGTTGAGCCGACTGAACATTGGCACATACAGACCGATGCAGACCTAACGCAGTTCTACTCTTCGAACCCTGGCACTGTCGATAATCCTTATATAGATAACGACCAAAAGATTCTTCGAGGCTCGGCAAGTCTAAACATCGATAATAAGCACACCAAGACGGCAGGCGGTCTGTCGGCCTACGTCAGCTGGGGCCGACACAAAATAGACGATGGCTATCACGAAGGCGATGAACCCAAAACATATTATTTCCGTTCGACAGACAGACTAATGGGCATTAGTGCACACCAGTCGATGACATTTTGGACTGGCGGACGCCTTACGCTTGGTGCAGACGTGCAACGCATAGGCGGTCGGTCGTGGAACGAAGCCAAAGCAGACGGTACAGAGACTGTCCTTGCCGACGAATACATCAATAGCACGGCTGGCTATGCCGAATTGCGACAAGACATTCTCTCGTACATAACACTTGACCTCGGCATGCGCCTTGACCACCATTCTACAGCGGGGACAGCCACTATTCCGCAAGCCGGACTAACGTGGCATGTCAACGGGCATACCGACTTCCGCGTGCTGACAAGCAAAGGCTTCAGAAACCCCACAATCAAAGAACTCTACATGTTTAAGTCGCGCAACGAAAATCTTGACGCTGAAAGCCTAATGAACTACGAAGTGGCTTTTAGCCAATTTCTCGTACACCGCCGACTGAAATGGGGCATGAACCTATTCTTGATAGACGCTGACAACATGATACAAACCATCGTGGTGGATGGCAATCCACGCAACGAAAACACGGGTAACAACACACACAAAGGACTGGAAGCAGAGGCAACCTTCAGACTAACGCCCCACTCCACTGTCGGACTTAACTATTCGTATCTTTACACGCAGAACGCTGTCTTGGCAGCACCCAAACACAAACTAAACGTCTTCGGACGTATGCGACAAGGGAACTTTGAGGGTGGAACAAATATTCAGTACGTATCGGGGCTACGCACCAACATTAGTCAAGACAATAGCCACACAGAAGATTTTGTCCTTTGGAATGCTGATGTACAATACTCTTTTCTACCACAAGCTGCAGCATACCTAAAGGCAGAAAACATATTAGCCAAAGAGTATGAAACGGTCGAGGGTTTCCCATTGCCTAAGGCAACAATATTGGTGGGACTAAGCGTCAAGCTGGGTCGATAAGTTTGCCACTGAGAGACAACTTGTCGAGCGACAGATTGCCAAGTCGAACGTGTTGAATGGTGTTGGCAAGCTCTGGTCGTTCGTCTATTTCGACTCGGATGTAGTTGGCAGAGAATCCTGTCATCTGACCATCTTTCACACTACTTTCTATCAACACATCGGCTTCTGAGCCGATGTGTTGGCGATAGAATTCGATTCGGTGCTGTTCTGAGAGTTCGTGTAGCAAGGCGTTGCGCTCGTGCCTAACGTTGAGGGGTACGACGGGTTTTATTTTCAGAGCCGCAGTGTTGGGACGTTCAGAATAGGTAAATACGTGTAGTTGCGTAAAGTCTGTGCGGCTTAGGAAATCATACGTTTCACGGAAAAGTGTGTCGGTCTCACCATTGACACCTACGATGACATCGACACCGATAAAGGCATGTGGGATGAGGCTTTTAATGGTTCTGACCTTATCGGCATAGAGTTGAGTGTCGTAGCGGCGATGCATAAGACGCAACATCGTGTCGGAACCAGATTGTAGCGGCACGTGGAAATGTGGCATAAACTTTTTCGACGCAGCAACATGCCTAATTATGTCGTCGGTCAGCAGATTGGGTTCTATGGACGAAATGCGGTATCGCTCGATGCCCTCGACATCTTCTAAGGCCTCGATTAGCTGAAGGAATGACTCGCCATGCTCACGTCCGAAATCGCCAATATTGACGCCAGTAAGGACTATTTCTTTTGCGCCATCGGCAGCAGCATGCTTAGCAAGTTCTATGCTTTGTGCAACATTGGCACTACGACTTAACCCACGAGCCATAGGTATGGTACAATAGGTGCAAAAATAGTTGCAACCGTCTTGCACCTTGAGGAAAGTACGAGTTCGGTCGCCCGACGAATATGCGCCAAAGAAACGTTTATCGCGCAAGATGTCGGAACTGACGATACGCTCCGCACGACAATTTTCTATGCACTCTACAATACGGTCCTTCTGGTTGGCACCTAGCACAAGCCCGACACCCTCTATTTGGGCTATTTTTTCTGCTTGAAGTTGCGCATAGCAACCCGTAACGACGACTGTGGCATTGGGGTTTAGACGATGGCATTTGTTTATTGTCTGCCGACATTTCTTATTGGCCTCCTCGGTTACGGAACAGGTATTGATGACATAGACGTCGGCTACGTCGTCGAAATCGACACGTTCATAGCCTGCGGCAACCATGCGACGACTCATGTCGCTCGTCTCGCTAAAATTTAGTTTGCAACCTAAGGTATGAAATGCACAGCGATGCCTTCCAAAGTTGTCATTGTCTGTCATTTGTGGCGAAGTAGATATATAAAACGAGAGACCTGCCGATGTCGACAGGTCTCTGACTGATTTTTACCTTTTTAATGCGCTCTGCCTATGCGTGGGATAGAACACCCGATTGGGGTTTCAGCCTTACGCATGGTCTGTTTTTGCGCTTGCACTGTCGAAGGTAGCTAACCTTATTTCTTGCGGTTTTCGAGGTGCTTTTGGTAGCGGTTCATGAACTTATCGACGCGACCAGCAGTGTCGACGAGCTTCATCTTACCAGTGTAGAATGGGTGCGAGCTGCTCGAGATTTCAAGCTTTACCTGTGGGTAGGTTTCGCCATCTATTTCGATGGTGTCCTTGGTGGTAGCAGCCGAACGAACGATGAATGTCTCGTTGTTGGACATGTCGGTAAATGCAACCGGACGATAGTTCTCAGGATGTATTCCCTTTTTCATTTGATTTACTTATTTGTGTTTCGAAACTTACAAATTGCGAGCGCAAAGGTAAGTCTTATTTGTAAGATTTACAAACTTTTAGGCGATACGAGATGTACGAGTTACAATACAAAAAAAACACCTACAAAAACGTAGGTGTCGGATATTAGTGTTATACGATATTAATATATAACGCGAATGAAAGAGACTTTTATGACGTTTTCTTGACCTGGCAAGAAAGGACCAATCATAAATTCTTGGTTGCTACCATAGGTGTTGGAAGTGCCATTGTCTTGTTCGCTATACATGTTGACTGTGCCATAGTCCCAATCCTCACTGCTGAGACCGCTTACTTTGACATTGCCATAGTATGCCCACGAAACGCCATCGTTGTCGGTGGCAACAGGTATTTTAAGACCTTGTATGTTGTAGTAACTCGATAGGAGTGGCGACTTTATGGCTTTTCCGTTGAGAGTTATCTGTATACGGAAATTGGTCGCGCTGGGAGCTGTGGCAAAGTTGAGGGAGAAATAGGTAGGCGTGTAGGCTAAGAGTTGCATGGACTGACCATCGGCGATTTCGGTGCCTGCAAGCATAAAGGTTGGGAGCTCTACACCATTCTCGCTTTCGACTTGCAAGGTGGCATTGGTCAACTGAAGATTACCGACCAACTTTGTGTTTTCGGAGACTTTTGCGACCTCAGCTTGCATAGCTTTTTTGGTCATCATGGCATAGGGAGCGGTCAGGAGTTGGCTCTCGCCATTGATTACAGAATAGTCGGAGCCACCAGTGGGGTCGATTTCGACACGCATCCAAATGGGGTTTTCGTTGGTTGAGGTCCAGTCGATGTCGGCAAAGCTGGCGTATGTGGTGCCAGAGGCTGTTTCGCCAGTGCCAAAGTCGATGTTGGCGATGCCGAGGGCATCGGTTGTTACACCGAAAGTTTCGCTATATAGGTCTGTCTTGGTTGCACCGTTGAAAAGGGTTATGCGGACGCTGACATTAGACTCGGTGACGGGCAAGCCTTTGGCATTGCGAACGAGAGTCTGAAAGCGCATCATTTCGGGCACTTGTGCCGAAGCGGATACGGCAGATAGCGCAACAGCGAATAGCGAAAGGAGTAATTTCTTGATTTTCATTGTGATATGATATTTTGCGTTATTTCTTTATGAGTAGCTTGTGTGTGCAATGGTTTCCGTCGGCTGTGTATACAACGAGAATGACTTCGCCAACGGGGATGGTAGACGTGCTGAGCGAGAATGCTTGTGCGTTGGGTTTTTGCGAGGCGACACGACGACCTGCGAGGTCGTAGAGAGCGACATCGGCAACGTCTTCTGAACTAACAAAATTTAGCATGTCGGACGTTTGATTGATAGTCAGCTGTAGCTCACCTTGTGCGGAAATGTTTTTTAGCCCTGAGGCCAACTTGGGGAGCGTCAGGACAACGGGCGAAAGCGAAGACGCCGTGAAAGAGCCTTGTTCGGTAACGGCAGAAGGAAAAACACCGCCGAGCATTACTTCAACGACATAGTCTGAATTGCTAAGCGTCTGCGCAAAAGGCACTATGGCACTTTGGGCATGCGCAACAAGACCTATGGCAGATAGGCACCCGATGACAAAAGAAGTTTTCTTCATTTTCATACTTGTGATTTTAGATTCTCTATGACGTACCGACGATAAAACGGCACTCCGATTCTCATAGTGGTATCAAATTTCATAAAAAGAAACGATAATTCAATATTTTTTTACCACTAATGATGCAAAAAAGTTGCCCGAAAAAGTTTTTTCGGGCAACTTGGAGAAATGTTTTTGTTTCGTGCACTACTCTGGCACGTAGATTATATTGCCATTTTCGAGTTCGTAGGCTACACCAACTCGCTTGCCACGCTTGCCATCGGAGGGGTCGGAGTCGGCAGAAGGTGTGTAGCGATTGATTTGTTGTCCTTCTTTGGTTATAATTTCCATGTTGTCCTTACCAGGGTTCTTGACGACGGTAAAGTCTTCGGCAGAGAGCATTTCGGTCATGTTGTAGCGCGTAACGAGGGCAACCATTAGCGCAACGGCGAAGACCATTGCCACATCGAAAAGGTTGCTAACAACGCCCATTGGGTCGTCGTCTTCGCTGGCGCGTAATATTTTGCGTCGCATGGCTACTGGTTGTTAGGCTGTTTGGCAACAGAGGCGATGAACTCCATATTGTTGAGCATAGAGAGTCCCCAACGTTGCTTGACTTGGAGGATTACGTAGCCGACGGCAGCCGAGAAAAGACCGATGACGGTGGTGGCGAAAGCGACTTGCATATTGTAGGCCATAGAGG
The DNA here is from genome assembly GCA_937892095.1 of uncultured Bacteroidales bacterium. Taxonomy (GTDB): domain Bacteria; phylum Bacteroidota; class Bacteroidia; order Bacteroidales; family Marinilabiliaceae; genus W3P20-009. The sequence goes on along the minus strand of CALAVC010000015.1, from coordinate 626 downwards.
CTATGTCGCCCGACGAAAGACCGACGAGAGCGGGTCCCATGGGGATAAGTGTCCCCATCAGACCGAGCATAGGTCCCATTTTGGAGAGCATTTTGGGGGTTGCGAGGTCGGCTTCTATGCTTATCTCGTAGTCGCTCATGAGCTTATCGATCATGGAGGCGTTGGCACGATTGGCTGTCAGATTTTCGAGGAGTTGCGAAGTACGATTGTCGACCTTGCCACGCAAGCTGTTTGCTAGGTCGGCAAGGTTTGAGACATTGGTGGCCTCGACTGCAGAACGAACGTTTGCAGAAGTGCGTAGGTGGCTAACATACTGACTGAAAAAAGAGCCGAGAAGAAGCAAAGAACGCAAGAAAAGAAGGATTAGCAATACGATGACTGGAACGAGCAGTCCGGTTGAAATCCAATAGAGAATGTCGGTTATATAGTGCATATAAGTTTATTGTTTTCTGTGTCGAAAAATGTATATGGCATGCCCTGCAATGCCGAACGTGCCAATGAGTGCAACGACGCCAAGCAAGGATGTCAGATTGACAGAATCTTGTCCGCTAACGGCTGTCTGCCCATTGACTGTACAGACTACACAAAGCACCCAAAGGGTTAGACTTAATAAGAAAAGTATTTCG
>CALAVC010000014.1 GCA_937892095.1 uncultured Bacteroidales bacterium | reverse complement strand
AAATATCCCACAATGGGCAATGATCGTTTTGAAGCGTTTGTTGTGGTGTCCGGCAAGCCAATAGACTGAGAATCCACCATAGCTGGCACCGACGCAACCGAGTTTTTCTTCATCGACAAAAGGTTCGGTGGCGATGGAGTCGATGGCTGTTAGATAGTCTTTCATGTTTTGCCCACCATAGTCTTTGCTGATTTGTTCATTCCACTCTATGCCAAAACCGGGCAAACCACGTCGATTGGGAGCAACAACAACATATCCATTGGCAGCCATAAGAGCAAAGTTCCAACGTCGGCTCCAGAACTGACTCACTGTGCTTTGAGGACCACCTTGGCAATAGAGAAGTGCAGGATATTTCTTATGAGCGTCAAAGTTGGGTGGCAAGACTACCCACGTGTGCATTTTTTTTCCGTCGGTAGTTGTTAGCCAACGTTCTTCGACATTGCCAAGATTGAGTTTTTGTAGGGTGTTGTAGTTAGCATTGGTAACGTTGGTGATGTTGCCAGACGAACTGACTTTGAAGACATCGGGAGGAGCGAACATTGTAGTGCGCAAGGCATAGACACAATCGTCGGCGACTGCAAGTGAATAGTAGTCGGCTACATCGGTTGTTACTTTTCTAACCGAACCATCGTAAAGTTCGAAGATAGCATCGCACCCCTCATCGTTAGCCACAAAATAGATCTTCTTATCATCGGCAGAAAGAGCAAAGCTTTGTATGTATAGCTCACTTTTTTCTGTCAGATCTGTTGTCTTTTTAGTGGTGAAATCGTGTCGAAAGATTCTATTGCGATCGCTTTCGTAGCCATCGTGTTCCATGCTGAGCCAATATATTGCAGAGCCATCGTGCGAAAAGATGGGTTCGGTGTCGTAGCCGAGGTTAGGAGCCGAAATGTTTGTGGTCGTGTTTGTTGCCAAGTCGTAAATGTATATGTCGGAATTGGTGGACAAGGCAGAGGCTATGCCTTCTTTCTTTTTGGACGTATAGGCAAGTCGTGATCCATTGTTATCCCAACATATTTGCTCGACTCCACCGAATGGGCGCAATGGCGAATGATGTCTTTCGCCTTGCATTATATCCACGATGTTGGTAATTGACTTTCCGTCGAAATCGGCGACGTGGATATGACTAAATTTGCCGTCTTCCCACTCGTCCCAATGTCGATACATTAAATCATCTTCGATAATTACATTGGCTTTGGACATGTCGGGATGTCGTTCGGCAAGACTTTGGTCTGTTTTTACTTTGCTGACAATTGCTATCTTGTTGCCTGATGGCGAAAAAAGAAACGCTTCGACACCTTCGGGGAAGGATGTTAATTTCTTTTGTCGCGAACCATCGGCATTGGCTATGTATAATTGGGATATTTGTTCGTATTTACCTTCGCTGTTTTCGGTGCGAGCAGTTCGGAGGTAGGCTATCTTGCCGTCTGGCATAAAAGCAGGTTGGTTGACGTGCTTTCTTTCGGCCGAAATAACCCTATATGGTTTGGAAGAATTGTCGGTTGGAGCAACATAGATTTCAGTATCGGTTGAGTTGTCATCTATGTTAGTTTTTGAGACTGTAAAGAGCAATAATTTATTGTCGGGAGAAACGGCAGGAGAACCGACCATAGGCATTTGCCAAAGTAGTTCGGGTGTGAGTTTGCCGTTGACTACATTGACATTATCTTCTGTATAGAATTGTTTTTGTTGCTCTTTCATTGCATCGTTACAAGACGAGAAGAGAAGAAGGGAGGAAAAGGAGACAAGGACTGCTATCCTATGCATCGTTTTGTTTTGTGGGTAAAAAACTGAAAAAAACTTAACGCATAGACATATAGTATATGCGTTAAGATATAAAAGCTATGATTTTATTGTGATTGGTAATAAAACCATTATGAGCAGAGGCGACTACTTTGTGAGGTCGGAGACTTCTTTAGCAAGTTCGGAGAACTTGCTCATCATATTTTCGCGCATTGCCTTATAGGCAGCTTTGAGAGCTTTGGAATAGTCTTTTTTGGCTTTGGACAGAGCTTCCTTTCCTTGCTTAGAAAAAGCCTTTGCTGTAGGTTTGGCTAAACTTACATTAGGATTGGATATTGCACTGAGACTTTGGCTACAAAATTCTTCAATTTTCTTAGCGACAGACTCTACCTTTTCGTATTCGATGGTTCTTCGAATGACATTGACAATGTAGAGCGAAGTTTGCAAGTCTGACGTGAGAAATGCAATGTCTTTTTTCAGATTTTTTTTACTTGC
>CALAVC010000013.1 GCA_937892095.1 uncultured Bacteroidales bacterium | reverse complement strand
TTATCTATATTGACCAATTCTTTACACATTACAAATAATTCATTTATTATAGGATCATCTTTATATTCAAATATTTTTTCGTTGTTAAAAGACATTTGATCAATTGATTTTTTTAAGGTAATTAAAGGGCCAGTAATATCTCTTGATATTTTAAGGCAAATTAAAATAATGATTAAAAAAATAAAAAGCCACAAATACCAATTAGTTAATGTTATTGTATATATACTTATGCTTATAAAATCTTTTCTTTCTTCTAAATATCTAAAAGGAAAATAAAAATTCATCAAAGTATAAACATTTAAAAACTTTGGAATTATATATCTTGGATTTTTCCTCTCTATTAAAAAGAATTCTGGATAAGAATATCTTATAGCCATATATTGTTTTCCTACTGTTGCATTAGATAATTGAATAAAAGAAAAATTATATTCACTTTTTAAATCTAAAAAAAACTCATTATTTTGGAAGAAATATTGTTCTAAATATTTTTGAACTTGAATATTTTCATTGTCTAAAAAGCAATTATCTATTGTTGCATTTTTATTTAAAATTTTTTATTTTAAATTTATTTTTGGGGTAGACCATAGCTCCGCCTCGACCATTGAAGCCTCCGCTAACTATTTCTGAGACCTTCTCGGCTGGCTGTTGTAGGCTCTTATTGCCATCAACAGAATAACCATTATCGATATATTTCAAGGCTGCAGCTGTCAGTGGGTCGCTTGTCGTACCAATCTCGCCAAGGCTACCCTTACGTAGGCTACTAAACTCGTCCACGTAGACGTCTGGAGTCAACCCATAGCCGTTCGAGGTGTCGAAACTTACGCCAGTAGAGTTTTTATATACAGCCACAATTGGTGCCATATACCAATTGTTAATTGTCGAACTATAATACGGATTTTCGTTGTTGTCTACGAAATCTTCTGGTGTCAAGACAAACATCATGCTGTTCTTTCCACCCGTCGTGTCGCCCACGGTTGTAATGTCCATATACGGCTTCAACCCCCAAATGGTAGCTTCCGAAGCAGAATAACTGTTTCCGCCAGTCAGTACAACGAGTTTGTTAAGGTTTAGATTGTATTCTTCCAACTCGTTCATGAACGTCTCGCTGTAGTTCTGACGACTATATCCGTCAATCTCTGAAAGTATGCTGTTGAATTCGTAGAATAATAGCTCTTTGCCTTCTTTGACAACATCTTTTGGTGCCAGCAAGCTACACAGGTGTCTGCATGCTTCCAATTCGCCACCCTGATTGTAGCGTATGTCAAGAATGACATCTTTGACATCTTCCGCAGCAAACGTTTTCGCTGCTTCGGTCAAGTATTCGTTAAATGCCGATTTGTACGAATTGTAGAGCAGATAACCCACTTTTGTGCCACTTTCTGTGTTGAGTATGCAAGTCTCTGCAACCGGATTCTCAATTATTTTTGCGTTTGAAAACTCTTTCTCTACGCTCACGAGCTCATCTTTTTCTGCGTCGTAGCGCAAAAAAGTATATTTCCCGCTCGTTTTCGACATCAGCGTAGAGTAGTTCTTAGCCGTCATCAGTTCATCGTCCACCTTTATCAGTAAGTCGCCACGACGAACGTCTGCATTACGCGACGGAGACCCAGCGTATGTATATTTGATAATAGCAGCAATGGTATCTGTCCCCATGCGGGCCAATGTGTATAGCCAACCTTTCGATGTCGCAATGCCTTGGTCGCTTTCGGCTTCAGCTTCTGCATCGTTAGATATGAACGAAAAGCGGTCTTTCGAAGACAGTAGTTTATAAAAGTAGTTTTCTGTGTCGCTCTCCTGTCGATAATTAAGATGTGGCATTTCGTCCACCCAATAGTAATACGTACTCATTACTTCGTAGACGAACCTATTGGCTTCAAGAAGATCTGTTTTTTCGTAGCCGTTGTTTGTCTGTTGGTTGTCATTGTTGCTCGTGGTTGGCAGTTGGTGTATGGCCGAGAACTCATCGTCATCGTCGCATGCCACGAAGCCTTCTGTGCATACCACGGCTATGCCGAGTAATATTGCAGATTTCTTTAAGTTTATCATTGTGCGTGGTCTTTTTGTCGGATTACATAAATAAAAATACCTCCGAATCATTTGTCAGACTCGGAGGTTAGGCGGAGGTCGGTGGCGGATTCGAACCGCCGTAGACGGTTTTGCAGACCGTAGACTAAGCCACTCATCCAACCGACCATTTGTTATGCCTTTCAGCGTAACGGGTGCAAATTTATGTCAATATTTTTAAAATGCAAAAATATGTCGACTAAAAACACTTTGCGCCACTAAATTTTCTCCTCACTTGTCTGTCTCGTTGGCAAAATTGGCAATATACTGATGTAAAATATCTATTGCACGTTCGTTGTGTCCACCTTGTGGCACGATAATGTCTGCAAACCTTTTTGATGGTTCAATGAACTGCAAATGCATCGGTTTGACCTTATTGGTGTAGTCCGATATGACAGATTCAGCCGTACGCCCACGCTCAGCGATGTCTCGAAGGATGCGTCGCGCAAGACGATCGTCGTCGTCCGCATCGACAAAAACTTTTAAGTCGAAATATTTGCGGACCTCAGCCATCGCAAGCACAAAAATGCCTTCAACAATAAGCACGTTGCATGGCTCTATCGCTTCTGTTTGCTCTTGACGTGTGCAGCTGACAAATGAGTATGTCGGGATTTCTGCACTTTGCCCTTGGCGTAGTTTTTCAATGTGTTGTGTCAGTAGGCTAAACTCTATTGAGTCTGGGTGGTCAAAGTTTATTTTGCGCCTTTCTTCCAGTGGTAGATGTGCAGCGTCGTAATAGTATGCGTCTTGCGAAATTACAGCAACACTTTTGCTCTCAAGTCGACCTATTAGTTTGTTCACTACCGTTGTCTTACCCGAGCCTGAGCCTCCTGCTATTCCTATTATGAACATGTTGTTTTTCTTGACTTTTGTGTGCTAAGTTAAGAATATTGTCCCTCTTCGGTCGAAAATTTTATCTTGACCAGTCTAATGAGCTCTTCGGGATAGTCATCGCCCGAAAACTCTTTCATTGCAAGGTGTATGTCGGGGTCTGGTGCTTCTTTAAAGTAAATCAGCACGTCCTCTATGGAGTCTTGGTCGTAGCGGTCGTAGAGATAGTAGTCGAGTTTGACGCCTTTCCCTTGGCGGATGATTGATTTTTCTATTTCGTTGAGCAATTCATCCATTGTTATCCCCAAGTTGTCGGCAAGGGTGTCGAGTGGTGTGTGACGGTCTATCCCACTTATTATTTCGGGCAGTTTAGACGACTTTTTGGCTATTGTCTTTATGTAGAAAAAGTCTTGTGGGCGTTCGATTTCGTTTTCTTTGACATATTTGGCGATGAACTCTTGAAATGGCTTCCCATATTTTTTAAGTTGCGTCTCGTTGACGTTCATTAGTTTTAGGAACTCCTCGTCTTTTATGGGGTAGAATGTCGCCATTTGGTCGAGAATGTAATCGGCAAAAATAAATCCAGGTTGTGTGTGGTTCTTTTCTGCCATGCGTAGTCGCAACTGCTTGAGAGCATGCAAAAGTCCTTCGTCAAGAGCCGATGTGGGTGAGCCCACTGTCAGCTCTTCGTCTTCTTGTCCATTAAACTCTCGGTCGATACAGAACATTATGGGGCTTTTGTCTGTGTCGAGTTTATCTGCGTTTGGTCCGAGGTGTAGTAGTCCATATTTTTCAATGTCTTTGGCAATGTAGCCTTCGACCAACGATTGTCGGATGACCGATGTCCAATAGCGTCGGTCGTGGTCTGCACCTTTTCCAAATAGTTCGTGTCTGTGTAGGCTATAGCTTTTTATGTTGTCTGTCGCCACGCCCAGTAGAATGTCTGTTATATACTCTGTATCGTACTTATTGTTGAGGTCGCCAACTACGTTGATTAATAATTCTACGGCTTCGCGCGCATTGAAACGCTCTTTGGGCGCTATGCAGTTGTCGCCATAG
>CALAVC010000012.1 GCA_937892095.1 uncultured Bacteroidales bacterium | reverse complement strand
CCTTGCACACACGAAGCCCGCCACGTCACCACCGAGAGCATTGTTCAATCGATCCAATGCCGAACGCATTCCCTCGTCCATCGAGTCGGGAATGAGCGTGTCGAGTGTCTCCACGCCCTTCGCGGCTGGTGTATATACGCCATCGAGCGCGGCGTTTTTTCTATTTCGTTTGGTCATTATCGGTCTGGATTTGATGTCTCAGACCGCAAAGGAAAGAGTGGGAGGATGTGTAAATGTAGAGGTTAATGCACTTTGGAGTAAGCAGATAACGATTAGTATGCTTCAGAAAAGTATCTCAAAGCTTTGCACTTTCAAGTATTTTCTACAATTTTGTACTGTTTTCATACAAAGTGAAAATAGCACAAAATGATGAAGGTCTCCGATGTTATAGTAGCAGGCAAAGCGTTGTCTTTGTCTCAATTTGAAGACAGCGAGTTGAAAAGCATTCCGATAGACACGAAACTGAAGTTTTTGTTCTATAGAGCGGCATTCAACGATAAGGCGTTTTGTCTTTTGAGTGCAAAGAAGGAAGAGAATCACGCCTCTATGGATTGCTCACGACTTGCAAATCGCTTAAAAAGCATTCTGCGACTGCCCATCGTTTTCTTGTTTGATAATCTTCAATTTGTAGAGCGGAATAGACTCATAGAAAGAGGTGTGTATTTTATCGTCTCCAACAAGTTCGCCTTTTTACCGTTCTTGATCATCAATACAAGAGATAGCAATCGACAGAAAACGGAAGAGCTGTCGGCTTCCGCTCAATACATCCTATTATACCATTTGCAGATAGACGATTTGAATGGCTGGTCGATGGCGGATATAGAGACTAAGATGCCGTTCTCATACGTAACGATTTCAAGGGCATTCAAGAACTTTGAAGACCTTCAGCTATGCAAAATTGAGATGGATGAGAATCGAGTGAAGCACATTCAATTTGATGGGAGCAAGAAAGAGGTGTGGGAGCGCACGTTGCCATTTTTGAAGAGCCCCGTCAAAAAGAAGATATATTGCGATGGCGTCACAACGAAACAACAACTGACTTACGGTGGCATCAGTGCCATGGCTCACTATACGGCATTGAATCCAGACGAAGTGACTACGTACGTGGTGAACGCTAAAGACTATAATAGACTGGCGGACAGAAGCGCCTTTGTCAACGCTAATGATGTCGAGGGCGACATCTGTATAGAGATTTGGAATTACCCACCGTTATACCAATACTATGCGGACCAGTTGTCGCTCTATCTCACGCTACGTGATGACCGAGACCCAAGAATAGAAAAGGAATTAGAATCAATGATTAGTAAACTATGGTAATAGGATTAGATAAGTTCAGAGAGGCTTTCGCCAATTTCAAGGATAACTATGTGATTATTGGCGGTACAGCATGCGATATTGTCTTGAGTGACACCGATATGCGTCCGCGTGCCACCAATGACATTGACATGATTCTGGTCGTAGAGAATATGACCAAGGAATATGGCGATGCGTTTTGGCAGTTCATCAAGGATGGCGAATATAAAGCTGGCAAACGCGAGAAGGATGACAAGACACCTACTTACACGCTATATAGATTCACAACCGATAAGGCTGGCTATCCCGTGCAAATAGAATTATTGTCGCGACACTCAAACGTGCTTGATGAACCTTCGGGCTTTCGCATCGAGCCGATTCCGTTGTCGGAAGATCTTTCGAGTCTTTCGGCCATAATGATGAACGAAGAAAACTATGAACTTACTGTTGCTAATAGCGAGGAGCGAGACGGGCTGCGTATTGCCACTCCTGCGGCTCTCATTTGCTTGAAAGCGCGTGCATATCTGAATCTGCTACAAGATAAGGCCAACGGGAAACAAGTAAATACGAAAGACATCAAGAAACATAAGACCGACGTGCTGAAACTTATTGCCACAGCATCCATACCTGAACCAATAGCCGTGTCTCAGTATGTTTATGATAGCGTGATGGAATACGTATCTGCAATAGAAAAGGAATTGCCAAGCCAATCGTTACAGGATGCGTTGGATAGAGATGCAGAAGCGATACAGGCCTACCTCGATACGTTAAAGAGTACGTTCATTGTAAAGTAATAGGCATGAAAATACAGTTTGCATCAGACCTTCATATTGAGTTTGCCGAAAACTGGAGAGTTCTGCGACAAGAGCCACTATGCGTTAATGGCGACATACTCGTGCTTGCTGGCGACATAGGTTACCTTGGCGATGACAATTATCGGACGCACCCTTTCTGGGATTGGGTATCGGAAAACTACCAACAGGTCATCGTGGCCTTGGGCAATCATGAGTTTTATAAATACTACGACTTGACCACAATGCACGACGGATTGATCGGCGAAATACGACACAATGTGCATTACTACTATAACACTGTTGTCAGAATCGAAAATGTGGACTTCATAGTATCGACCTTGTGGGCGAATATCGACTTGAAGGATGCTTACGTCACCGAGCAATGCGTGAGCGATTTTCGACGTATTCTTTATGGCGAGGAGATGTTTACTTTCTCCGACTTCAATCGGGAACACAGGCGATGCTTGGAGTTTATCAAGAAGTCAGTTGCGGAGAGTGATGCAAAATATAAGATTGTCGTCACGCATCATGTTCCGTCATATCAGCTTATGGCGCAAGAGTTTCAAGGAAGCAAAATCAATGGCGCTTTCACCGTCGAACAGTCCGACTACATAGAGCAAAGCGGAATTGATTTCTGGATCTATGGACACTCTCATCGCAATATCGAAAAGACCATAGGCAAAACGCATTGCATCTGCAACCAATTCGGGTACGCATTCCACAATGAGCATCTTACATTCGATAGAGGTAGATATATCGAAGTGTAGGTAGACATGACTAATTACGTCGAGACTATGACTCAACTGCGATATTACCTCGTCATGACCATGTCATAATTATGTTGTAATTACGTATCTATTGCGTCTCTATTGGGTAGAAACTGAGGATCGTTGTGTCTTGATTGATGAGCGATTGAGTTTTGACTCGTATCAACTGGGCACTATTGAAATGCTTTGTGGTATTGATTGAGCAAAGGCTACAAATACCACTAAGAAGCAAGGTCGAACCTCAGTAAAATATGGGTCGAATCGCTATTTCTCGCCAATCTTCTCGATTAGACGCTCAATCTGTTTCTCCTTGCGCTCAATCACCTTGTCCTTCTTCTTGAGTTCGTCTTGCAGACCGACGATTATGTCGAAGAGTTTTTGATTCTGGTCGGTCAGCTTTTCGACCTGAACTTTCTGACGTTCCACCTCGCGCTTGGCGAGTGTCACAGCCGCATTCGCCTCGTCATCCTTGTTTCTACGTCCGAAGGCGATTTTCTTCTCGCCGATACCCGTCACGAGCCAGTTCAGATTGATGCCCATAGCCACCGCTTGAGGTATCACCGTGTTCAAATTGGCATTACCAGAGCTTCGCCACGTCGAGATGCACGCCTCAGTGAAGTTCAGTTTCTGCGCAAGCTTCGCCTGCGTATCGCATTCATACATAATCATCAAGCGATCTACGATATTCTGACCTGCCATTTCAAAAGGAATAAAAATACAAAAAGTGCCCGCAAAGCTACGTAATTAGAGAGTAATTAAGTAACTTTGCGACCTCAAATGCGCCATATAACTTTGTATATACTAGTTATCACGTGGCAAAGTTATATGGTTAATTTGAATTGTGCAACTTAATGCAACCTAAATATTGCAGTCGGTTGCAATTTTAACAACAAGACAGTTCACGTCCGCAAGGACGCAACCGTTTGCAACCGTTTCTGCAACCGAGCAGAACCAGTTGCGGACATAATACAACTTTGTCATGGAAGAAGATTTCAATTCTATGATGCGCCCATTCCTGTCTATCATCGAGAAGACAGTGAAGAAGTCTGTTCAGTAAGCTCTCAGCGAACAGACGGGCGCATTGAGTGAGGCCATAAGCGCTAAAGTGTCAGAGCATCAACTTGAAGGCGAAGAAGACAGCAAGGAGGACTTGTATCTGGGGTTTGCAACGGCTTATCAGATAATTAAACGAAGTGATCCTCGATTGTACGAGGGTCCGGATGCGCCATTCAAAAGCAAGTATGACATTTGTCTTTTCTGCAAGGCCAATCCCGATGTGTTCATCGGCAAGCCTCGCAGTAAGAATCAGACTGCAACAGCCATCAGCATTCACAATGCACTTATCCGTCAGAACGAGCGAGACATTGCTCAGGGCAAGAAAATTAAGTTCAATGTCAAACGCAAGTAGGCGCAACTAAAAGCATATAGCTATGCACAGTATCAAACAACACTTGCAACGGAATGCAACCAACGGCAAACCGACGATGCCAAAGGTTCGTCGGACAATCAGAAGCCAAATCGTGGGCAAGGAGGGTGATTAGATGGACATCAATTAGAATACTGCTTGTAAATCAATTAGTTACAAACATTTGTATCAAGTCAGTAACATAATTTACAAAGATTTGGTAGCTTGAGAATGACCTTTAAGCGTGGTACAAATATAAGAAAAAACACCTCTTTTTCGCAAAGAATAGGAGGTGTAATTTATTCAGAGTCTAAATAATTTTAGAGGCTATTTTAACTATTTTCTTCCCAAGAACCGCTATGCCCATACACCAACTCCGCCCGTTCAGACCACTTCTGATTATACCTACGTTCCCCATTAGGGTACATGATGGTCTGGAGGGATGAGCCGTCTTCGTTGATGGTTTTCTTGACGCGACGGATAAGCCAGGTAGGATCGTCGTAGCCTGTGGTCGTTGGCAAACAATAGCCGACATACATTAGGGTGTCGGAGATTTCTTCTACGATGGTTGGTGTGGTTTGCTCGGACAGAAGGGCGAGCATGAGGGCGGTGTTGGTTGGGTTCATGGATGATGATATTTGAGAAACGCTGATGTGGGTTGCGCATCAGCGTTTCTTGTTATTTCCTGGTTGCTATGAAGAATAATGCACTAGCGACGGCGATAGTTGCGACGAGTCCTTGTGTGCCTGACACCGTTGAGGGCTGAAGAACCTGCGTTCTTCTTGATGGTTTGGCGTGCTGCTCCACGGACGGCACGGCCTGCTTTGCGAGCTGCTTTCTCGTTGTGGGTCTTGGCACGGACTGCGGCTCGGACGATAGCTCCTGCCTTGCGGATGGCTCGCTTTACTGATCCGCTTACAGAGGATGCGGATTTCTTTCTTGTCGTGCGTCTGGTTGTTTTGCGAGCTGTTGCCTTGCTTGCTGTAGTGCGCTTCTTGTAGGTGCGCGAAGTCGAAGTCTTGCGCCTTGTGGTTTTCTTTGTTGCCATGATTCTGAGTTTTAGTTGAATTCTGATTTTGCATCAAACGATGGGCAGGCTTTATTGGCAAAGTCACGATGTCCATACACAGGGATGTTGCCGTATGCCTGACGTAGTTCCTTGATGAGCTGATTGAGAGATGCTTTCTGTGCTTCCGTGCGATTGTCTTGCGGAGTCGTTCTATCCTCAGCCACGCCACCGCAATATGAGATGCCGATGGAGTCCGAGTTCTGCCCAACGCAATGTGCACCGACCTTACTTAGAGGTCTACCTTCATGCACCGAGCCATCACGATAGATGACGTAGTGATAGCCTATGCAGTCGAAGCCCCTCTCACGATGCCATTTGTCAATCAGTTCGACGGTACATGCCTGCGAAGGTCGTGTCGCCGTGCAATGCACGATTATCTTGTTTATGGTTCGCCCCACGAGAGCGAGTTTTGTCTTGTCAACGAGGTTCATAATCTGAGTCCTGTATTTGCGGCAGACGATGATGCCAGCCGCAGTCGTAGCTATGCCAGTAGCGAGTAGAATTATCCACTTGCAGTTATATGTTGATTCCATACCTACTAAGCTTATCCTCAATCTCTTGCATGAGCGAACCGCTGAGTTCCTTGCGGCACCAGCCTACGAGATCCAACTGTATGCCATCGCCAAACCATGGTGTGCCTGTCGTGCCGTATGGATTGACACCAAACGCCTTGATGACGGCGAGCCAGTCCTTGCCGTTGTTGAGTTTGGAGATTACCGACTTGATGACATCTGTGTCCGTGCCGTTCCAGACGTTGAACGCCTCGAAGAGCGTGTTGGCGAAAAGTGTCGCCTGCTGCGGCGTTATGGACTGCGCTACTTCTTAGTTGTCGTTGCCGTCAGAGTGAGAGTGTCAATGACATCTCCAATTTATTCCAACTTAGAAGGGAGCAAATTATCCGAAGAATTTTCATTATTTTGTATAATAAATAATGATTCATGAAAGCTAAACCATTTGTCAAATGGGTGGGCTGAAAGACGCAACTCATTGACCAACTCGAAGCACTGCTTCCTGCTGACTTTGACCAATGGGAGAATGTTACTTACATTGAGCCATTTGTAGGTGGGGTGCTATGCTCTTCCACATGTTACAGACTCACCCCAATATCAAATCAGCGATAATTAACGACATAAACAGCGACTTGACCACATGCTACCAAATGGTCAAGGAACAGTCCGATGCATTGATTGATGCATTGAAGCGTATCCAAACTGAATATTATGCGCTAAAAACAGAAGAGGCACGCAAAGAATTCTTCTTGTTGATGCGTAGTGAGTTCAACTATAAATCGTTGGATCCAATACGCAACACAACGCTCTTTTTCTTCCTCAATCGCACTTGTTTCAATGGTTTGTACAGAGTAAACAAATCTGGACTTTTCAACGTTCCATTTGGCAAATACGAAACTCCAACAATTTGTGACCCTGTTACTATTTATGCTGATAGTGAGATCCTACAAAAAGTCGAAATAATGACTGGTGACTATCAACAAACGCTTACACGAGCAAACGGAAATACATTTTTCTATTTCGACCCGCCCTATCGTCCTTTGAGCAATACAAGTAGCTTCAACGACTATGCAAAAGAAGCGTTCAACGATGTTGCGCAACGCCGTTTGAAAGCATTTTGTGACCAAGTCTCTGCGGCAGGACATAAGTTTATGCTTAGCAATTCCGATTGCAAAGATATGTTCTTCGACGACCTCTATTTGCAATATGAAATTGAGCGTGTTTGGGCTTCGCGCAGCGTGAATGCGAACCCAGAGAAGCGCGGCAAACTAACCGAGATTCTTGTGCATAATTACATAGAGACCAAACAAATAAAGCTCACAGTATAGGTATGGCAGCACATACTCAAGAAGAATTTGAGTTATTTATGTCTCAACTTCAAGAGACGAACCAGACGCTAGATTTCTTCTGTGATTTTGATAAGATTTCGCAGAATGTAGAAGATATTAAGCTAAGCCTTTGTATGTTGAACAGCCTTATTGGTTCTACTGACTTACGAAAGTCAGTAGAAACGATATGGAATCGCGATAAGTCGGCTTTCAATGTAATGGATATCCTTATAGCAGTCCGTAGTGAAGGTAAAAGGAAAGTTCTTAATAATCTTGGTCAATGTGTCGTACTTGATACGCTATTTGAATCTATAGAAGGCGTAATGGAATTTTTGGAGGATACAGGTTTGGCAGAGATTTTTCAGTCAAAGAAAATTAATGATTTGGTTGATTACGTATTCGGAATTGAAACAGGTTTGGACACAAATGCCCGCAAGAACCGAAGTGGTCATGTAATGGAGGGGATGGTAGCACGCATTCTTGACGAGAATAGTGTATCTTATCGTCAGGAAGTGTATTCCAGTGAATGGACCGAGATTACGGAAGTCCTTGGGGACGATGAAAAGCGTTTTGATTTTGTGATTGAGACAGAAGAAAAACTTATCTTTTAGAAGTCAATTTCTATAGTGGTGGAGGCAGCAAACTTAATGAGGTTGCGCGTTCATATTCGGATATTGCTCCTAAAGTGAATTCAGTTAAGGGTTTTGAGTTCGTCTGGATTACAATGGCGTTGGCTGGAAAAGTGCAAAGAATAAACTTCAGGAAGCGTATTCCATTATTCCAAGCATATATAATTTGACAAACATTTCTGATTTTATAAACAAGATATAACTATGGCATGTAATAAGGATCATTCTCAAAAATGCATATCCGCAACTTAATAGCAACTATTGCATATATCACTGATTATCTGT
>CALAVC010000011.1 GCA_937892095.1 uncultured Bacteroidales bacterium | reverse complement strand
GACCAAGGAAAAGGTTCGGCTTTAAAACGCCTTTGGAAGTGTTCAAAGAAATGACGAAATCCGAATTCGAAAACGTTGCATTATCAACTTGAATTCTGCACTTTCCAAAAGGGTTCAAGACGCTTTTCTTCCAAATAACCTTTCTGCTGTTCATGTTCCATTTTGAGAAATGCGTCTTGTTCATCAAATGCGGCTTTCACCTTCTCTGTGAATGAGATTTGCTCGATGTTACTTCTTGATGGCATATTAAGCTGATTCTAAAATGACTTGTAATGTGTGTGTTAAGTAAACAAAGACAATTTTTCTACGTCAAAGACATATCTTCGTTAGTACATTCTTCATAAACAATATTGTAGTTCTCATTGCTATATTGGCGGATCAATCGTTGCTGTAATCCAGAATCAACTCTATAGTCATTGCAATACGCTGCTAAAGAGCCATCGGGATTCTTGATTGCTTGCCTAACTACTGTCCCATCTTCTTTTGTTTGAGTCAATGTAGGTGTGCATCTAAATGTCCTAACACAGGCTCCGCACCACTTAAATCTATCCCCGAGTTTTCTAATAGCTATACCGATAGCTATATTGCCGAAATACCTAGCGTCATGTTCAACATCATTTGATACTATCTCTAAAACAGAACTCTCTTTAGTTCTCTTGTTCTGTTCATGACACTTTATGCACCTGCTATCCATCGAAGCGATTAGTCGTCCTCCTATATTCGTGACATAGAATTTGTCTAACATGATAGGTTCTGGCAAATAGCGCGGCTTGTTGTCGTTGAAGTTTATGAACTCAATATTTGGTCTTGTCTGCATGAATAGCATGCGTTCAACATCACTTTCATCACTTATTGTCCATTCTATAATGTGTATTCCAGATTGACGCTTTTCCTCGCTACATTTATGAGTGACAACTATTTCTATGAATATCGGAGAACGGTGTTCCTCTTTGGCAATCAAGGCAACATCTGCTACAAACCCTTTATGTCCATACTCTTCCTCGCATCTACCATAATGTTCTTTTAGATCTATAAGGACATCACCAGTTTCAGTACACCCCTTAACGTACTTCTTGAGATTGCATTCTGGATAGCGTTCGCATTTATTTCGCGAGCGTAGTACGATGGGAAATTGCTCTTGGGTATTAAATGCGGAGATAACCTTTTGCTTGCCTAGTTTATGTAAGTAAGTTTCTCTACTACAATGTGACTCGTTTACTTTGTGGCTGAAATAGTGAATACGCTTATTCCCCAGTGCTGCCTTTAATTCCCCTCCGCAGCCTATACACCAAAATTTATGGTTATTACGCACATCGCTATTTACTTCATTAATGTGGATAATCTCCTTGTCATTGTCGAGATGAGCAAACCTGAACTTAGCATCGGTATTCATATCCTTACGATAACATGTTTTCCATTAGTACTCTCCTTTGCGGCCATAAAAACTAGACCTTATCATAGGTGTAGACTCTAAAGCATTGCATAGACCCACTTTTAGTATGGGAGCACTGTACTCATGATGGTTCTTTACATCGTTGAATAATGTTCCATCTGGCGCTATCATTATATAGCTGCCTTTCATGACATTTTCACCTTCAATCACAATCCAATCCTCGTCCGTTTTGTTGTTCCTTACAAACGCATCAAACTCCTCATCAGATGGAATTATCTCCTTGGCATTGTTCTCATCATACTGTCCTTCAACATTCATCATTCTAAGGATTTTCCAACGGTCTGGCGATAATTCCTTTATCTTATTTACAAGATATTCGTTGCAATTGATCTTAGTGACAACAGTGTTAATCTTTATCCTTACTTTATCATTGATTTGGCGTATAGTTTGGACTAAAGATAGCCATTCGTCAAAGCGTATGACGGACTTGTCATTACCATAATATCTACCGATGCGTCTGTTTTGCTCATCATCGAAGCTATCTATGCTAAATGCTACTATATCAGTATACTTAGCAATCTTTTCTAACAACTGCTTATTCTGCTTGATAATTGAGCCATTAGTAACTATGGATGTTTTCAATCCACAATCATGAGCAAGACATAGCAGGTCTTCTATCCCCTTGAATAGCGTTGGTTCTCCTCCAGAAAATGTAATCTTTCTGAATGCTGGAATACTGCCTATTTCACATATAATAGACTTAGCATCGTCAAACCCAACGCATTTCCCTTGTATGTCACCAAACTCAGCAAAGCAATGTCTGCAATGCATGTTGCATTCTTGCTTAATATGGAAATTGATTGTGGGTAGCCATGCAAGCATCTTCTCGTCTTCACAGAGTAATTCTCTTTGTTGCCTTATGAATACACCTTTCGACTCCATTTCTTTTTCAAAGTCGATATTGGTATAGTAATCAACAGATTGTCTTCCACTCTTCCAAAATTCAGAGAATCCTTTTATGCATATATTACTATGGACGTTAGCATCACTATTTGTTTTTATATCGTATGTGTTACCATTGAAATCCTGAAAGATGAATACACTCCCTTTGTTTTGTGGGTAGATGACATTGAATGTGTTCTTAGATCCCCAATCAGTGATGTTTTGTATTCTTCCATTATTGAAAGAAACTTGAAGAATGTATTGGGACATACTTGTTAATCTGGCGGCTAACGTAAAACGAATACTAGCCAATTGGCATTGTGGGTCCGTTTCTATCTCTATGGCAGGATAGTTAACAAATGGCATACTTGCCGACCGTATCAATTCGTCTTGAGAGGAATAGAACTGCTGCCATAATTCTTTTTGGCATACGTTGCAAGACTCCCTTGTTATCAACGAGTCTCTATTGTTCTGGACGAACTCGTAAAACGCAAGAACCTTACCGATATTGGGTTTGAACAAATCATTGCCCTTGTAATCTCTACATACGAATTGATGTTTCCAATATCGGTTCACTCTTTGACCCTTCAGTAGCTTAGCTATAGACACCAATTCGCCATTGCGCCTGTAAAGCCTAAATTCATTCAAACAGTCATTTCCAATGAAGAATACAGCATAAGACACACCAAAGCCAAAGAAACAATCAATTTCTTGATTCTCTTCTTTGCTATGTCTTTCTTCCTCAAATAACTTGGCAAAATTTGGATATACTGCTATACAGTTTTCAAGGAGCAATTTGAATGTTTTCATGAGCCAGTTGTATTTGGTTAATTGCTAATTTCGAATTCGAAAGCGTTGCATTATCAACTTGAATTCTGCAAATTAGATTTACCAACGTCTAAACTGAATATAATCCAATAAAAAAGAGCCAGAAAGATTTCTTTCGGCTCTTTTCAATTTTATGCAAAAAAACTTTTACTTGCTCTGCAAGTAGTTGTCTATAGAAGCTGCTGCTTTACGTCCGTCGCCCATAGCAAGGATAACCGTTGCACCACCACGTACGATGTCGCCACCAGCAAACACATCACTAACCGAGGTCTGCAGTCCTTCGTTAGCTTCGAGCGTTCCACGCTCGGTTGTCTTGATGTCGGGATGCGAATTAGGTATCATTGGGTTTGGCGATACACCTACGCTCACTACAACAAGGTCTGTTGCGATTTCGTCAATTGCACCTTCAATAGGTACTGGTTTACGTCGTCCTTTTTCGTCGGGCTCACCAAGTTCCATTCGTTGAACCTTCATGGCGCACACGCGACCTTTCTCGTCTGCCAAATACTCAACAGGATTACAGAGAGTATGGAATTCTATGCCCTCCTCTTTTGCATGGTGTATCTCTTCAAGACGAGCTGGCATTTCTGCTTCCGAACGACGATAGATAAGCATGACACGCTCAGCACCTAATCGACGTGCTGTACGTACAGAGTCCATAGCAGTGTTGCCACCGCCGATTACGGCCACATTCTTGCCGAATATGACAGGCGTATCGTATGCACTATCGGCCGCATGCATCAAGTTGACACGAGTCAAATACTCGTTAGAACTCATTATGCCGTTGTAGTTCTCGCCCGGAATATTCATAAAGCGTGGTAGACCAGCACCACTGCCTACGAAAAATGCTTTGAAACTTTCTTCGCGTAGCTCGTCCATGGTTACTGTTTTGCCCACGATTACGTCGGCCTCGAACTTGACACCCATCTTCTTCAAGTTGTTTATCTCGAAGTCTACGATGTCGTTTGGCAAACGAAATTCGGGTATGCCATACTTCAGCACACCACCAATTTCGTGAAGTGCCTCAAACACGGTTACGTCGTAGCCCATCTTGGCAAGTTCGCCAGAACAAGTCAGACCAGCAGGACCAGAGCCGATGACGGCTACTTTTATGCCTTTCTTTGCCGCTATTTCGGGCAATGCTGCTTTGCCACTATTACGTTCGTAGTCGGCAGCAAAGCGTTCGAGATAGCCAATGGCCACAGGTGCTTTTTTCGACTTGTTATACACACATTGACTCTCGCACTGCTTTTCTTGTGGACAGACTCGACCGCATACGGCTGGCAGCGTACTTGTTTCTTTTATCACTTTGGCTGCTTCGAGAATTTCTCCACGCTCGATGTTTTTTATGAATGTCGGGATGTTAATCTCCACTGGGCAACCTGTTACACACGAGGGGTTGGGGCAATCGAGACAACGCTTTGCCTCGTTGCGAGCCTCGTCGAGCGTAAGTCCCTCATTGACCTCTACGTAGGAGTGTGAACGTTTTTCGGGGTCGGCCTCGTGCATCTTTACACGCTCTATTGCCATGCGGTCTTTGGCCTTTATGCTGTCGCGCACTTGCTTGCGCCATTCTTCGTCGCGCTGTGCTTTGCGAATTTCTTGTATTGTTGCCATAGTTCTTTGGTCTATGCTCTTGTTTTTACCCTTACGAAAATTGTTTTATTTGCTCGTCTTATAGCTTTCAAAGGCTGATTGCTCGCATTCGCGAAAGCCGCCCATACGCTTGAGCATTTGGTCGAAGTCTACCTGATGTGCATCGAATTCAGGACCATCGACACACACGAAGCGTGTCTTACCACCAACCGATACGCGACATGCACCACACATGCCTGTTCCATCTACCATTATTGTATTGAGACTTACTACCGTAGGGATGTCATATTTCTTTGTTGTCAGCGCGCCAAACTTCATCATTATGGCAGGACCGATGACGACAGCCTCGCTTACTTTCTCGCGGAGTATGACCTCTTCCATACCTGCGGTTACCAGTCCTTTCTTGCCATACGAACCATCATCGGTCATTATAATAACATCATCGGCCACACGACGCACTTGTTCTTCAAGTATTATCAGGTCTTTCGTTCGACCAGCCAAGACAGCAACAACACGATTGCCAATGTTGTGGTGTGCTTCAATTATAGGTAGCAAGGGGGCTACGCCGACACCGCCACCAGCCGCAAGAATCGTACCCTCTTGTTTTTCAATCTTTGTGGCTCTGCCAAGAGGACCCACCACGTCTTCAATGCAGTCTCCAACGCCAAGTTCTGCAAGCTTGTACGTCGAAACTCCTATACGCTGTACCACAAGGGTTATAGTGCCTTTGGTGATGTCCGAACCGGCTATGGTCAGTGGTACGCGTTCACCATTCTTGTCTACACGTACGATGACAAAATGACCTGCCTTGCGGGCTTTGGCTATGC
>CALAVC010000010.1 GCA_937892095.1 uncultured Bacteroidales bacterium | reverse complement strand
ATTCAAGTGTGACTGGAGTTCAGACGTGTGCTCTTCCGATCTCTTTAGGTCTGGAACAAGCAGGTTTTGAGCATATCGCACTCGTTGAATATGAAAGCGAGTATTGTGAATGCCTTAAAGCCAACCGCCCTCAATGGAATGTCCAATGCATAGATGTTCGCGTCTTTGATGGTAAACCATACAAAGGTAAAATTGATCTGTTGGCAGGAGGCGTACCATGTCCTCCCTTTAGTATTGCAGGAAAACAGCTTGGAGCTGATGATGAACGCGACTTGTTTCCTGAAATGTTGCGATTGGTAGAGGAGATTCAGCCAAAAGTGGTTATGATTGAGAATGTTAGAGGGCTTTTGTCTCCTTCGTTTGATATGTACAGAAATGCCATAATGACTAAGTTGAGACAGTTAGGATATTCCGCACATATTAAATTACTGAATGCGTCTGACTACGGCGTGCCACAATTACGCCCACGTGTTGTAATTATTGGCATATCGAAACAATTGGAGGATACTTTCACATACCCATCAAAAGTCGGAAATGCTCATCCGTCTGTAGGAGAAGTTCTGTATGACTTAATGGCTGAAAACGGATGGAAAGAAGCTGGGCAATGGAAAGAAAAAGCAAATTCTATTGCGCCAACTATTGTTGGAGGCAGTAAAAAACATGGAGGACCTGATTTGGGACCGACGCGTGCAAGGAAAGCGTGGGAAGCAATGGGGGTAAATGGAAATGGAGTGGCAGACTCTGCTCCCGAACCTGACTTTATCGGTTTGCCAAAACTCACACCACGAATGATTGCACGTATTCAGGGGTTTCCTGACGAGTGGAATTTTGGCAACAAAAAGACAAGAGCCTGTCGCATGATTGGGAATGCCTTCCCGCCCCCCGTGGCAAAAGCAGTAGGTTTACAAATTGTAAAAGTTTTAGACCATGGAATCAATAATATCGCAAGCAAGGAAGAATTATCACAAACAGTTGCTAACGAGTAATGTCTTGACCATTGACAACAACAATGTTCCAAGCAATGCAGACAAGTCTTCGGAATTGTCTAAGTTTATTGCGCGGCATATTGCCGAAAAGTTGATGGCGGAAGTGCATGAGAAAATCGTAGGTCAATCGTCTGGAGCAAAGTTCGAGCAGATAAACATGGAGTTCCTATTGGCGACATTCCCACACTTGCAAAATCTGCGTCCGGGTAAATGGCATATTACTAAATTAGGAAATAGAAATGCTATCAAGACAAGCAGTTTCGCTCAATATGCACATTTGGATTCACTAAATGCTTTTGTCAGGCAGAATGCGGAATTAGCCGCGAGTTTAGGTAATGATTATATGGTCGCGCCGGACGTTGTGGTTTACCGTGAGACTGAGGAGGATAAAGTAATAAACGCCAGCAAACTGATTGTCGATGATAATGTATGTACTTGGGCGGATTTGAGGAAAGAGAATGGCGGATTGCCCATTTTACATGCCTCAATTTCTGCAAAATGGACAATAAGAAGTGATAGAGCACAAAACAGCCGTACGGAAGCACTTGGATTGATTCGAAATAGAAAAGGTCATTTACCCCATATTGTTGTAGTAACCGCTGAACCGTTACCTTCAAGACTTGCGTCTATTGCGTTAGGCACAGGCGATATTGATTGCGTTTACCATTTTGCACTGCCTGAATTGCAGGAAGCAGTACTTGCTTCCGGTGCGGAAGATTCTATTGAAATGCTCAAAATACTCACAGAGGGAAAACGATTAAAACAATTGTTGATCATCTTAACAAAGCAGGTTATGATGTAGTGCCACCACAATTGGTTAACGCAGCTGATTTTGGTGTGCCACAACATAGAGAACGTGTCTACATAATTGGTTTTAGAAAAGACCTTAATGTTGATACACAGAGATTTAAATATCCTACACCAATTACACCCGTTGGGAAAAGGAAATGTTTTCTTGATGTTAGAGAAGATCAGCCAGTTTCTGCAAAATATTATTTGTCGACACAATACATTCAGACGCTCAAAGAACATCGCAGAAGACATGAGGCTGCAGGTCATGGTTTTGGCTATGAAATAATTGCCGATGACGCAATTAGTAATGCCATTGTCGTAGGAGGAATGGGCAGAGAGAGGAATTTAGTTATAGATTTTCGACAAAAAGATTTAACACCAGTTACACGAATAAAAGGAACAGTAAACAAAGAAGGCTTGCGAAGGATGACTCCGAGAGAATGGGCAAGATTGCAGGGATTTCCAGATGAATTTAAAATAGTTGTTGCAGACGCTTCTGCCTATAAACAATTTGGCAATTCGGTAGCGATACCAGCAATACAAGCGACAGCAGAACGTTTACTAAAAATCCTCAAGATATTATGAGCGTGCTAAAAGATACTAACATCATCAAAAATGAGTCGAAAGTCTCTGAAATATTTGAGAATCTTACAAGTAAGCCATTCACAACAATAAAATACGACAAACCACATGACTATATACACTACTATTGGGATAGGTATATAAAATTTACATGGACCACAACGTCCGAGAAATCGGTTAATGGGGCAATATTTGAATTGATTATATACACTCTATTGCACAGAGAACAAATATTGCCGTTTTACACACAAGCAAAAGTTGCCTTCGTACCAAATATTGAGTTTGATACGATTTTATACTCAAAGGCATCACCTATATGTCTATCATTAAAGACAAGCCTTAGAGAACGCTACAAACAAGCCGATTTGGAAGCTATTGCACTCAAATATGTCCACAGAAAGGCCAAATGCTACCTACTGACATTAAGCGAAAAAGAGGCTGAATCTGTCAGAAAGAAAATTGGCATAGGAGATATTATCGGACTTGACGATGTTATCGACTGCAACAATAGTCAGATAGATAATTTGATAACAGAACTCAAAAAATACAAGTTTACAGAGTCTACCTCAATAGACATAGTCACAGGTAACTTAATAAAATAATGATGTCAAACACCCTACTCTTCGTCGTCGACTTGCTGACCACGCTGGCGTTTGATGACGTTGTAGGCTTTGAAGAGACCGAGTTCGCCAGCTTTGCTGAGGTCGGCAATGCCTGATTTTTCGTTGCCGATGTGCAGGTCGACAATGCCACGGTTGAAGAAGGCTTCTGCAAATGTGGGGTTGAATTCGATAGCTTTGTTAAGGAAGTCAACAGCTTCATTGGTCTGTCGGCGTGCAAGACAGACAAGAGCTAAGTTGTAGTAGGCGAACTCGTTGTCGGGCTCGAGCTTGATGAGTTTTTCGAGGTCTTGGCGGATGAGGTCGTAGTCGAGTATGGTAACGTCGTTGCGCACACCACTCAACATACTGTTTTCGGAGCCAAAAGTAGGGTCGGAGTCCATGCTACGAAGCGTCTCGACCATCTTGTAGCGAGTGGCAGCACGACAAAAGAGAGCATTGACTTGGACGTCTATATTATCGGGGGAAATGAGCAACGCAGCACTATAGTCGGCAATGGCAGAGTTGTAGTTCATGACGGCAGCATAGAGCGTGGCACGACATACGTAGAGATTAGGATCTCGAGGGCTTTGCTCTATTTGGCGGCTAAGATTGGCTATTTCTTCGTAGATGGACACACTTACGTTGTCTGTGGCATATTCTCGGTTGGAGATGACGAGCTGACGCGGCGTAAGACGCAGAGCATTGTAGTCTTGCACAGACTTTTTGTAGTAGCGAGCATTGGGCAGTAGCGTGTCGGCCGCAAAGAATGTGAGCGAAAAGACTGGCTCTACGTCGACAGCGATGTCGGAGTCTTGCACACGACCGCGAATCTTTTCTTTCGTTTCTTGTTGTAGTTTATTGTCGTTGTCGCCAAAGTCGGCCACGACAACCAACTGGTTATACTTACGCATATCCTTATCGGCCTTTCCGCGACTTTTCTTTTTGTTCTTCTCAGAGTCGGGAGCCTTTCCACTATCGGCAGCTTCGGCATTGGCAAGCCCTTGCTTGATTCGTTCTTGCTCGAAGTTCATGGCAGTAAGGTAGTCGACTTCGGCACCTTTGGCATCGCCGAGCGAACGCTTGACGATGGCACGCTGACCATAGGCGGGACCGAAGTCGGGGTGCTTGGCAATGATAATGTTGAGGTCGCGCATGGCATTGGTTAGCTCACCAAGTTGTACGTAGAGCAAAGCTCGATTCATTAGTGCAATGTCATCGGATGGGTCGAGCCTGAGCACATGCGAAAAGTCGGCTACTGCATTGTTGAGGTCGCCTGCTTCGGAGCGCAAGATGCCACGATTCTGATATGCCATGATGTTTTTATTGTCGAGGCGCAGAGCTTCGTCGAGGTCGGCACTTGCGCCTTTCCAATCGTCGAGGTTGTAGCGCGTTATGGCACGATTGACGTAGACGTTGGCATCTTTGGGGCGAAGTTCATGGAGCTTGTCATAATAGCGGAGTGCACTCTTGTAGTCGTGTGTCTGAAAGGCAATCATGCCCATGTATGTGTAGGCATCGGCAGAATACTTATTGATTTGCGCTGCACGCTGAAATTCGCCCATGGCTGCAGCCGTGTCGCCTTTCTCGACAATGGCAATGCCTCGGTAGAGAATGGCATGCACGTTTTTCTTGTCGATAGAGAGCAACTTGTCGAAAGAACTTATGGCGTCGTCGTAATCCTTGGTGTTGATTTGCGCAACGCCCTTATTCATTAGCAGATTGATATTTTCGGGTTCAAATTTAAGCCCCTGACTAAAATCTTCGCTGGCCTCGGCAGAGCGATGTCGGCGGAGCTTGGCAATGCCTCGCAGGTTGTAGGCATCGATAAGAAATGGGTTTATGCCGAGTGCGACATCACAATCGGCTTCGCAACCAGAGAGGTCGTCGAGATAATACTTGGCTACGGCTCGGTAATAGTAGGGGTCGGCCAAATAGGGCTTGACATTTATTACTCTGTTGAAATATTGAATGGAGAGGACGTAGTCTTCGAAGTAGAGAGCGTTGCGCCCTACTTGCATCATGCGATTGGTGTTGACTTGCGCTGAAGCAACAACAGAAATTAGCGTAAGAAAAAAAAAGGATATGCAATTGCGGAGAGACATTGTTGATGCGAGATATAGAAGGGTTAGAAATCATCATCGTCGTCGGCTTGCTGAGGGTCTGCGAATCCGAGGTGGCGACGGACTGTGAGCATGCGTTCTATAAGTTGCTTATCGTCTGGTCTGGCAGAGAGCAACTGACCAAGCGAGGCTTGAGCCTCTTCCCATAGGGTGAGCGCCATACAAGCATCGGTATGCACAAGGAGTGTGCGAAAGAGATTATCTTTTTTTAGTTGAGAAGTGTGCAATGCATCGAGAGCATCTTTACGTGCGTCATCGACTTCACCCTCAGAGAGGTTGATTTCGGCGCGCAAAGCGAGAGCATTGGCATAGTCGGGCGCAAGCATAAGAGCTTTGTTGAGGTTGGCACGTGCAGCGCGGTCGTCGTCATATTTGTTATGACATTCGGCTGCAAGAAGATAGTATTCGTAGGCGAACTCAAAGTATTTTTTCTTTTGTTGCCCAGCCTTTTCGATAAGTGAGTCTATTTGAGAGTTTAGGTTATTAATTAGCCCGAGTCGACGAGAGATTAGTCGGCAAAGACGCTGGTCGGAAAGCAGTTGTGGGCGAAGACGAAAGGCTTCAAAAAGCGATGATGTTGCCAAACGGAAGTCGTGATTGGCAAAAGCCCTGTCGGCAACGAGCAAGCGAGAGTCGGCAGCAGCTCGCTTCATCTCTTCGTCTATAACCTGTTCATTATTAGCTCCTTGCGAATATGAACGGACATAGATATTGGTTCGAATGTCGGCTGTGGCAAGTGGACGTCGGAGGACTATGCCACCGAGAGTGCGACAGCGACTAAGGGCAACATATACCTGTCCGCAAGCAAAGGCACCACGGTCTAAATCGATAATTACGTTGTCGAAAGTAAGACCTTGACTTTTGTGAATCGTAATGGCCCACGCAAGTTTTATGGGCAACTGAGTAAAAGTGCCGAGGACTTCGGATACGACCTGATGTTTTTTCTCGTCGTAGCGATAGCTGACGTTTTCCCATGTGGTGGGTTCGACAAAGTGTTTTTCAGGCTCTTCGCTGTCGTCATCGGTGCTTAATTCTACCCAAACGCCATCTTCGTCAATGGAGACTATGCGACCTATTGTGCCATTGTACCAACGATGGTCTTTGTCGTTGCGAACAAAGACTATTTGCGCGCCTTCTTTGAGAGTGAGAGTCTTATTGGTGGGTAAAGAGTTATCGGGGAAATCGCCTTCTTTGGTGCCTACGAAATCTTGTGGTTGAGTTTGCAACTCGGCAAGATGTCGGTCGTTGATGGCATCGCATGTGGCACGCGTTGCCGTCAGAGTTATATATATTTTGCCGTCGGAGGTCGGCTCAAAAGAGTTGTCAACACGCTGATTGATGGTGTGGATGTCGGCAGGAAGCACGTTGCCAATGCGTATGCGATCGAGCATCGAAAGGAAGTCTTGTTCCTTCTGACGGTAGACCTTGCAAAGCTCTATTTGCACAAGGTTGATTTGAGAAAAAACCTGCGCACCAAAGAAATAGGGTGTGGAGTAAAAACGTCGTAGGATGTCCCAATCCTCACCACGCGTGACAGGCTCGAGCTGAAAAGCGTCGCCAACCATCAGTATTTGCTTACCTCCGAACGGGACGTTGCGTCGAGTGTAGACACGCAAGACGCGGTCGATAAAGTCGAAGATGTCGGCACGGACCATAGACACTTCATCGATGACTATTAGCTCGACCTCTTGCAATAGTTTTATCTTCTCGCTATTGAACTTTTGCATTTGCCTGACGCGTTCGGGAGTGGAATAATTAACATCGTCGAGAGCAAAAGGTTGGAGCGGAATGCGGAAGAAAGAGTGGAGCGTGACGCCACCGACATTGACTGCAGCTATGCCTGTGGGGGCGAGTACGACGGTCTTCTTTTTGATGTTTTGGACAATGTAGCGCAAGAATGTAGACTTGCCCGTACCTGCTCTCCCAGTCATAAAGACTGACGACGTAGTAGACGACACAAGGTTCCAAACATCTTGAAATTCTTTATTGTCGAGCTCGATGGGCATTGATTATAGTCCGTAGGATCCTTGCATAACACCACGGTCGAAGAGCGTGCTACTGCGCAGACGTTTTTTGCCAAAGTAGTATGTAAAGTCGAGTAGAGGCCAAATGGCTGCATGTTTTTCGACATCGGTATAGCTTGCAAAGCTGGTAAGGAAACCAGCCTTAAGGCTTATGCGAGACGAGAAGAAAAATTCACCCTCGACATGCATTTCGAGAGCATGGTGCTTGGTAAAAGAACCAACATGATAAAAGACTCCACCACGCGCATAGAACCTGTTGGACAATCGACCATCGGCCCAAAACTTAAATCGCAGCCGAAAACCCTGACCTGTAAGTGTTTCGGCTCGGTTGGTGATGAAATGATAGTTGACTTGCGGAAGGTCGGGTGCTGCCGAGCGGTTGCAGTTTATGCCCCAATATGTACCGAGTCCGCCAGTAAAGATAAGATAGGCAGAACCGTCGGAACAGTTTTGGTCTTCGTAGAAAGCACGAGATACGAGTAGCTCATGTCCGACTTCAAAGACGAGTGGAATTTTGTCTTCTGGACCTATGACGCGCGAGACATCATAGGACTGCGCGAGCGACATGCCTGGATAGGCATTAGCTACGTCGAAACGCGATGATATAAACCACTTGTGCTTATATATTTTCCATAGCGACTTGAGGAAAAGCGAGGGGCGAATGACATCTTGCACAAGATAGGTTGAAAGTTCGAGTCGGTCGGTAAGACCATAGCGGCTGGCAGAGAGTAGACTGACGTTGCCAGCGTAGCGATAGGACACATTGGCCGTCTCGACATGCCAAAGCATATCGTCGCGAAGGTATATGTTGCGCGACATTTGCTTCATCTTGCGAGAGCCATGGTCATCGTGTCGACGAGGGTCGTAGAAATAGTTGTACTCGCGATCGCGTTCGGCAGGAATTTTCTGTCCTGAAAATTCTTTTTGCACCTGTGCTGTGGCACAGAGCGATACGAGCAGCAAGAGGTGTGCTAATATTTTGCGAAAGATGTTCATTTAGACACTTTGGCTATGCCGGAATATCGTCCAGCCTTAGATTTTGGTACGTAGATGACAAGCTTTTGACCTACGCGAATGATGTTGCGACGGATGTTGTTCCAATACGATAGGTCGACAACTCGCACTCCAAATCGGCGAGCTATGGAGCCTGGTACATCACCTTCGCGAACGGTGTAGATTAGCTTGGTTGAGCCAGCAGGGGCAGGACCACCATAACCACCTTTCGATTCGCTTATCTTGACAATTTTGTTGTCGGGGAAGTAGACTTTGCGATTGCGAGCATAGACGGAGTCTTCGTGTGCAGCAAAAGCAAAAGAAGACTCAACGGGCAAAACGAGCGGATAGACTTTGCCGTCTTGTGCAGGCACAACGTCGTGCTTATATTGTGGGTTGAGTTGTCGGAGTGTTTCGGTTGGAATGCCCAATACAGATGTTACCTGATTGTAGTGGAGAGGTTGGTACACCATGACAGTGTCGGTGGCTGGTGCAGAAGGCATTTGCGCAGGGTATATCTGATGTTCGCGAGCGTAGGTAACAGCGTAAGAAGCAGCAATGAATGCAGGCACGTAGCCACGAGTCTCACGAGGCAGATTGTAGTATATCTTCCAAAAGCTACGTTGCCCACCCGAACGCGCAATGGCTCGGTTGACGTTGCCAGGACCACAGTTGTAGGCTGCGATGGCAAGATGCCAATCGCCATACATTGTATAGAGGTCGCGAAGGAAAGCGGCAGCAGCTTCGGAAGCCTTGACGGGGTCGCGTCGGTCATCGACATAGCTATTGACATCGAGGCCATAGCGTTTGCCAGTGTGGTACATAAATTGCCAAAGTCCGGAAGCACCAGCACGCGAAAGTGCACAAGGGTTGAGAGCACTTTCAATTACGGGCAAGAAACGAAGTTCGAGAGGCATCCCGTGCTTTTCGAGTGTAGATTCAAAGATTGGAAAGTAATATTGCGAGAGGGTCAGTACGCGGCTTACAAGGTCGCGACGACGAACGACGTAGAGCTCTATAAACCGGCGCACTTG
>CALAVC010000009.1 GCA_937892095.1 uncultured Bacteroidales bacterium | reverse complement strand
TTTCCCTACACGACGCTCTTCCGATCTTGCCGCAAAAACCATTTCTTTTTTGAGGCTGCTGTTGTAGGCAACCATCTTGTCGTAGAGCTCGTTGATGAGCTGCTCGGTTATCTGACGGTTTTTATAATCTTGAGCCTTTGTTGTCTTCCTTTGCCTCAACGAGCCCCACGATGTCGCCGTCAACAAACAAAGCATAGTCAACCTCGTGGTTGTCGGCAGTCTGAAACTTCCTGACAGCCACGCCCAACGAAGCCGTTATGTCCATTTCTTTCAGGTCTTGAACCATCCACCCCGCCTCGAAGAGTTTGCGGTCGATTTCCAACCTTGCTTTTTCCTCTATCTGCATGTTTACACTTCCTTTTTCATTGTTAGTAAGCTTGAACGTATTGTGTTTCACAAAGTCAAGAGTCACCAATGTTTTCACATTGTATCTTGCTTCAGTAAACAGAGGAGGAAGAATCGCAAACCTACGACGTTAGCAAAGATAGTGCGCACCACTCAATCCATTTTCGTTAAAAGTTTAAATTCTTTTTGCAACGTCAGCCTTTTTCGTAACTTTGAAACAATAAGGTTTTT
Source organism: uncultured Bacteroidales bacterium (assembly GCA_937892095.1). Taxonomy (GTDB): domain Bacteria; phylum Bacteroidota; class Bacteroidia; order Bacteroidales; family Marinilabiliaceae; genus W3P20-009. The sequence goes on along the minus strand of CALAVC010000009.1, from coordinate 17,403 downwards.
TTTACGTCTAATAACATTGTCATCATAGCATTTAGCTGACATGAAAACCAAGATAAGCACACTACTCCTCTGCATATTCCTCACGCTTTCCGCCTCGTCGCAAACGTTCTACGATGCTGGTTTCGTCTATCGTGTCATTGGCGATGGACAGGCTGCTGTCGAAGGCTATTCTGGTGCGTCCGAAAGCGTCATCATACCCAACGTCGCCGCCTACGAACGACAGTCTTTGCGCGTAACCCTCGTAGGCTTCAACGCCTTTGCAGGCAGCAAAATCCGTTCCGTAACCATCACGCGCAACATCACACAGATAGGTGCCAACGCTTTCCAAGGTTGTCGCGACCTTGTGCGTGTTGTCATCGAAGGCGATGCTCTTCGCAGCATAGGCTACGAAGCTTTCGAAGGCTGTTCCAACCTAAACTCCATCTCTATCCCAGCCACAGTTCGCACCATCTCTGCTCGCGCCTTTGCCAACTGTCCCGCAGCAAAGAGCATTGCAGGCTACAACGACCAAACAGGCGTCAGTCGCAAGCAAGAAGCCACAGCATGGAAAGACTACGGCTATTCCGATGGCTATTTCTATCTGAACGACATGCGATTCAAGAAGATAAGCGGATTCCGTATGGCTCTCGATGCCACCAAAGCAGGTCTGTCCAATGTCGTTGTCCCCAAAACCATAAAAGATAGCGATGGTAAAACGTTTATCGTTACCAGTATCGACAGTTGCGACATCGCCACGCAAGCCATCTCCATTCCGGGCACCATCGCCACCATCAACGGACGCATATTCACTGGCAACCCCAACCTCAAGCAAATATCTTTCGACAGCGAAATAGTTCAGCCCATAACCATCAAAAACATGGGCTCTTTCGAGAACTACAAAGCTCTCCGAAATCTCAAAATAAGTGCGCCCAAAGGCAAGCTCGACGAATATAAAGTAGCCATCTCTGCCTTCCGCCACATGAACTACGAACCCGCCAAAGAAGAAGGCGACTATACCTATGCCAAGATTGTCGGTCGTAACGAATGTGCCATACTGTCCTATCGTGGCAAGGGTGGCAAAGTCTCCATACCCTCCTCAATAGCTGGGCTTCAAGTCGTCACTATCGAAGATAACGCATTCAATTTCGACAGTCGTCTATGCACCGTTGGCTACGACATGTCCGAGCAAGACCAAAAACTTCTTCAAGTCGACATACCCGAAGGCGTCCGACATCTCGCCGACGATGTCTTCAACAACCAGACGCAACTCCAAGTTGTTAGTCTCCCCTCTACACTCACCTCCATTGGCGATCGTACATTCAATAAGTGCATAAAACTTCAAAGCATAAAGTTCCCCAACGGACTTATTCGTGTCGGTCAAATGGCATTCGCCAATTGTGAAGCACTCAAAGAACTTGTCCTCCCCGATGCCCTCGCCACGATAGGCGACAACGCCTTTGCCTATTGTCGTAGTGTAAAAACTCTGCGTCTGCCAATGTCGCTAACCGCCATCGGTGACGGGTGGTTCGCTCATTGCGAAAAACTTGAGTCGCTCGACCTCCCTCAAAATCTCGTTTCCATTGGTCTGAACTCCTTCTCCGATTGCTACAAGCTTTCTGCAGTCAAGTTGCCCGTCAGCGTCAAATACATCGGACACCCTACAACCAATCTTTTCGATGAGCAATTAAGCTACTTCGGCAGTTTTAGCAACTGCAAAAACCTTAAGTCTGTTGATCTCGGTAGTGCCGTCGAATATGTCGGTGAAGACGCTTTCGCAGGGTGCGAAAAGTTGCAACAAATAAGTCTACCCTCCACGCTTACCTATCTCGGCACTCGTGCTTTCAATGGTTGCCGTTCTCTCAAAGAGATAGTCATACCCAAGTATATCACCAACATCGGCGGCTCAACCAAGTTCGGCACCTTTGTCGGTTGCACGTCTCTTCAAAAAGTCATCTTCAATTGCGACAATCTCGAGAGCATAGCCGCCTATAGTTTTGCTGGCTGCTCAAGCCTCTACGATGTTGCTCTCCCATCCTCTTTAAAGTGGATCGACGAAGCCGCCTTCCAAGGCTGTAAGTCCATGCAGATCGTAACCATACCCAAGCAAGTCCATGCCCTCGGCTATAAGGCCTTTGCCGATTGCACTGGGCTTAAAAAACTCATTGTCAGCGATGGAGTCGCTCGGCTCAGTTTCTACGATGACGAACGAGAATATAGTCGAGGTGGCTCTGCCTTTGCTGGTTGCACGTCGCTCACCGAAATATCACTGCCCAACTCTCTTACCATAATTGAAAACTCCATGTTCGAAGGCTGCGACAAACTCGAGCAAGTCGTCATTCCGGGCAACGTTGCCGAAATCGAAGTCGATGCCTTTCGCAGTTGCAAGCGTCTTACCGAAGTGAAAGTCTATACCTCTGAAGTCATTATCGACAACGAGACCAAAGACAACATTTTTGCCGATTGTCCTATGCTCAAGACCATCAGTACGCCCACTGGCAACATCAACCTCTAATACGTTTCGTCAAGAGACATTCAAATCATAAAAAGTCATCGGAAAGCGATGACTTTTATTTTGTTATGAATCTCCCACATCAGCATAATATTCTCGCATTCTTTGCAAAGCATCGCCGCCTTACCCTATGCCTTGCAGTTGTGTTCGGAGTCTTAATATTTCTTCAACTTATTCTGCCTTCAAAACTTTTCCGTAGCCCCACCTCAACTGTCATTTTCGACCGCAGTGGCGAACTCCTTTTTGCCAAAGTGGCTTCCGATGGTCAATGGCGTTTTGCCGAGATTGACAGTGTCCCCTACAAATATGCCACGTGTCTCATCCATTTCGAAGATCGCCGCTTTCGCTATCACCTCGGTGTCGACCCCATAGCCATAGTGCGAGCACTCCTTTCCGACATCCGCCACGCTCGAAAGGCACAAGGAGCCAGCACCCTCAATATGCAGCTCGCACGCATGGCTCGTGGCAATAAGAGTCGAAACGTTTTTCATAAAGTTATTGAGACCTGTTGGGCCTTCGCCATCGACTTGCGCTATTCAAAAGACCAAGTCCTTGCCCTCTACGCTTCTCATGCGCCCATGGGGGGCAACGTCGTTGGTCTGCCAGCCGCCGCTTGGCGCTACTTCGGGCGCAGTGCCGACCAACTGACGTGGGCCGAGAGTGCCACGCTTGCCGTCTTACCCAATTCGCCCACGCTTATCAATGTCGGTCGCAATCGTCAGCTCCTTGCCGAAAAACGCAATCGTTTGCTAACCTCCATGGCCAATAGTGGCATCATCGACAGCCTCGAACTCGCCATGGCTCTTGCCGAAGAGTTGCCCGAACGCCCATTTGCCATGCAAGTCGAGGGTTCGCATTTGCTCAGCCGCATTGCTCTTACCGATGGTGGCAAAAGCGTCCTCACCACCGTCGACTCTCACCTACAACATCGTGTTCAACAAATTGCCGATCGGCATTGTCGTGCTCTTCGTGTCAATCATATCGAAAACCTTGCCGTACTCGTTGCCGACGTCCGCTCTGGTCAAGTCCTTGCCTATGTCGGCAATACGTCTATGAACGATGCCGACTGCCGACACGTCGACATGATAGCTGCCGAACGTAGTACTGGCAGTTTGCTCAAACCTTTTCTCTATGCTGCCATGCTTACCGATGGTGAACAAACGCCTTTCGGCATCGTTCAAGACACTCCGCTCGACATCAACGGTTTTTCGCCACGCAACTATAGTCGCACGTACAGCGGTGCCGTAGGTGCCGACGCCGCCATTCGGCAGTCGCTCAACGTCCCTCTCGTCCGAATGCTTACGGCTCACAATGCCGCACGTTTTATCGACAATCTCCACTGGCTCGGCATGTCCACCATCCGACACGATGAAAACCACTACGGCTCCTCGCTCATCTTGGGCGGTGCCGAAGGGACTTTGTGGGACATGACAGGAATGTACGCTTCGCTTGCTCGGCTTGCCGATGCTAACAATTATGAGACTGCCGATCGCCAACTCGTTCGCTCTCTCTACGTCGTAAAAGACCATAAACCAAGTCTGTTCGCCAAAACTAACTCTGGCAAGCTAAGCCGTTCTGCGGCTTGGTATGCCCTCGAAGCCATGACTGGGCTCAACCGTCCCGAAGAAGAATCCGACTGGCAACAGTTCAAAACAATGAAGCGTATTGCTTGGAAGACGGGCACCAGTTTTGGCAACCGCGATGCTTGGGCCATAGGGCTTACGCCCGAATATATCGTCGGGACGTGGGTCGGCAACGCCACTGGCGAAGGGCGTGCCGAAATGACTGGCATCGGTGCTGCTGCCCCACTTATGTTCGATGTCTTCGGCAGTCTCACTACAAGTTCGCAAGATTGGTTTCCTATGCCTCTTGAAGACACCGACCCCATTGCCGTCTGCCGACGTAGCGGATGGCGAGCTTCGCCCACCTGCGATGCCGTCGATACTCTACTACTCCCTCGCCACTGCGAAGATGCTGCCACCTGTCGCTATTGCCGTCTTGTCCACCTTTCGAGCGATGGTCGTTGGCGCGTCAATAGTTCGTGCGTCAGTCCTTCCGATATGATTACAAAGTCGTGGTTCGTCCTTTCGCCTGCCATGGACTATTACTACCGCCGTTGTCATGCCGACTACGCTCCCTTGCCACCTCTACATCCCGATTGCTCAGCGCAATCTTCGCCTACTCTCGAGTTTATCTACCCTGAGCATAAGCAAATCATAGTCCTCCCTCGCAACTTCGAGGGGCAACAAGAAAAAATGGTGTGCCATGTCGCCTCAAGCCTTGGCAGACGCCTATTTTGGCATCTCGACGATGAGTACCTTTGCCAGACCGAAGAAAAGCATTTTGTCGCCATAGCACCCTCCATCGGCTCTCACCGACTTCTTGTCGTTAGCGAAGACGGAGAAACAGCTTCCGTCACTTTCGAGGTAAAGTAAACGTGTACCGTCCACTACCAACGTTGCGAGTCTGTCCGTCCGACATGACAATTTCTGCGTCACTTCCCACTGGGATACTTATTTTGTATGTCGTCAGGCCATCTTTTGTCCGCACGTCCACGCTTACCTTTCCATAGATAGTTTGAGTTTCTGCGCTGCAAAATTTGTTTTCGTCGGGCGTCATAGGGGCAATGCGCAAGTGCTTCATACCCACCGACCCCGTCTGCTGACCTATGCCTGCTACCGAGCCGAATAGCCATTCGTCTATCTGACCCATCATAAAATGATTCTTCGACGAGCCGTGCCTTGGGTCCCACTGTTCGGTAAGTGTCGTTGCTCCTTGTCGTATCTGAAATCCATAGCCCGGAGTGTCATAATGATCAAGCATTTTTATCATTATGTCGTTATGCCCTTCGCGAGCAAGTGTCTGAAACAGATACCTATTGCCCACGTCGCCCGTGGTCAGTCGCCACCCATGTGCTTCAATGTCAGCCAACAGCGTTTCAAGCACACGCGCTTTGTGTTCTTTGGGCACGATGTTCAAAAAAAGTGGCAATGCATTACTCGTCTGACTGCCCGTCGCATATTTTGCACTGTCTGCTTTGAAAAACGTTTCGTTAAACTTCTCTATTGTCTGCCCACAAAGTTCGTTAAGTTGCTTTTCGTCGTCTCCATGTCCAAACATGTGTGCTGCACGTGCCATAAGTCGTAGGTCGAAAATGTAATGTGCCGTTGCCACCAAAGCCACAGGTGTGTTACGTGCAAAGCCTGCACGCCACGGTCCGTAATCATACCAATCGCCCAATCCGTGTGCGACCAGTCCGCCATTCTCTGTGGCTCTCTTGCCCAAATATTCCACATATCGTACCATTGCGTCATACGCATCCCCAATGAGTGATGAGTCAGCATAATATTCATAATACATGAACGGCAAAATTATCAATGTCGACCCCCATTCTGGTGAGTCGTCAAACAAGTTCCCAAACGACACGTATTGTGGTGCTGTCGTCGGCACCATGCCGTCTTCTTTCTGTGTGTCGACAATGTCGCCTATTATCTTACGCACGTATGTCGTCATGTCGTAGTTATAAAGTAGCGACATGCCATTCAAGTGGTCTTGCTCCAACCAACCGAGTTTCTCGCGGTGCGGACAGTCCGTCAACACCGATTGCATATTGCTCCTCTCCGCTCGCTCAATCAGCCTGTGCGCTTTCGTAAACACTTCGCTGCTACACTCGAAAGAACTAACTTCTTCTGCCGATGCATAAATAAAGCAACTCTTCAATTCTTTCAGCACTGGCAATCCCAGTGGGTTGTCTTGCCCTTCAAGCACAGCACCCTCCACCTGTACATACCTATACCCGTAATACGAAAATCTCGGATGCCACGTCTCCTCTTTTCCGTCTGTCCCTATCGTATACTCATAGTAGTGCTGACGTCCCGTCTGGCGTTGGTCGCATACTCCTTGTCGTGTAAGGTTCTCGGCCGGAATGAGCGTAATTTTTTGTCCTCGTTTCCCTACAACCTTTATCTCCGGAAAGCCAGCCAAATTTTGCCTCATGTCTGCCACCATGACGCTCTTGTCTATCGTGCGCTTTGTTGCTTTCATCGCTGCTTCAAGCGAATCTTGTGAGACGTGTAGCCATTCGCCCACGTCATATCGCTCGTTAATCTTTATTCCGGGTGCAGTCTGTGCTTGTAGCCTACCTCGCGGACCTTCAGTCTCAACCACGCTCTTTGCGTCAGTCTGTCTTTCGAGCCTTGCGTCATAGCTCTCGCCACCATATAGACTATTAAAAGTTATCGGACTACTCGTATACGTCCAACTCTCGTCGGTGTATATTGTTTGTACTTCTCCGTTAGCATACGTCAGCCTAAGTGCCGCTCGTGCTTGTGGCGGACCAAACGATGTCTGCAATTTTGCATATCGCCCACCTCGCTGGGCATTATATATTCCGTTACCCAACAAAATCTCAATCTCGTTTTCGCCACCAATTTTGTCGCCCACATCATAAGTGTTATAAAACACTCGCTTGTCATACTCCGTCCATAGTGGAGCAAACACTTCATCACTAACTGCTTCGCCATTTATTTGTGTCTCGTAGTGTCCAAGCCCACAAACAAACAGTGTCGCGTCAGTCAGTTTTTTGCCTTTTAACGTCTCAAATTTTTTGTGCAGTATAATTGATGTTGCCGATAGTGTATCCACGTCCTTCCAAGCGTCCTTAAACGCCTCTTTTTTAAATTCTGCATTGCTCCACCGTCCCTCTGGCAAGTGTGCGTCGGCTTTCGTTATTGCACCAATCCATTTGCTTTCCTCGTTCAATATCGGGTCATTTTTGCACACCCTAATGCGCTGATATTCCGACCATTCTCTCTCGTGTCCTTCTGCGTCCCACACCCTTACTCGCCAGCGCACATCAGTCTTCGGTTCATAGTCTATCTCTACACCCTGACTCTTGTCACTCTCCACTTTGCCAGTCGAAAACATTCTTTTCCCTCCATTCAGTTCCCCTATTTCTATCTCATACGCCGTCTGGCAGTCTCCGTTCACGTCGCTCGTCATTTGCCATGCCAGTCGCATATCTTCGCCCGTCAGTAGTGCCGCTGCTCCTTTCTGATGATTGATCGATAGTGTTGTAACTCGTAGTCCGTCTGTTCCGCACGAACATAGGAACACTGCCAACGCCATGCTCCATAGTATATTTATCTTTTTCATTGTGCCTGTGTCTTAAATCGTATCCTTAGTATTTGTTTTTCTGCATTATAGTCGTAGCTCACTATGCTAACCTTGCCTATCTCGGCCGTCGAATCCACGTGCTGTCCTACGCATAAGCAGTCGTCGTAGTCGCCAATTTTTACCACGCGCACCGTGTCCGATGCACCCTCTGGCAGTCGCCTAAGGTCATAGCGTGTCGAAGCCTCAGCCTGACTTATGTACTCATACGCCACAGTCATGTCTTTATCTATCATGCTGTTAACCTCTGCCTCAACCTTCCGAATCTGCTCTTCTGTAGGTGCCTTCGGCAGTGCAAAGTCCATTTTGCTTTTCTTGCGCTCAATGTGAGCCTCTACTGCCCTCCCACAACCAAAGTTGTTTATCATTGCGCGGTTTATCATGTGTTCCGCCGTATGGCTTGGGCGGTGCTCTTGCTTGTTATGCTCGTTTAGCTGAATCTCTTTTTCCATATACTACAAATTTAACCATCTTTTAGCTGACTGACATTTTTATCACTATAATCACCATTGTTCGCTTGTTGTTCGCTTGTTGTTCGCTTGTGAAATGTTAATTTATGGCTCTTTTAACGTAAAAAAACGAAACTATTGTAACCAAATATTTTTGGTATCGTAACTTCACCCAAAATATTATTCATTGTATTTTAAATTATGAGAAAAATTCAAAAAATGACACGTCTTAGTCGAATGTGGCTAACTCTTTTGTCTATTTTGATTTCAGCACACGCCTTTGCCCAGACCACCATAAGTGGCAATGTCGTCGATGCTCAAACAGGTCAGCCAGTCGCTGGTGCTGCCATTGTTCAAACTGGCACCACCAATGGCACGGTCTCCGACAGTCAAGGCAATTTCCAAATCAAGGTCGCTCAGTTGCCTGCCAACCTCGAAGCCACTTTTGGCAATGCCATTCCTGCCAATCAGTCGGTCGAAAGTGCCGATGGCGTTACCCTCATGCTAAACCAAAAGCCAGCCCACAAGCTCACTCGCGACGAGATTTTGGCCATGTCTACCGACGAACTCTCCGAACTCTCGCTCGAAGACCTTATGGACGCTGTCGAGACTCTCGGTGTCAGCAGTGTCGACGAACTCTTTGCCCTCATCATGAACAAGCAAGTATCTTCTGCCTCAAAGGCCGAAGAAAGTAGCTTCACTTCGCCTCTCGCCACCACTGTCATCACTCGCGACGAGCTCCGCACCTATGGTGCCACCACCATCGAAGATGCTTTCCGACTCATCCCAGGCATGATTGTCGCTCAAAAGTTCAATGGTGTCTACGACATCCACATGCGTGGTCTCAACAACCTCCCCGACAACAACTCGCTCCTCTACACCGAGAATAACAACACCCTCCTTATGGTCGACGGACGCATCGTCCAAAACTATATCACTGGTGCCGTCCAAATGGATCGTCTCCCCATCTCAATTGCCGACGTCGAGCGCATCGAAGTTGTCCGTGGCGCTTGTGGAGCTCTCTATGGCATGAATGCCGTCAATGGCGTCATCAACATCATAACCGAAAAACCCACTTCAGCTTCAAGCGTTGTCAGTGGCGGATTCCAAATGGGTAACCTCAACACCTACATCGGCGATGTCGCCATCCGCAAAGCCTTCAGCGACAAGTGGGCAGCTGGTGTAACCTTCAACATACAACATCGTGGACGACCCACTTCCGATGTCTACGTCGTACCGCAAGAAGGTCTCTACCTTGCCAATAGCACCGAAGCTTATAGCAACCTCCTCAATGCCAAGGGTGGTAGCAGTGCCGAAGAACGTCAACAAGTTCTTGCAGACAACGCAACACCCATCGACCCTGCTGGTGGCTATTACTCCGTCGACGAAGTTAGCCGACTCATCAAGGCTGTTACTCAGCAAAACGCCAGTGGCGATGAAAAACTATATTTCTATCGCGCCAACGAAAAATACGCTTCTGTTCGCGACATATATCCCAACCCAGGCGAAGCTCGCAAAAACTTTGGTTTTAACGGTTATCTGCGCTTCACTCCAAAGCCCGACATGACTTTCGACCTTACTGGTGGCTACCAACGTTCCTATGTCAACAACACTCCTTTCCTCGAATATGTTGTTGACATGGCTGGTCAAGAGTCTAAGACAGCCTACGTCAATCTCGAAGCCTCAATCAAGAATCTTCACTTCCTCGGTAACTTTGCTGCTGGTCCGCAAGACTTGGCTGTCGGCATATCTGGTTTCAAGACAGGTGGTTACACACACTCTGTTTCATTGGACTATGACTTCCGTCTGCTTGACGACAAACTAAGCATACGTCCCGCCATTGCTCAGCAAGGTCTCTACTACAAAGACTACGACCAGACCTACGAAGGCACCGAAATGTCTGGATTCTTCAACGACCAAGCTCACCTCGACATCATCTCGCCAAGTGTCCGCATCGACTATCGCAACAATGGTTGGCGTTTCATTGCTGGTCTGCGTGGCGACAAGACCAGTGCCCCCGACAAGTGGAACGTCTCGTGGCAAGGCGAGGTCAGCAAACTCATCAACGACCGCAACTTCATCCGTGCCGTCTATGGTCGCTCCTATCGTGCGCCCAATCTCATCAACACCGCCACCAGCTACTCTTGGAATCGCGAACAAATGTCCTATCCTTCCACTATGCGTTTCCTCGGTAGCACCGATGCCGACCTCATGATGATCGACAACTTTGAAATCGGTTATCGCTTCAAGCCCACCAACAACATCCTCCTCGATGCCGAAATCTTCTACTCTAAGAGCAAAGACTATGGTGCGCTCATGGCCGATAAAACGGTCTACACCCTAACCCAATCAGCATTCAATGCTGCCGTTGCTCAAATGCTTAGTGGTGGTGCTGGCGGTCCCGGTGGCAAAGGCGCTCCTGATGGTGCTCCCGATGGTGGCGAAGGCGCTCCCGATGATGGTGGTTCTGGAATAGACTATTCTCGTACAGTTTCGTCTATGATGACCAACAGCATGACCACACGTACCGACATCGTCTATCGCAACTTGCCCTACGAAGTCCATCAAATGGGGCTTAGTCTCAACCTCGACTGGATTATCTCTCCAAAACTTATCCTCAAGCTCAACGCCAACGTCCAAAAAACGCTCGTCAACAACTACTACGAATACAGTCAGGCTAAAGCCATCAGCGACCAATATAATGGCTACGAAACTGGCAGTTGGGACGACGACTCCTACTACTATTACTATGGTGCTCGCATAGCCACTATGACAGCTCTCAATCAAATTCTGCCCAACGTTACCGACGAAAAATTCACCTCGGCGGTTTTCGGCAAAGCCTACATGGACGAGTTTAAAGCCGAGTCAGGCTACGACTCTTGGACCTATGTTCAACAATGGGAATTTATGAACGCTCTCGAAGAAGCCTATAACAATAGCGAAGATGGCATAGCGAGTGTCAACTATGATTTCAATGGTCATAAGGGCACCTACACTGGTCTAGTCTATTCACTCTACTATGGTCTGCAATATGGTGTTCATAACGTAAGGCAGTCCGAAGGCGATGAAAACGTCTACGAGATCGGCGAGACTGGTTCAAAAATAGGTCCTATGAGCGACAAGCATGTCCACAAGTCCACGCCAGCCGTCTATGGCATGATTGGTCTTGTCTACAAGCCCATCAAGCAACTCACCATCTCTGCCTATGGCAACTATATGCACCACCGCACCTACAACACTTCCTACTCCAATTCTTTTGCCCAAGTAGCCAAGGCGAATAAAGAAAGTGCTCAACTGAACAGAGAGTGGTACGAAGAATATGGTCTAGACTACCTTCGTAGTATAGGTCATTCCGAAGAGGAAATTAAAGCAGACTATGAGGCAGATATGGCTCTTATTGCCGAATACGAATCTGTTGCCGATCGCTATGCTTCTCTTGCAAAGAATGCAAGTAAGGTTCGTAGCAAATTCTCGCTCAACATGAAAGTTGGCTATATGCCCTCTAACAACATCGAGCTCTTCGTCAACGCTCAAAACCTCTTCAACAACAACTTGCGTGAGTTCGTCTACACCGACAAGATTGGTGGTCTCTACACCGTCGGCGTCAACTTTAACTTCTAACGTACAAAAGAGAGGACTAAGAATAACACAGTTTTAGTCAATCTGCTTCCGCCCACTGGTCTTTGGCTTGTGGGCGGAACTTTTTTGTGCAAAAAAACACGAGACGCAATTTATGACGTCTCGTGTTTTTATTCCTATAATTGCTGTCTACTTTCTGCAAACTCTCGCTATCAATTCGGCTGACAACTGTCTTGGCGTATGAAACAAGAAGTCTGCCCCCTCGTCTGTCAGGTAGTGGTCGGCAAGCTTACCAGTATTTACAGCCCACACCTCAATCTCAGCTGCCTTGCCAGCCCTCACGCCCAGTGGTGCATTTTCCACCACAATGCAATGCTCCTTGTCTTTGTTGGCTCGTGCTTGTGCCATGAGGTACGGCTCTGCCGATGGCTTGCCAATCTTTACGTCGTTTCCGCTTATTATCTTAGCTCGCTCCACGCCAAAGTCGCGCTCTAAATTATCATATAGCCATGGCTGACGCGAACCCGTCACCACATATACCTCCACTCCCATCTGTTGCAATTGTGGGAGTAGCCTCATCATGTCGGCAAAAGGTTCTGCCGCTGGGCGTTCGCTCATAAGCTTTGTTTTTAGTGCATATAGGCTCTCAATTTCCTCGTCGGTTGCATCGCGTCCAATGCTCCTATTATACACTATGTTTATCGTTCCTCGTGCTGTGCGACCTTCGTTGGCATACGCCTCCTCTGGCGCAAACGACATCCCGACACTCTCAAACACTTTACACCACGAATACTCATGATTGGGCATGCTGTCATATAGCACCCCATCCATATCAAAAAACACTGCTTCTATCGTCTTCTGACAACAATCCGACATATCCTATTCCGTTAAATTTGTTTTTATTAGCAAAAACCGCCGTGAGAATTTTCCTTATCGCACGGCGGTTCATATTCCTATTTTTGTCTCGAAAGGTCTTAATAAGCCCTTTCGTTTCGACCCTCAATGTAGTTTATAAAAGCTGTGTTGACAACCTTGTTGCCACCCGGTGTCGGATAGTCGCCCGTAAAATACCAGTCGCCTCTGTCGTTCGGACAAGCCTTGTGCAAGTTCTCTATCGATTGGAACACTATGTCCACTTCGGCCACCATATCTTCGGGCGTCAACATCTTAGCAATCTTTGCCGAGATCTCCTCTGCCGTAAACGGACGATATATGTCTTTCACGCAGTTCACAATGTCTTCTTTCGGCAAATTCTGTTGCTCTTTACACTTCTTATACACTTCGTCAATCACGCTCTGGCGACCCGTCTCTTTCAGGAGTTCAATTGCCGCCGCAAATGCACAGAAGTCGCCCATCTTTGCCATGTCTATGCCATAGCAGTCGGGGTAGCGAATCTGTGGTGCCGACGACACTATTATGATGCGTTTGGGGTGCAATCGGTCGAGTATGCGAAGTATGCTTCTTTTTAGTGTCGTCCCTCGTACAATCGAGTCGTCTATGACCACCAGCGTGTCTTGCAAGTTCTTTACTATGCCGTACGTCACGTCGTAGACATGCCCCACCATATTGTCGCGTCCCGAATCAGCTGTAATAAACGTTCGCATCTTAACGTCTTTTATCGGAATCTTCTCAAAACGTGGTTCATGCGACACAATCTCCATCAGTCTTTCACGCGTCAAGTTTCCACTCGCCGATTCGCTCAATACGGCTTCGCACTTGTGTCGCAACATTTCATGTCGCACCCCGTCCATCAGACCCAAATAGGCAGTTTCTGCAGTGTTCGGTATGTACGAAAACACGGTGTTGTCTATGTCAAAATTGACTTTCTCCAATAGGGTAGGGGCAAGCAGGTAGCCAAGTTGTTTGCGCTCATGATATATATCTCTGTCTGAGCCTCGCGAGAAGTATATCCTTTCGAACGAACATGAGCGCCTCTCTTGTGGCACGCTAACTATTTGGTCGCTTATCTCGCCGTTCTTCTTTATTATTAGCGCATGACCTGGCATAAGCTCTTTAACGTCGCGATAGCGCACGTTGATGGCCGTCTGTATGACGGGGCGCTCCGATGCCACCACTGCTATCTCATCGTCATGATAATAATATGCAGGGCGTATGCCCCATGGGTCGCGCATGACAAACGCATCGCCATGTCCGAATATGCCACCAATCACGTAGCCACCATCCCATTTCTTGCTGCTTCGCTCCAATATTTTCTTGACGTCCAGATTGGTCTCTATTCGTTCCGAAATCTCAACATTGCTCAGTCCCTCATTCTTATATTGGCGGAACAGCAACTGTACCTCATCGTCCAAAAAGTGTCCGACGTTTTCAAGTATCGTTACGGTGTCCGAAAAGTCTTTCGGGTGTTGCCCAAGCTCTTCAAGCAGAGCAAATATTTCGTCGACGTTGGTTAGGTTAAAGTTGCCTGCCAACGCAAGGTTTCGACTGCGCCAGTTGTTTTCGCGCATCACAGGGTGGCAATATTCTATGTTGTTGTTGCCAAAAGTCCCATAGCGCAAGTGCCCCAAATACACCTCGCCCGCAAAAGGCAAATTCTCTTTTGCCCACACTGGGTCGTTAAACTTTTCGGGGTTCTGCTTGCGAGCCTCGTTCAGCGGTGTGTTAATTTCGTTTATGACTTCTTGTATGGGATTGTCGCCGTTCGAGCGTCTGCGATATATATATTTTTTGCCCGATGGCTGATCTATTTTTAATACCACGGCTCCTGCGCCATCCTGACCTCTGTTGTGTTGCTTCTCCATTAGCAAAAACAGTCTTTGCAGACCATATTGCCATGTGCCATATTTTTGCTGATAATATTCCAGCGGTTTCAAGAGGCGAATGAGTGCAATGCCACATTCATGTTTTATCTGATCGCTCATCGGTTGGTTGTCTTACGTTTTCTGCCTTAGTAAGAAAAATGTTGTTCTGTTATTATTTAGCCGACCTAAATGTCGTTTTGCGCACAGTATTGTCGCGCACCATATAACTACCCGGGAAAGTACTCCGTAAGCTACTCAGTAGCTTCATCGCCTCACTCCGAAAACGATAGTTGCCCACGCGCACTCGCCAAAATGGTGCGCTATATATCACGTAGGCTCGCTCGCTCGGGTAGAGGGTCTCAAACCTTGTCTGAGCCGCCATAGCCTCTGCTTTCGAAGCTATTCCCGAACCCGAATATATCTGTATGCGATAACCATCTACCGTCGGTAGTGATTCGTTGCTCCTTACGTTCTGACGCATAAGCGTATCTAACGCTTGCGACGCAAATGTTACTTCAAGTTTGCCCGTCTTTTGCGCTTCTGCGGGGGCGTGCACCAGCAAGAGGATGCTTATGAATAATAGATATGCTTTCATATCAGTGGCAAATATAAACAAAAATCATTCACTTGATTAGTTCAACCTCTTTACGTAAAACCCTTAATTTGACGTTTTTACCCCCTACGAAATGGGGTAGAGAGGATATGTTTATGGATAAAAACAGTAAATTAGCCACCAAAAATAGCTGTCAGCTAACACGAAAACTCAATTATATAAAAACGATATGGCAGACAAACTTATTGTCAAAGAACTCTCTCATGTCGCCGTTCGCTTCTCTGGCGACTCTGGCGATGGGATGCAGCTCGCAGGCAACATTTTCTCCACCGTGTCGGCAACGGTCGGCAATAGCATTAGCACATTCCCCGATTATCCGGCCGACATCCGTGCTCCACAAGGTTCGCTCACGGGCGTGTCGGGTTTTCAAGTACACATCGGTGCTGGCAAAGTCTACACACCAGGCGACAAGTGCGATGTCCTCGTGGCCATGAACGCCGCAGCTCTAAAGACTCAATACAAGTATGCAAAGCCCGATGCCACAATAATCATCGACACCGATGCTTTTCGCGAAGCCGACCTTAAAAAAGCTGCTTTTGCCACTTCCGACCCCTTGGCCGAAATGAATATCGACCCCGACAGAGTTATCGCTTGCCCCATTACGCAAATCGTTAAAGATAGCCTTGCCGATAGCGGTATGGACGCCAAAGCCGTCGTCAAGTGTCGCAACATGTTTGCGCTCGGTCTTGTTTGTTGGCTTTTCAGTCGCGACATAAATATCGTCTTCAACTACCTCCGCGAAAAGTTTGCCAAGAAACCCGCCATCGCAGAGGCCAACATAAAAGTCGTTCAGGCTGGCTACGACTACGGTCATAATACACACAGCTCTGCCATGAACGTCTATCGCATCGAAAGCAAGGTGAAAGAGCCTGGACGCTATATGGACATCACTGGCAATAAGGCCACAGCCTACGGACTTATTGCTGCTGCCGAAAAGGCTGGTCTTCGTCTCTTCCTTGGTTCCTACCCCATAACGCCTGCCACCGACATTCTGCACGAACTCAGTAAGCACAAGTCTTGTGGCGTCATCACTGTTCAGTGCGAAGACGAAATCGCAGGTTGCTCTTCGGCTCTAGGAGCCTCGTTTGCTGGTGCGCTTGGCGTAACGTCTACTTCTGGACCCGGCATCTGTCTTAAGAGCGAAGCCATCAATTTGGCTGTCATAATGGAACTACCTCTTGTCGTTGTCGATGTACAACGTGGTGGTCCCGCCACTGGTCTGCCAACCAAGAGCGAACAAACCGACCTCTTGCAAGTCCTCTTCGGACGCAATGGCGAAACGCCTATGCCAGTAGTTGCTGCCGCATCTCCAACCGATTGTTTCGATGCAGCTTTTGTAGCTTGCAAGATTGCTCTCGAACACATGACGCCAGTTGTCCTCCTGTCCGATGCTTTTGTGGCTAATGGCTCTGCTGCATTCAAGTTGCCCAACCTTGCAGACTATCCTGCAATCAATCCTCCCTACGTTCCCGAAAGCTTGCGTGGCTCGTGGACTCCCTACATGCGCGACGAAAAGACAGGCGTACGCTACTGGGCAGTCCCTGGTCGTGAAGGCTTCCAGCATATACTCGGTGGTCTCGAAAAAGACAATAAGACGGGTGCAATCTCTACCAACCCCGAGAACCACGACTTGATGTGTCGTCTGCGTCAGGAAAAGATAGATAAAATCCCAGTCCCCGATGTCGAAGTAATTGGCGATGTCGACGATGCCGACCTCCTCATTGTAGGCTTTGGCGGAACCTACGGACACCTCCATGCAGCAATGGACACCCTCCGTGCCGAAGGTCGCAAGGTGGCTTTAGCTCACTTCCGCTTCATCAACCCACTGCCTGCCAACACCGCCGAGGTCTTACGTCGCTACAAGAAAGTTGTTGTCGCAGAACAGAATCTCGGTCAGTTTGCAGCGTTCTTGCGCATGAAAGTCGATGGCTTCGTCCCCTATCAATACAACGAAGTAAAAGGTCAACCATTCGTCGAAAGCGAACTCGTTGCTGCCTTCAAAACCATTCTTGATAAATAACCAGCACCACGCAAAAATCCAATTTTATGAGCGAATTTTCAGCTAACGATTATAAGAAAGGGCAACCGCGTTGGTGCCCTGGGTGTGGCGACCACTTCTTTCTCGCCAGTCTACACAAAGCAATGGCCGAAATAGGCGTTGCACCTCAAGACACTGCCGTCATCTCTGGTATCGGTTGCTCAAGTCGTCTGCCACACTACATGAACACCTATGGCATGAATACCATACATGGTCGCGCAGCAGCCATCGCCACAGGCACCAAAGTCGCCAATCCTAACTTAACTGTTTGGCAGGTTAGTGGCGATGGTGACGGACTGGCC
>CALAVC010000008.1 GCA_937892095.1 uncultured Bacteroidales bacterium | reverse complement strand
ACGACGCTCTTCCGATCTAACGGAGCGGTGAGTGGACAGACGGAAATGGTGGCAGCTGGCGACGTAGACGCTTATAAGCTACGGCATAAGGCGGCGTTGGTGGTATATGGCAGTGCGGACGGCACTCGCTATTCGATGATAGGCATAGGAGGAGTAACGGGCAGGACACGCGACATAGTGGCAAAGCTACACCGCATGGCTATGCGCTACGTGAGGGTGATGTTTGTCGGTAGGCTCTGGGACGATAGTCGGTTGGAATGCTTCATGCTACAAGAGAAAGTGGCGTGGGGAGGAGAGAGTAGCGTGAGGGTGAGGTAGTGAGGAAACTTTTTAAAAATGTATAGTTATGAAAATAGTGGTGAACAGACTTTGGAAAAAAGAGGCGTACACGATAGGTAGGCTATATGTGAATGGTGAGTACGTGTGCGACACACTCGAAGACACAGACAGAGGGCTACGCAAGAGTATGCTTAGCCAAGACATTGTGCGCATAAAAGTGCCAGAGCGGACGGCGATACCAAGGGGAATATATGATGTTCGGTTGGACGTGTTCTCGCCACACTTTGGTTATCAAGACTTTTATAGGAAGACGTGTAAGGGTTGCGTGCCACGGATAGAAGACGTGCCGGGCTTTGAGGGAGTGCTTATTCATACGGGCAACACGGCAAGCGACACGGCAGGTTGCATATTGGTTGGACGGAACACGGTGGTTGGCGGACTGACACGTAGCCGAGAGATGTTTGAAAAGTTGTATGCGAAGATACGAGGGCAAAAGGAACTGACGATAGAGATTATATAATCATGGCAACAATAGAACGAATGCCGATAGTAGGCATAGAACGGATATTGAGCAGTGGGCTATACCGACTGCGAGTGCCGACGATGAGGCGAGGCTTGTTTGGGTTGGCGCGCACGGATCCGTGCAGAGCAAAGATTACTAAGCGGGCGGGCTGGCAGATGTACGATTGGCGATGTGTGAGGGTCGGGGAGTGTGGAACAGTGGCACTGAACGAGACGCATTGGTATGCGACAGAGGACGAAGCTCTGGCGGACGCTGTGCGTTATGCACGTCGGGTAACACAAAGCAAACAGAAGATAACGATTGAGATGGTGTTGCCAGTGGGTGGATATGTGGAAGTGGCAATGCCAGAGGAAGCCTTTGAGGTTGCGGACGTTGAAGACGAAGAGGGGTTGAAGCCTTGTATGTATGTGCCGACAAAGGTGATTCTTTATAGAGAAACTAATACTTAAAATTATATTTATATGGCAAAGAAAAATGTAACAGAAGTAAAGGTTGGGAAGGTAACGGTAAAGAACAACCCCAAAAGCGATGAAAAACCGATAGTAACTGGCATGCGTACGAAGACAAAATTAGGTGGCAAGATACGCGAAGTCGAAGCGAGGGGGGCAACAAGAATAGCAAAACGCAAAGCCCCACCATAACAACGGAGTTTGAGCCTTACGGACGAGCTGCGCGAAAGGCAAATGTAGGAAAAAGAAGTTTTAAAGAAAGTGAGGTGCAAACTATTGGACGAAGTCGTATGCGTGGCACTGCTACCGTTCAAAACAATGACGGCACGACAAGCGAAGTGAAAGTAAGGGCAAAAACACCAGAAGCAAAAACGTATGCCACTGGCGGTGGTGTAGCACAACAACGAAACAAGCCTAATATAATAAGGAGACTGGTGAACAAATTTTCTAAACCAAAGAAAGGCGATTTCTCATGTAGAAATCAAAAAAAACAATAAAAGTGGGGTCATACATGATTCCAAAGAGAAGAAAATAAGAAAGGTGGGCACTACCACCTTTCTTATTATTTTGTTTAGCCATTATTCGTTTGCTAACGTTTCGAGATTGAAAGCAAAGTGTTTGTTCTCTTGCTCTTCGCACGTAGCAACCATATCGGTACATTTTTCTTTTGCGTCCCAGTAGGCTTGGGCGACAATATCTTCAAAAAACGTTTCTCTCCAATCGGCTTGTTCTTCTTTATCGTAGATAATAGAATCTGACAAGCAACAGTGCGTAACATGATATGCAAGTCTAAGGTCAGTCAACGTATAGGCTAAGTCTTCCATATCCGCTTCTAAGGACTGCCTTATATATTCGTCTTCGCTAAGTTGTTTTTTTACCTTGTCTTTGAGTTCTGTATTATAAAACTCTTCGGCATTGTGCATAAGGCTTGTTGCATAGTCCAAATTTACCCCTGAATAGTCTTTGTCTGAAATGAAACTTTGTATGTAGGAGTTCTGGAAACGACGAAAGGCATCGTAGACCTTATTGTATTTGCATGCACGTTTGTCTTTGCGACTTACATTTTCGTCTATGAATTGCATTACCCTATTCTCATTTTCGAGAACGTATTGCATTTGCGCAACGAAAGCACTATCAGCGTTGACGTTAGTCTCTCTGGGGAAGTAGCCAAAGAGGGCGTTTAGCATTGTAATTAGAAAGAAAATTGAGCTTTCCATAGTATTGTGTATTAAGGGTTTAAGGTTTGTCAGCACTACCGAAATGACCTTTTAGGACTATGTATGCCATTCCGAGAATGTTGATAGTTGTTGTTGAAAGGATAGCTATTAAGATAGCGTCGGAGAATAGAGGTTTGCCAAAAACGGCATCCGCTATTCCGTTGAAGAGTAAGAAGACTGCCACGACTGATAGGTATGACACAATGACACGCGTAACCCATTTTTCAAGTCTTCTGCGAGCAAACGTACCATTGACAATCTTTTGAGCGTTGAGTTGGTCTGTCATTGCCTCGTGTTGGCAAGTCAAAGCAGAAGTGATGAACTGACGCTCGTATTTGTCATCGTCAACTTTGTGGACAGGTTCGCCAGTAAAGAACTGCCAAACTTCTCTGACAATGTCGGCAAAAGCATAGCGCCAGCGGACACGCCACTTTCGTTTGTGTTCTTTGCCTTGCAGGCTACCTAAAATATCAGATGTCATTTCAAAGTTGTTCATAGACCTATTGCCCAGTTACTTTTAAAGTATTCTTTGATTTTGTCGTCTGGTATTTCAGTTCCCCACGGGTTGTAGTTAGCGACGGCAGCCCATGGACTACCCATTCGGTGCGACCATTCGGTCAGTCGTTTTGCAGTCATGTAGTAGAGCTTATCGACGGCAGCGAAAATGAACTTGACTTTTTCTGCTGTCCTTGCCCATGTGTCGATTTCGACTTGCGTCAAATCTTGTGGTTGGTTGGCTGAATACCACACATAGACATCGGGGAACACCGGACCGAACGGCCATACAACAGGTTTTTCTGCAAAGAGAGGTTCTTCGTTATAAGCAAGCCAAACGCCATAGCATATATATAGGATTTTTTGCAGTTGCGTTTTACCTAACAATACGCCATGCTTATTCCACGCATACCAACTTATGAGCCGAGCGTAGTCTATACTCGTTAAGCTGTCCATAGTTTATTAGCTTGCTTACTTGTATAACGCAAGTTATAATATTTTATTGTACGATGTAGCAGATTTTTTTTTCAAAAAAAGTGCCTGACCGTCTCGGCTGCGCACTTAATTGCATTTGAGAAAAAGCTATGGAGAATCTTTTTTTTTATTTTCCGGTGCTACCGAAGCCGCCTGTGTCACGATCGGAGGTGGGCAGTGTGTCGATGAGTTCGTATTCGACGTCGGGAATGGGGACAATGACGAGCTGACAACAACGCTCACCAACCTTGTAGGCTATGGGGGCGTTGACATTGTTGTCGGCAAGATAGGTCTTAAACTTGATTGTGCCGGTGTAGCCACTATCGATTACGCCAACGCCATTGCATTGTGCTTGCCCTGTCTTATAGATTGAGGAACGAGAGAAGACGAGACCAACGTAGCCATTGGGGATAGCAACGGAGACACCAGTGTCGTAGGTCATGATATTACTTTCGGTGTCGCCTTGTGCAGTGAGGACGTAGAGGTCGAAGCCAGCGTCGGTGGCGTGCGCACGGGTGGGAGCTATTGCGCCCTCTGCAAGAGTGAAATTTATTTTTAAGTTTTGAGTGTTATTCATTTTGCAAATGTTTGTAATGGTTTGTTTTATTGTTTCGATAAAAGTGTGTGTCAGCAGACTTTCGGGTGTAGCACGCAGGACGTGCCAGCCCATGGTTGCAGCAGTGTTATACTTTTCGACATCGCCGAGGAAACCTTTCGGACGAGTGTGCCTGCCACGTGTCCAAACGCCACCTTCGACCTCAATGGCTATGCGAAAGAAGGGAAGAGCATAGTCGAAACGCCACATGCGAGTGGGGTGAAAGCGATACTCGCTAACGACTTCTGCACTCGTCAGTTTAGAGAGTGCGACTTGTCGGTAGTCAATCGTTGGCTTTTGTCTTTGTCGGTTTGGCTGCTTTGTGGTCATTAGCTAACATATAATATGTAGGACGTTTGCCATGCGTGCGGAGAAAGAGGTTGTATGTGCTTATCTTGACAAAGGCAATAAGTGTTTGACGGTCGATGTAAGGGTCTTGCCAATGCTGATGTGCGAAACGACGATAGTTTGCACGTGGTAGCTCGCTGGTCTTGGCGGTGAGGCGAAGATAGTCGGCATTGTCTACGATGTAGTCGTATGGGACTTTGAAAGAGTTAACTTGGTTTCGGTAATAATAGCGTCGAACCTTACAAACATACATAGCTCGCCAGAACTCTGCTTGTGTTAGCCCGAGCATTTGCTGGGCTTGTTCGTGAGGAATCCAATTGGGTGTAACCATAGCTTAGAATGGTAATGGTTCGTTTGGGTTTTGTTGTTGTTGATTGCCGACTTGTGGTGGGTAGGGGTACGGCACGGGTTGTTGATAGACGGGTTGTTGATAGGTCGGTGTTGGCACCAGTTGAGGTTGCGGAGCCGCAGCCTGTTCAGGAGCAGTGGGTTGTTGAGCGACACCATTGATGGGTGTTATTCGATAGAGATTGAGATTGTTGAACACGCGTCCGTTTTTGGTTTCGTAGCCACGTATGCCAAACGAACATTCGACGCGTGTGCCAGTTGGAATATTGTCGGCTATGCCGATATTCTTGCTTGACAATTGAAGGGCGCAAATGGTTTGGAATTGGCTATTGGGGTCAGAGATGTCGACAATGACTTCTTGTGTTGTGAAGTTTTTCTCGCCACGACTGACGGGCGGCGTGACTTTAACAAGGAATCCGATGAGTTTCATTTTCGATTAGTTTTGGATTGTTATTATTTTCACCTTTTAATTTTCTTGTGCGTCAGTGCATAGAGCCTTAGCGTGGGTTGCCACAGAGTGGTTGCATACGCCATGAGGCTGGTGTATTCGTCGTCGTCGAGGATACCGATGAGGTGTCCGTGGCTTAGGACGCTGAATATTTGTTTGTGTATGTTCTGTTTCTCATTGTCTGCTTGGCTGACAACGGACGCAAGATTATGGTCGTCGATATACAACAAGCTGAAATCGAGGCGACGACAGTCGGCACTACCAAGTAGCGCACCGATATTTGCTCTAAGATTAAACATTGTGGCGAGATACAATTGGGTTACCATCGAATTTGTAGTCGGAAAAGTCGAAATTGACATCGTATGATTCTTTGATGTAGCGAGACAGCTCGTCGGTACTGAAATAGTTTTTGCCATCTACCAGAATGGGTTTCAGATCGCCACGAAGTATTCGATAATTAATGGTCGTCGGGGCTACGTCAAGCATTGTAGCGACAATGCGCACGGGGTAGAAAGTCTTGTCCTTGATTTTAATTATGGCTGCCTTTGTGTTTCGTTTGGTTGGAACACGGCGGCGACCAACAGTGATAGGTTTCATAGGTTGTGTAATTTATTTAGGTTGTGTAATTGCAAATCGTCGAGTGGTAGCAGTAGTCTTGCTGTATAGTTGTGCTATTTTGGGGTGTGCGGAGGCAAGAGCCTTAGCGTCGATAGTCGTGCGTCCCTTGTAGGTCTTCCACGTGGCAAGAACGGTGTCGCCAAAGACAAGTCTTTCGGCACAGCCCATGTGTGCTTTGATACGGGTTTCAATCAGAGCCTTGGTAGCTTCGAGTTCGTCAATCTTGTTGCGGACTTCGAGCAATTGCTTGTAGTTGTTGTAGACTTCAGGTGTGGCAGTGGCAGACAAGCCTTCTTGTTCGCTTGGAAAGCGAAAGGCGACATCATCGGTTGTTAGGTCGAGAGAGGGTGGCTCACCATTGACAACACTTCTTTGCCAGAAAGAATCGACCTTTTCGAGCATGAAGTTCACAAAGTCATCATCTCTAACAATGGGAAGATAACCAAACTCACGTCCGTGTTTGAGCCACGCAATGGCACCCTC
>CALAVC010000007.1 GCA_937892095.1 uncultured Bacteroidales bacterium | reverse complement strand
GACTGGAGTTCAGACGTGTGCTCTTCCGATCTCATACCATATTATGCTTGGGGCAATCGCGGACATAGTGAGATGTCTGTTTGGATGCCAACACAATATTAATTGTTGTAATTTATCGGCATGAAAAAAATGTTTTTAGCCATTGCGATTGCTCTCTTGGGTTGTGAACCAATATGCAATGCGCAAAAGAAAGTTGTCGAAGTAAATCCCGATGGCCCTTATGCCATAGAGTCGGCGTTGCAAGAGGCTCGTTTGGCTCGTCTGCACGGCGAAGCTACGGAGGCCGAAATTCGTCTTTCGGCAGGTGTGTACAGACTGAATCAGCCAATAATTTTGCGTCCCGAAGATAGTCATACGCGGATAGTCGGGACCACGAACACGCTGATTAGCGGTGGTCTTAAAATCAATGGTTGGAAGAAGCAAGGTAAGGTATGGACTGCCGATGTGCCAACGTTTAATGGTCGACCAATTGTCGTAAGGCAAATGTGGGTCGACGGGCAAAAGGCAGTTAGGGCTCGCAATGTGCAAAACTTCGACCAGATGAACCGCATTCTTTCGGTCGATAGGAAGCAAGGCATAATATACGTTCCTGCGACCAAAGACATTAAGGACATTGTCGGCGTTCGAGATGCCGAAATGGTCTTGCACGAGATGTGGTGTGTCGCTTTTTTACGCATAAAGGACATTAGAATAATTGCCGATAGTGCAGCCATTACGTTCCATGACCCCGAAAGCCATGTACACTTTATGCACCCATGGCCTTCGCCAATGACCAATACCCAAGGTCGTAACTCGGCGTTCTATATTGTCGGCGCAAAAAAACATCTCGACACTCTGGGCGAATGGTATTATGACGAGAAAAACTGCAAGATTTTCTATATGCCACGTGCTGGCGAAGATATGACGAGTGCAGATGTCGAAATCCCCGTGCTTGAAAACTTGTTGACTGTATGTGGCACACCAGATGAACCCGTAAAAAATGTTTGTTTAGAAAACGTAGAGTTTAGCTATGCAACATGGTTACGCCCCTCTTTTGCTGGGCATGCCCCATTGCAAGCCGGCATGTATATGACCGAAGCCTATAAGATTCGCCCTCAAATCAAACGTCCCAATGGCGACCACGGACTCGACAATCAGGGATGGGTCGGACGGCCATTGTCGGCCGTCGACATTCGTTGTGCAAACGGTGTCATCGTTCAAAGTTGTCGAGTCGACAGATGTGCTTCTACGGGTGTCGATGTAGGGACGTATACTGAGAATTGTGTCATTAGCGATTGCGTTATTAGCGACCTTGGTGGTAACGGCATTGTGGCAGGTAGTTTTGGTGGAGAATATCACGAAGCCCATTTGCCCTACGAGCCTCTGGATAGACGCGAAACTTGTCGCAATTTGCTCATTACGCACAATTATATAACCGACGTCAGCAATGAGGATTGGGGCACCACGGGTATTTGTGCAGGCTACGTGCGTGGCATCCGAATAGTCGAAAACGAGGTTAGTGAGGTGTCCTACACAGGCATAAGCCTTGGCTGGGGTTGGAATCAGCAGCCATCTACCATGGCCGACAACCTTGTACGTGGCAACAGAATTCATCATTATGCTAAGCACATGTACGACACAGCAGGCATCTATACTCTTGGCAGTCAACCACATACGACCATAGAAGGAAATGTTGTGTCGGATATTTATAGCCCGTCCTACGCTCACGACCCCGAACATTGGTTCTACCTTTATACCGACGAAGGAAGTAGTGGCATAACCATGCGAAACAATCATACGCCATCGGAAAAATATCTTAAAAACTCGTGTGGACCAGGCAATGTGTGGGAAAATAATGGTCCCGCAGTTGCAGACAGTATTGCGGCTAAGGCTTGGAAATACGTTAAATAGTGGTGATATAAATTACACTTTTTGATAAAAAAACAAAAAGTATGTATATTTGCGCCCGATTTTGTATACCTATGTTAGGTGTGCAGAGACAAAAAGCAATAACTGAAATATAATAATAAAGAGCTATTAACTAAAAATGGCAGCATTACAGACCCTTAGAGATAAGGCAGCAGTGTTCATTACCGCACTAATTGCGCTTGCCTTGCTGGCGTTCATCTTGACCGACTTGCTCGGTAGCGGAAGCAGCTTGTTTTCTGACAGAGAGACCGCAGGCAAAATTGACGGAGAAACAGTAAAATTTCAAGACCTCCAAGCAAAAATAGAGGCTGCAGAAGAGTTCGCTAAGATGAACTCGCAGACGGGTACACTCAGTGAGGAAGAACAAAATCAGATTCGCGAACAAGTATGGCAAAAAGAAATTCGCGATATTACTTTTGGAAAATTGTTCGATAAGGCTGGCATAGAGGTTACTCCAAAAGAACTTCTCGACATGGTAACTGGTAGTCACATCGCTCCAGTTCTTCGCCAATTGTTTGTAAATCAACAAACAGGTACATACGATGCTGCATCTGCACAACGTTTCCTCGAAAATAAGAATAGCGACCCTCGTGCTCGTTTCTTCTGGCAGAACATTGAAAACAATCTCAAGGATAATCGTGAAATGGGTAAATACATGGCTCTGCTCCGTCAGGGTACGTATTGCAATTCTGTTCAGACCGAAGTTGAAAAAAACAAACGAGAAAATAATGTAGACGTTAATTTCGTTGGCATTCGCTATACGCTTATCCCCGACAGCACAATCAGCGTCTCTGATGCTGAAATAAACAGCCGTTATAAGAAAGACAAGGAACTATACAAAACAGACAATACTCGCGACATCGAGTATGTAAGTTTCCCCATTCGCCCCACCGACGAAGATCGCAACGACACTCATAAGAGCGTCGAACAAATGAAGGCTGATTTTGCTTCGAGTGAAGTCGATGCATTCCGTTTTGCACAGATGAATTCAGATGCTGCTGTTAGCAACTTGTACCAGACAGCCGACGAACTTCCTAATCGCATAAAGTCGTTTGTTGAAAGTGCACAAGTTGGCGAAGTCTTTGGTCCTTATCGCGATGGTGATGCCTTTAAGCTAACCAGGCTTGTAGCCGTCGCTTCTCGTCCCGATTCTGTCAAAGCACGTCATATTCTCATCCGCGACGATAAAAATCTTGCTGATAGTTTATATGCCGTTGCTAAGTCTAAAAAGGCGGATTTTGCAGCCCTTGCTCGTCAGTATAGCCAAGATCCTGGTTCGGCTATCAACGGTGGCGACCTCGGTTGGTTTGCCGATGGCGCAATGGTACCAGAATTTAATGAAGCATGCTTTGGTGGAGCAAAAGGCGATGTAGTCCTTGTTACAAGCCAGTTCGGACATCACATTATCGACATCCAAGACAAAGGTGTAGAGAAGAAAAAGTATAATACTGCCACCATCGAGAAGACCGTACAATATGGTAGTCGCCCTCGTCAGGAAGTCTATGCCGATGCTCTTGCCAAGATTTCCAAAATTAAGGATGCCAAGTCGTTCCAAGCAGTTGCCGATACAGCCAATTTGATTAAGCGCATAGCTCGTAACATACGTTCGAGTCAGCATTCGATCAATAGCATTCAGCATGGACGTGAAATCGTTAAGTGGGCTTTCGACGCTAAGGTCGGTGATGTCTCCGAATTGTTCCAAGTAGACGATGAGTTTGTGCTCGCCGTCCTTACTAAAAAACAAGAAAAGGGTTATGCTGATGTCGCAGACGTGCGTAGTGGCATAGAACGTCAGATTCGCAATGAAAAGAAAGCAGAACAGATTCGTAGTCTTGTCGACGGCAAATCGCTTGCA
>CALAVC010000006.1 GCA_937892095.1 uncultured Bacteroidales bacterium | reverse complement strand
CGACGCTCTTCCGATCTGTGATATACGCAATAGTTGCTATTAAGTTGCGGATATGCATTTTTCACTTTACAAAAGAGTTTTGCTCATACTCAAATTTGTTTCGACTACACTATCTACAAAATATACGAAACGGAATTATTCTTTTACTTTATACTTGGTTTTGACAATTTCGTAGGAGTTTTTGGTTAGTTCTTTGAGCAGATTGTCCGGTGCTTCGGATGGATTTACGCCAATCCAATATTTTGGAGACATGTTGAATGGTTTGCCAATGCAATCGTAGTTTTCTTGCAACAAACCGATACGTTCGGGCTGACACTTGAGGGTTATGACGGAGTAGTTGTCGCAATCGAAGAACGAAAACATGTGTCCGTGCACATAGAACACGAGTACGCCCGTGGCATACTTGAAAGCTGTGAAAGGTAATTTTTCTTCGACGTCGCTACCTAAGGATAGGCAATAGTCTCGGTATTCTTCTATGTTCATTGTTAGCAAAAAGTTAGTCTATAGCCTCGATGTAGAAACTGACTGGACGGAAGCCGTCGTTGCAACTAATCATAGCGCTCATTGGGTTCTTCATCCACCCATCGTAGAAATTGCCGATGCCTTTGGCCAACGACTCTACAAACTCGCGCATAGAATACCATGCAGCTGAGCACATGCCTTCGGGACATTGTCCGTCAACAGAAATCCATTGTTGACCAGCGACGACTTCGCACGAGTGTTCGATTGGGTTTTCGTATTTTGCCATAAGGTCGGCATAAACTGTTTGGCGCACGGCTGTAATCTTGACTCTTTTCATCTGATGTTGAGACTATCGGAATATTTGCATGTATACGGATGAAGATAATAAATTAGCCTTAATAAAAAACCTCTCGCTCTGCAGAGCAAAGCGAGAGGTGTATGAGTGGGCAAAAATGCAGATTTACATCATGCCGCCCATGCCACCCATGCCAGGCGCACCGCCAGCAGGCATTTCGGGCTTATCTTCTTTCTCTTCGGCAAGGATGCACTCGGTTGTGAGGAACATGCCAGCAATGGAAGCTGCATTTTCGAGGGCAACACGAGTTACCTTAGCAGGGTCGATGACACCACTTGAAAGGAGGTTCTCGAAGCGATCAGCACGTGCATTGTAGCCAAAGTCGCCTTTGCCTTCCTTGACTTTGTTGACGATGACAGCGCCTTCTTTGCCACCATTGTGGACAATCTGACGGAGAGGTTCTTCGATGGCACGACGTACGATGTCGACACCTGTGGTCTCATCGTCGTTTTCGCCCTTGAGGCCTTCGAGAGCTTCGATGGCACGAATGTAGGCAACGCCACCACCAGGGACAATACCTTCTTCGACAGCAGCACGTGTGGCACAGAGAGCATCATCGACACGGTCTTTCTTCTCTTTCATCTCGACCTCGGTGGCAGCACCGACGTAGAGAACAGCTACACCACCAGCAATCTTAGCGAGGCGTTCTTGCAATTTTTCACGATCGTAGTCGCTCTTGGTGTTGGCAATCTGAGCCTTTATTTGAGCAGCACGCTCTTGAATGGTAGCCTTGTCGCCCTTGCCATTGACAATGGTTGTGTTGTCCTTGGTGATTGATACCTTTTCGGCCTTACCGAGCATGGCGAGTTGAGCGTTCTCGAGTTTCAGACCAGTTTCTTCGCTTATGACTGTGCCACCAGTGAGGATAGCGATGTCTTGAAGCATTTCTTTGCGACGATCGCCGAAGCCGGGAGCCTTGACGGCAGCGACCTTGAGCGAGCCACGCAAGCGGTTGACTACGAGAGTTGCAAGAGCTTCGCCATCAACATCTTCGGCAATGATGAGCAAAGGACGACCTGTTTGAGCAGCTTGCTCGAGGATGGGGAGCAAGTCTTTCATGGTCGAAATCTTCTTGTCGTAGATGAGGATGAAAGGAGAGTCGAGGTCGGCTTCCATCTTCTCGGTGTTCGTTACGAAGTATGGCGAGATGTAGCCACGATCGAACTGCATACCTTCGACAACTTCGACGGTTGTCTCGGTGCCTTTGGCTTCTTCGACAGTTATGACACCTTCTTTGCCTACCTTGCCCATTGCCTCGGCAATGAGTTTACCGATTTCGTTGTCGTTGTTGGCAGAGATGGTGGCAACTTGCTCAATTTTTTCGTTGCTGTTGTCAATCTCTTGGCTTTGGCTCTTGAGGCTGGCAACAACTTTGGCAACTGCTTTGTCAATACCGCGCTTGAGGTCCATAGGGTTGGCACCTGCCGTAACGTTCTTAATGCCAGTGTTGATTATCGACTGAGCAAGTACGGTGGCCGTTGTAGTGCCATCACCAGCGTCATCGCCAGTCTTCGAAGCAACTTCTTTGACCATCTGAGCACCAAGATTAGCATAGGGGTCGGAGAGCTCGACTTCTTTGGCAACAGATACACCATCTTTTGTGATGTGGGGAGCACCAAACTTACGTTCGATAACGACATTGCGACCCTTAGGACCGAGGGTTACTTTTACT
Organism: uncultured Bacteroidales bacterium; assembly: GCA_937892095.1. GTDB lineage: Bacteria > Bacteroidota > Bacteroidia > Bacteroidales > Marinilabiliaceae > W3P20-009. Next base: position 1,588 of record CALAVC010000006.1, on the reverse strand, counting down.
GCATCGGCCAACTGGTCGACACCTTTCTTGAGAAGCTCGCGAGCTTCGGTATTGAATTTTATTGTCTTTGCCATTTTGTTTTTCTTTTTTTATAAGGTTCTTTTTGCCTATTGGTTTATGCCACGTAGAGTATGTCGCTCTGATTGATGAGCAAGTAGTCTTCTCCATCAATTTGGAGTTCGGTGCCACTGTACTTGCCGTAGAGGACTACGTCGCCAACCTTCACCTCGACAGTCTCGTCTTTCTTGGCTGCGCCAACGAGAACGACTGCACCTTTGAGTGGTTTCTCTTTTGCGCTGTCGGGGATTATGATGCCACTTGCTGTTTTTGTCTCAGCTTCGACAGGCTTTACTAGCACTTTGCCAGCAAGAACCTTACCTTTCAATTCTGCCATTTTATCTATGTTTTATTTGTTTCTGTTTTTAGGGGTGTCACTTACATAAGCGACGATGGGCGTATTTCAGTTTTTGTGCCAAACTTGTTATACAGACATTTTGTCAGACAAACGTAAAGAAAATGACAGACAGAGCATTCGGAGTCTGAAAAAATGACACGAAAGCAGACGATAAAATGCTAAGTGATTATTAAATTAGGGTCTTGATATGTATAGCATTCCCACAATAGATTCGCCCAAAGCGATAGAACAAACCGCATTGCGAATTGGCATATTGCCATTTTTTCGTTGTAGACTAAGCGGATTCTCGATTGAGGAACACACACCACATCACTTGTATTTTGTGAAAGATGTCGAGGGTCCGTGGGAATGGAAAGGACCTGTGATTAAAAATGGGCGATGTGTTTATGGTAAGTTTTTCGACCGCAAGGCTGCGTTTGTCGACCTCGGAGTGTATCAGCACCTTGCAAACTACAGACGTAGCGTTTCGGTGCTATCGCCCATGGCGTATAAAGTCTTGGAAGTTATCTGTGCCAACGAGGGCTTGCTAACAACCGACATTCGGACGGAGTGTGGACTGGACCGCCCGACATCGAAAATGGACATTCTTTTGGGCAACAACAATGCAGAACAAGTAAATCTGGACACACTAATGATGCGCCTAATGATGTCGGGTCATGTGGTCATAGAAGATTTTGAGTACAAGATAGACAAGCGAGGGAAACCCTACGGCTGGGGCGTGGCAAGATATACGACACCCGAAATACTTTATGCAGGACGATTTGAGTTGCCCAATTGTACGCCAAAAGAATCTCGCGATATGATTATAGAAAAGTTGGTCGAAACTATTGGCGAAGAGAATAGAGGTATTGCAGAGAGAATGGTTATGATAAGTGGTGAGAAATGGAGGGTGTGAGAGTTTTGAGAGGTAGCCAGATATATGTAGTTATTTGAACCTCACTTCAACAAACTGCATGAACCCCAATTTGAGTCCGATGTTAACCGAAATTCGTTGTATAAAGGGGATTGACTTTTCGTTTTTAATTTCGGGGTCGAGTGAGCGAATTACGTTTACACGATCTATTTTGTCGGTCCAAGAGGAGAGTTGCTTTCGTGGATTGTCGAGAGCTAGAATCACCTTTGCACCCTTGTTGAGATCGGAAGAGCACACGTCTGAACTCCAGTCACACTTGA
>CALAVC010000005.1 GCA_937892095.1 uncultured Bacteroidales bacterium | reverse complement strand
TCTGTGCTAGCTCGTAGTGCCATGTCAATCTTGTCGTCGGCAGGTGCCGACGCGTCGTAGATTAGTGTGCGCAAGACGAGTTTGCGGTCGTTTTTGCCGTCAGTCCCTTGTGCCAATTCCCAATAATACATTTCTGAGCTGACCAATTCGCCTCCATAAGTGCCAAGTTCGACGGGCGTAGAGACGAAGCGAGTTACAGCCAAAAATGGTTTGCCCAGCAAGCTGTCTGCAATCTGAAAATACCAGTCGTTTTTCACTTTTTGTGTGGCAAACAACCCTATAGTTACCGGAGGTTCTTTCTTAGCCGTCGAGTCTGCTTTTGCAGTTTCTGCTTTTTTGCGTCCGAAAATAAAAAATTGTGCCTGTGTAGGAGTGGCAAAGTTTGCCAAGAGGCAAACTATTAGTATGCGGAGTATTGTTTTCATACAAATTTATTCGTATTCGAGCACAACGGGTCCAATGAGTCCAGCTTCGAGGGGCTCTTTCTCGGCAAGCCTATAGCGTGCATTGGTCCAAATACCGTCAAATGGTGGCGTGCCAAGGCTCTGACCCAGCAATGCATTGGCCCACGTGTTGACAACGACAATGGTTATGTCGTTGTCTCCATTTTGCAGTGCAGAGCCGACGTCGGCTGTGTAAGGCTTTGTCCATAGTGTGCCACAAGGTTTTTGATTGACAAAGACTGTGGCAATGTCATGTACTTCCAGAAGTACAAGGCGCGCAGATGTTGGCACTTCGGTCAGCGAAAGGCGTGTTTTGTATGTTACATGACCAGAGTAGTAGCGTAGTCGAGGGTCCGACATGTGGCTCCAACTTTCGTGGTCGGCACCACGTGTAGCCACGAAAGCTTCGTTGTCGTGAAACCACATTTGCCATTCGCCGTCGAGTGTCGTGCTATGCGTTGCTCTAAACGGCTTAAAATCAGGAACTTCTATCTTCTCGCTGCTGTATACCACGAATGTCGAGCCGAACGGCAAGAGCGTTATGCTTTGATTTGTTGCGAGCCTGCTTATGTCGCCTGTGATGGGGTCGGCAAGATATATGTTGGGGAAAGACGAGCGAACTTGTGGAATGAAAGAAACTGTTTTCTCTGTCTGATTGCTAATGAAGTAGACGTCGTCTGTGGCAGTGTGTCTATGTGTATAGTCGCACCCTTCGGGAAGCACGATATCGCGCTGAATGCCTATTGTGCTGAGGTCGTCTGCTGTCCAAACGTCAGTTATTATGTGTGCGCCACGGCTTCGCAAGTTTTCTATTTGTGGGTCATGGTGTCCAATGGCTCGCATGTTCATCAAATGGCTCTGTGGAATAACCAGAACAGAATACGTCATTCCATCGGCTGTCGTCATGCTACCGTCGGAGTTTACTGTCAGACCGTTGAGAACTTCTGGGTTGACAGTGTCATATTTGTAGCCACGTAGGGCATTGGTGTAGGTGTCGGCACGTGTGATGTTTTTAGTATGTTTGACGCCAATAGGGCTCACTTCGATGGGTATGCTTTTGTTTTTTAGGCGATTGGCTTCGCTAATGAATTTTTCTTTGCCGACGAGTCCGGGCAGAGACTCTATTATCTTTTCGGGCAAGAGCGCGCGTCGAGGCACTTCGGCACCAGAATAGACAGCTATGTCGACCACAGGCTCTCCACGTTGTAAGAGCGATTGGCATCGCATAGCGTAGCTCGAAAAGGCTGGCATTTCGGGCCACCACGTGTTGCCAGGCTGAAAGAATGTGCCAATGCCGTCAAGCGTCATGCCCGGTTTTCTGCTTGGCCACGGATTGTGTGCAGATACGTGATAGACAATCTTGTTTATGCCCAGACAATATTGTCGGTCGAGTAGGGGTTTGAGCATGGCTGGTGTCTCGTCCCACGTGCCTCGCAGTTCTGTAAACCCTTCTGCCTGAATAATTGGTTTGCCATAGGCATGTGCTGCCGATATGGCGTCGAGCATGTCGTTTGGCTTGTCGTGCGTCGGGCTACGCAGCCAAAATTCACCCATTGGTATGTCGGCATATCTAAAGTGTGCCAAGCCGTCAGAGACCATCGTCGGAGCAACGCATTCGGCAGAAATCAGTATGTGTTCGGCGTTGGCTTTCTTGCGGACAGTGGCAAAAAACACATCGTTGACAAGTTCGGCAATGTTGGTACGCACATCCCGAAGAAATTTATTACACTTTCTGACGTCAGTCGTGGGGACACCAGTCATGACTGGTAGCCAATCTTCAATGTCGTAGCCTCGTCGTGCTTTGAATTCTTCTGCAAAGTTTTTGCTCCAATTTTGTGAGCCACATTCCCAACTATCTATGTGTAGGCGTGTGATGACTTGTGGATGCTTGACACGATGTCGAATCTGACCAAACCAATTGTCGAACTGTTTTTCGACGGAAAGCGTTGAAAACTTATCACATTCAAGCCCTTTGGCACCTCCGCCCGTTGCGTTGGTATGCCCCGTTGAGGCATGCCCCACACGTCGGACGCACCACTTCATGCCCGGATCGAGTTTGCCAACGTATGTGCCGTCTGCTTGGCGAGTGAGTTTTTTGTGGTAGACTATTTGCCCCTCGTCTACGTCGGGCGACACTCGCCAAACAAGTCCACTTTTGCCTTCGTATGAGTCGATGGTTGGCATAGAACTGAGTTGCAGGTCTGCCACTTTTAGGACGGGCGACCACTTTGCAGCATCCATGTCTTCGCAACCGGGTTCGCTTCCGTCGGGTGTCCAATGAAATCGGAAGTAGCGCGAAGTCGTAGTCGGAATGCTATATGTGGCTTGCGCATCGGTGTTCTGCCAGCCTTGTCTTGCTGGGCGAATGTAGCATACTTGCTCATAGTCTTGTCCGTCTTCAGAGGTAAGCAATGTCCAACGATGTGCCTGATAGTTGTTGCCTCCTGTTACAATGCGAAGGCTACGTAGTGTAAATGGTTTTTCGGAAGTGAAATCTATGTCGCACTCTGTTGTTGAGCGGAACGGAAAACTGACATTTGGGTGTGGCACGAGGCTGTCTGGTGCCGGAAAAGCAAACGCCATTATGTCCTCGTAATATTTGCCGTAGTGCTTTGGCTCGGGCAATAGAAATGTCGCCTCTTTGCCCGTCCCTTCAATTGTGGTGTCCGACCAGACGATACGTTGCATAGACTCTTCCTCCGCAATCCATGGTCCGCCACCGAGTGCAAAGCCATCCGAAAAATGTATGCCTATTTCCAGTCCGAGGCTATCGGCCGTCTGTGTCGCAACGTCCATCATTCGCCACCATTCGTCAGAAAGTTGTGTCGCCTTGCCGCCCAAGCTATCGCGGTCGGCTTCTGCATCGCGAATGGGCATTAAGTAGACACCAGCAATGCCAGCTCGTGCGTAGGCTTCGAGGTCGGCGCGTATGCCACTGTCGGATACGCAACCATACATCCAATACCAAAATGTCCAAGGGCGAGAGTCTTTGCTTGGCTGACGAAAAGCCGTGTCCCACGATGTCGTGTGTGTGCAAGAAGCCACGAGCAAAACAAACAGAAGCAAAATTGGTAGGCGTTTCACTTTCTTCGGTTTAAAGGGTGTTGATTAGTCGAAAAATAGTGAGGCGAGGGGCAAGACGTAAAGTTAGTCAATTTATATGGAGCGAAGGAAACTCATCTGCTTAAAAAAAGGCAATGATACGGACATCGGTGTGCCGTTTCATTGCCTTTTGGTGAATTATGGACTAAAATAAGAAACTTAGTCGAACATCTGTTTTATGCGCTGAAAGAAGCTTGCCTTATCTGCAGACGAGGGTTTGAAGTTTTTGCTGTCGCGAAGAGTTTCCACTGCTTTTAGCTCTTCTTTGGTGAGCGTCTTGGGGACGAACACGTCGACACGAACGAGCAAATCGCCACGATACGAACTGTTTACTTCGGGCAAACCTTTGCCTTTGAGTCGAAGGACCTTGCCAGGCTGTGTGCCATTCTCTATTTTTATCTTGACTTTGCCTTCGGCTGTTGGCACTTCCACTGTTGTGCCGAGTATTACTTCTGGAATTGTCAGGTAGAGGTGGTGGATAAGGTTGTTGCCGTCTCGTTGGAGTTGGTCGTCTTCTTCGACAGATATAAGAACATATAGGTCGCCATTGACTCCACCATTACGAGCTGCATTACCCTTGCCGCGCACATTGAGTTGCATGCCGTCTTCGACACCTGCTGGAATCTTTATGCTGACAACTTCTTCGGCTTCTTTGACACCAGAGCCATGACAATGTGTACACTTGTCGGTAATGGTTTTGCCCGCACCTTGGCATGCTGGACAAACTGATTGTTGTTGCATTCGACCAAAGAACGACTGAACAACTTGTGTTACATAGCCTGTGCCTCCGCACTGCGAACAGTTCTTGACAGAGTTTGCATCTTTTGCTCCTGAGCCACCGCAATGTTCGCAAGCAACTTGCTTCTTGACTTTTATCTTCTTTTCGACGCCCGTGGCTACCTCTTTTAGGCTTAGCTTGACGCGGACGCGTAGGTCAGAGCCCTTGTTGACGTGTTGTCCACCACGCGAGCGCGCTCCTCCAAAACCAAAGCTACCAAAGATGTCGCCAAACTGACTGAATATGTCTTCCATATTCATGCCGCCACCGTAGAAGCCTCCGCCACCACCAGCCGAACCATCGAAAGCTGCATGTCCGAACTGGTCATAACGTGCGCGCTTGTCTTGGTCGCTCAAGACGTCGTAGGCTTCGGCTGCTTCTTTAAACTTGTCTTCGGCTTCTTTGTCGCCCGGGTTGCGGTCGGGGTGATATTTGATGGCGATG
>CALAVC010000004.1 GCA_937892095.1 uncultured Bacteroidales bacterium | reverse complement strand
CTCGGCTTGTCCATTGTCTTCTGTGCGCACAATGTTGCCCAGCGCGCCCATAATCTCTCGTGCAATGTAGCGTGTGTTCTGCATCTGTTGGTTCGTGAATTGTTGTGGGATCTCCTCTGCCAGCATTCTTTCGCGTTTTCTATGGTCCGCAAATGTCGTGTTCACCAGTGCTCTATACCCCTCTTCTGTCAAAATCTTCACTTTCTCGCCGTTGCCAAGCTCAACTTCGATTCCACCCATCTTCTTGATGAACTCCATGCCCAGCATTTTGTCCTTTTTCTTGTTTACGGCACTCTCGCAAATCACTTTGTTCAGCATCGAGTCGTCATAATACACCGACCGCGGAATGACGTGTTCAATTTCGTAGTCCGTCGTAAATAGGCGCGACAACTCTATGTTCCGACCTGTATATGGCGAGCAGTAGTGTTGTTCCAACCATAGCCTATACTTCTTTATATCACTACTCCCTATATCTCCCTTGTATAGCTTGCTCTGCATCTCTTTTATCTCGTCTATTGCTTCCTTGTCGTCTTTGTTTGTGTTTATGTACGCGTGCTCAAAAGCGCCTTCCACAACAAGTTTTAACTTCATTTGTTGTATCGGTGAGTTTGGTCGCACTTCTTTCATTTCTGCGTCGTTAGCAAACTCTCGTAGCAACTTCCGTATAGCCTCATTCTCGTTCTCGCGCATCACATTCTGCTCGCTAATCATCTTGCGCTCAGCCGCCGTCTTGTTCATCTCTCGCGCCATCTCAAGATGAATCTCGTCAATCTCGCCCATGTCCTTTTCGCGCATCTTCTGCCACAAGTCCCGCACCACTCGCATAGTCTCCATAATCACCATCTCCACAATCGGATTACGTAGCGAATGCTGCTTAAATTTGTTAATGTATTTGTTAATGTCTTGTGGACTCGTCCACATTTCCGCATTCTTCGCTTCGCTGTGCTTTCCAAAGGCCGCATAGCTCGCCAACCATTGTTGTAGCCCCGCAAAGTCTTCCTCTGTTTTCATACCACTCAGTTTTTCGCGCGTCCGCTCGTCAATGGTGTCGTCCACTTCGCCAGTCATAATCTTTTCGCACCTGTCCCTTGTCTTCTCGTCCATGTTCTCCCATTTCCACGTCTCCCCACTCCTCATCAGTGGCAGCAACCTCTTCACAGCCGCTTCGCTATATGACGCATAGTCGCTCTTGAATGCTGCCGACCGTGCCAACGCATCTGCAATCGCCGACTCACTTTCGCCTTTCTTCATTTTGTTGTCCGCCTCGCGCAGCGTCTCGTCGTTTGCCACCATTTTTGTAAATGCCTTCCGACACTCCTCCGTGTCCATCACCGAGTATAAGATGTGCCATATCTTCATCTCGCACTCCACGTTCGTCTCAATCCATTCCCATGCACTCTCTTTCGCCATGCCTCCCTTAATCAGTGCATTCGCAATCTGTGTTCGCGTCTCGTAGCACGGATATTCTTTCCCCTCCACCAAGTTTACTTTCTTCAAGTTATCACTTTTCTTCTTTTTCCTCCCCTCCGTAATCTCCCACAACATGTTCTCCACCTCTTCCTTTTTCACCTTCTTTTTGCGTGTCAATCTCTCAAATAACTTGCTGCGTACTTCGCGCGTCAGTTTCCCTTTCTCGTCTTTGCTCTCATAGTCTATGTTGTTCACAAATCCCCAAAGCCTATACTCTTGAAATATTGGGTTCGATTTGCTCATAACTTTCTTGCCCTTAATTATTGGGCAGTCGGCAATCAAGCTCTTCTTACTTTTCAGCGGACGCTGATAGAAAATTATGTCATCCATCAGTATCTCTTTCAGTCCCTCATTGCGTCTCTGCAGCAAGACGCGACGGCGTGTCTCGTTGTTCGGATACAACGCCTCCACGCAACGCTCATACACACCCTCGTCTGTCAGTTCTCCTACGAATTCTTCTTGCTTAGTCAATATTTTCCGAAGCTCCTCTCTGTAAAATCGTCGGTCTATTGTTTGGACCTTTTCGCCAATTATTTTGACCTCGTCGCCACCTTTTTTCAGCAAGTTGTAGATGTGTTCGCCCACGGTCTCTCCCTTTGTCTCAATCTCATTCTCCGTTTTCAACTTTTTTGCCGTCCAATCATCATCCTCAGGATACTTATACCTGACAATTTCTTTGCCGTCTTTCCCAATCTTGATGTTCCCATCGGCGTCAAACTGCGTCTCGCAAATAAACTCTTTCGTCTGCCCAACCCAGTCTTCAATGGGCTTTGCCGACTTGTATGACACCTCGCCACCATTCTCCAACGTTATCGTGTAGTTTGTCTTGTCGCCACTCTTGCCCGTTGCCTTTGTGCTGACCACTTTCACCGACACTATTTCTTTCGTCGCTTCCTCTTTGCTCTCGTCTTCGCTGGTGCTGCGAGTCTGATTATATCCTCTTTTTGTGTTGAAGTTTAGCAATACAAATGCCAACTCCGTCGGCGTAAGTCGTTCCCTCAGAGCCTTACGACGCAAGTAATATATAGTCCAGTCGTGGCTAACAGTCCGCCCACCAAAGTCATTGCACATCTCTTCAAAAGCCTCTCCAAATATGTATTGCTTGTCGTCTGTTGTGTCAAACTTAACTTCGCTCGTCATGTTGCCATGTTCGTCAAGGTGTTCAGCATAATGTTTTGGAAGCCACCCCAGCAAGTTTAGCACCTTGCAAAGTCGGCTTCTGCGCAGTTTATGTCGTTCGTATAGCCGTCTTACGCCTCGTTTTTGTGTCCTGTCGTGAGTCTGCGATGTCGTGGCTCCAGTTTCAAATTTGTCCAGCATCTTAGCGTCTGTCGGCAATATTCGGCTGCCACATAGCAAAATCTTGTTCTCTTGCTCGTTCTCCTCGTCTCGGCGGACAAGTGCCCACCCAATGCTATTTGCCCCAAGGTCAAGTCCCAATATGTTCTTTGCGCTCATTATGTTTTCTCTTTTGTATTAATATTTTTTGTAATAATATATTTTTTTTATAAAACTTCTCTTTTCTCGCAGATTTATTAACTTAGCATCACAAATTTTGAATGCAAGTCCCAATAAGGATTATTCCGTTGGAAACAGGGTGGGGGTTTCTATGCATCGTCACCCACTTTTTTTTTGTCCTTTTATTTTGTTGGCTTTTAGCTACCTTTGTTATCGTTCGTACAAAATCACTTCACATGGCACAATTTTTAGACATCGAAATACTCTCCCCGCAAGCCCTCAACGTCAACGACATCAAGCTACACGTCAATCCCAACATCTTTTCGCGAGACGTCCTTCGCGAGATGCTCATGAGCGTAACCTCCGAATACATCGCCGTCGTCACCACCAACAACCCTTTCGACGTCTCGACCAACAGCCTCGTCTTCATGACCGATTGTCTGCAAGAAGATGGCGTCTCTTGTGTCTATGCCGACTATATCGTCCAAGACGGCACCGTCCGCAATCTCTGCAACCTCAGCGAACCCGAACGCCACATCGTCCGAGACACTTTCGACTACGGACCCGTACTTGTTCTTCGCTCAGCCGTTGCGCGCAACGTGGCAGTCAACATGCCTGCCAACAGCTACGCCTCAATCTACGGACTTTGGCTCGGTGCACAACGCTATGGCTCTCTCTACCACACTGCAGTCCCCGTCGGCATCGTACGTCCCTCCGACAATCGCTCTTCCGACAAGAAGCAATTCGACTATGTCAACCCACTCTACAAAACCTATCAAAAGGAGCTCGAAATAGTCTTCACTTCGCATTTGCAAGAGATTGGTGCAGCTCTCAATGGCAACCTCCTGCTCGACTACGTCCCGACCGATCCTTTCGACGACGAAGCCTCTGTCATAATACCCGTCCGCAATCGCCACGTAACCATTGCCGATGCCATTCGCTCGGCTCTTAGGCAAAAGACCAACTTTCGCTTCAATGTCATCGTTGTCGACAATCATAGCTCCGACGGCACTTCCGAAATCATCGACAAGATAGCTGCCGACCACGTCAACCTCATACACATCATTCCACAGTCTGACGACCTCGGCATTGGTGGCTGTTGGAACTTGGCCATAGCCGATAGCCATTGTGGGCGCTATGCCGTCCAGCTCGATAGCGACGACCTCTATTCGTCCGACGATGTCTTGCAAACCATTGTCGACAAACTTCGTAGTGGCAATCATGCCATGGTTGTCGGCTCCTACAAACTTGTCGATTTTAGTCTCAATCCCATTCCGCCAGGTCTTATCGACCACAAGGAGTGGACCGACGACAACGGACCAAACAACATCCTTCGCGTCAATGGTCTCGGTGCTCCACGTGCTTTTGCCACCGAATGGCTTCGCGCCAATCCGCTGCCCAACGTCAGCTATGGCGAAGACTATGCCGCAGGCCTTCGTGCCACGCGCAACTTTAAAATCGGTCGCATATATAAGCCCCTCTACCTCTGTCGCCGC
>CALAVC010000003.1 GCA_937892095.1 uncultured Bacteroidales bacterium | reverse complement strand
TATCTCCAATAATTCTATCTCTTCTTCGTAAAACAATATCTTGCGCCCAATCGTATCGAACTCGCATTATATAATTCTCCAAAATCTGAGCAAAACTCAGCCATTAGCCTTATGTCTGGACGCAACTCATAGCTACCCCCTATTTGCAAATAATGTTCAATCTTGCTCGTCTCGTAAAAGTAGTTCTCATACAAAACCATGCTATATGAGCCACCATCGTATTTGTCAAACAAGCTACCATGATTCTTGCTAAACGTATATCGAACCCTATATCTTATCTTTTCTGTCGGTTCTCCTACAATGCCTATGTTTACAGCACTTATGCGTGTGTTGGCCAAGAAGCCCAACATCTGTGCGCTCGTGCCTTCCGTCATATATCTTTTCATCGTTTCTGCCGAATGAAATAATGGCGTTCCATACGAAAGCCCGTCTTGCGTACAACCTTGGTAATATAGTCCATTGTTCAAGTATGTTTTTCTCCCTGCATACTGACCGTTGCCCCACGTGTAGCGCAAGAACTGATATTTATATTCCGAGGTCAACTTCTTCCCACTTGCCTCTTCCCATTCGCTCACGACTTCTGGCAGAAAGTGCTCCGACATCCACTGCTGAAATGGCTTTTCATCGTCTGGCACATCGCCCGGAAATATAACCATAAAGTTGCCGTAGCTATCCGTGCCAATAGGGTCGGGAGTCCCTTCGCCATTTTGGTCGTAGGTCATCACTTGCTCAATGTTTATTTTCTTCATCCATCGTATCGGTGTCCGAAGCGTTAGCCCCAAGTAATGGTCTTTATTCTTCTTCCCAAAAGGTTTGTGCCCGTCAAAGTCTGTAAACATCCTATGAAAATAAAGATGACCACTGACTTCTTGCACGTCAAAATCCAATCCCATATCCCACAACCCCTGATGCGCACCAGCCGCATTGGTCGCTTCGCCTCTAAATCGTCCATTTTCAACGTTCCTAAACTTTTCCGAACCTTTACCCCAAAACGATGCCCAAAAGTCCATCGGAATGTCTGTCCCGTCGGGCAGAGTTCCACCCATCTGCACGCTATGCGTCAGCCCCAAATATGGCTTCACGTGCCATCCGCCTATGCGTCCATATACAAACTTCTCGTGTAGCACAACGTCCGTCGAAAACTGCTTCGCATACTCGCTATCGAAGTCCGTATCCAACATCTTTCCAACAAAAAGACCTCCCTTAATCTGTATCCAGTTGCGCGTCAGTGGGACGCTCCAATAATCAAATATCCCCACCCCTAATCGTGGCAGCGGACGAGCTGTCGACGACATTAAGTAGTTGCCCGATGTCACGTCGTCGTCCGATGCCAATGGCGAATAGCACTTCATGCCAGCCAAAAAGTCTATCATGAAAAAACGTGCGTCAACGTACGCCTCGTGTAGCATTCTGCGGTCCGAGTCAGTCGAGCCCACAAGCCCCAATCCGACTCCTACACTCGCATTTCTGCTGTGCAACAACCTTAGCTTTGCTGTCGCATGAACTGTCAGTTCGCCTTGCTCATATTGGCTATATACGCCCCATTTATTCGAATAGCTCCACAGTGGTCTAAAATCTTTGTTCGTGCTTACCGAAGTCGACACCTCAGCCTGAGTATCTATGCTGTCTGCCCATGCCACACCATCGGCTTTTGCGTAGTTCGCCGTCAAGCAATCCAATAGAGTGAAGATTGCTACAAAAAGTTTTTTTGTCATAGTTGTGTGTTGTTTACCACAAGTCTCTATGGAGAGCTATGCGCCTAAATGTCTTCCGTCTGTTCCACTCCGTTCTCACAACGTATCGTCTTGTTGCTTATCGTCTGACGCAGTATCTTCAGGTGCTGATTTTCTCCATCTTGTCGCGAACGTGGCTGATGATACAAGTGATACACTATCCCAGCAAACTTTATCGTTCGCTTCTTTACTCCTGCGAAGTGTAGTCGGAAACTTAGCTCTACGTCTTCGTGTCCCCACTTCTCAATGTCGTTGTTATAGCCGTTGACACGCAACAAGTCGCTTCGCCAAAACGCCATGTTCGCTCCTCTTACCCACCAAATGTCCTTGGTCTTATAGTGTGCAAAAAGCAGTCGTGCCAAAGGTCTGAGGCGCAGACTATTTAAAAAATATGATTGCAGGATATATAAATGATCCTAATAATCAAAAAATGTTCGCTGATACTTGCAAGAAAGAAATGGACATCTGGAAAAATGAACTTGCAAATTCTATATGCGATTCTGTTAATGCTCAAGCAAAAAAACTTTTCACGGACGAAATTGCACGAGGTCTCATGATACCTGCTGATCTCTGGAAACAATTACAACCAAACATATTAAGTTTTAATAATTTTGACCTGTCATCAATTTTCACTAATTTGAACATGGGAGGCTTTATAAATCAGCTTACGCACGATATAACAGTATTAGTAATTTGGATAACTGCAGTTTTTTGGGCACCAGCTACATTTGGTCTATCACTTATTGGAGGTTTATTTGCTCATGCACTTGCAGACGCTATTATTACAGATAATGATCTCAATGCGGCTCGCTCTAAAGATATAAGACAAAGAGTTCATTCATCCATTAGAGAAAAGCTCAGCGAGACGAATCTGGGGTGTTTTCTTGCACGGCTTTGGGAGTCCTGCTGGAATGTAGCCTGTGGAAAAGATTCGATACCGTTAATTGTTGTTGCAACCTCGCCAAAGCGAAACACGGATCAGCGTGGTTACGCTGTTATTCCAGATGGATTGGTTTTTTTTGTTCGGTATATCCTTCCCAATCTTCCCGATGCTGCAAAAAACCTCCTGAGTGTCAGCTTTGGTTGCCTTGCCGTTCAGACAGACGCGCAGTCAGGAACAGCATGCAGGGTTTGTTATCCTGAAGCAGAAGCGGTGAATTCAAATTGTACGTACAGGGTATTTGATGACTATGTAAAGGATGATGGCGTTACTGAAATCCACAGAAAAATCGGTGAGATGCTTCTGACAAAACAAATGCCGTCTGCATACAGAACATTGGAGCTGTTGGATGAGAGCCTCGTAATCCAGGAAGATTTTGATTTTCTGTACAATTTGGTGGATTATGAAAGCCTGTTGGATGCGCTTGATGATAAG
>CALAVC010000002.1 GCA_937892095.1 uncultured Bacteroidales bacterium | reverse complement strand
AGGTCGCCGCCACTTAAAAGTTCCTCAATCCGCATGGATTGAGGAACTATTTTTTGTGCTACACCTTGAGTTTTCTTAAATAAACTGAAAAAAAAAGCTAAGTGTTTATTATTAAGCCACTTGTTTGTAATTTCGCACAATGTTTTCTGAGGATAAACATATCGTATGAAAATACTCATAATTAACGGACCGAACCTTAATCTGCTCGGAGTCAGAGAACCAACAATTTATGGTAACACAGGTTTCGATTCCTATCTCGTCAAGCTCAAGGAACAATACCCCAATATCGAAATATCATATTTCCAATCTAACCACGAGGGAGTCTTGGTCGATAAGTTGCATGAAGTCGGGTTTCAGCCCGTCGGCATTATCCTCAACGCAGGTGCTTATACGCACACAAGCGTGGCTCTTGCCGATGCCATTTCAGCAATCACCGCACCTGTTATCGAGGTACACATAAGCAATGTAATGCGTCGAGAACAGTTCCGCCACCATTCCTACATTTCTCCCGTATGTGTCGGTACCATTGCTGGTTTCGGGCTTGACTCATATAGGCTTGCTCTCGAAGCTTTAATCAATATTTGTAAAGAATAATCAGATAGATAAATTCCCCACTACACCGATGAAGAAAAAATTCACCAAGATTGTCACCACAATCTCCGACATCCGTTGCGATGTCGACTTCTTGCGCAAATTGCACGAAGCCGGTATGAACGTTGTGCGATGCAATACGGCTCACATGACAACCGAAAGCATCAACGCAATCTTGAACAACACCAGAGCTGTCTCTGACAAAATAGCTATCTTGGTCGATACCAAAGGCCCCGAAATCCGCACCACTCCCGGTGATCAACCAATCATCTTCGAGGCAGGTACGAAAATTATCGTCAAGGGCGACCCCAAACAAACTTCGTCAAGTGAGACACTCTATGTCTCTTACGATGGCTTTGTCAACGACCTCTCTGTCGGCAAGCAAATCCTTATCGATGATGGCGACGTTTCGCTCCGTGTCGACGAAAAGCATGCCGACCATCTCGTTTGTACCATAGAGAACAGTGGTCGCATAAAAGACGGTCGTAAGAGTGTCAATGTTCCGGGTGTCAGCATCAAGCTACCTTCTCTCACCGAAAAAGACAAGAGCTTTGTCCTCTGGGCCATCGAAAATAAAGTAGACTTCATCGCTCACTCTTTCGTTCGTAGCAAGAAAGACGTCAAGGAAATTCAAGACATTCTCGACGCTCACAACAGCCCAATCAAGATTATTGCCAAAATCGAGAATCAAGAGGGTGTCAACAACATCGACGAAATCCTCGAATGTGTCTATGGCGTCATGGTAGCTCGTGGTGACCTCGGCATCGAAGTACCTATCGAGCGCATACCTTTCATCCAGCGTGCCCTCATCCGCAAGTGTATCGAGGCTAAGAAGCCCGTCATCGTTGCTACGCAAATGCTCCACACGATGATTGAAAACCCCCGACCCACACGTGCCGAAGTTACCGACATCGCTAACGCAATCTACCATCGTACAGATGCCATCATGCTTAGCGGCGAGACAACCTACGGTAAGTACCCAGTCGAAGCCGTTCAGACCATGGCTCGTGTTGCCAATGTAGCCGAAGATGCAAAAGATTCGCGCAACGACATCCCCGTACCTTCTGTCAAGAATGAAATTGCAACATACCTTGCCGAGACCGCGGTAGGTGCGTCCAAAGAATTGCCCATTAAAGCAATCATTACCGATAGCTTCACTGGCAAGACTGCTCGCTACCTCGCTGCTTTCCGTAGCCCGATCCCCGTATTCTCGCTTTGCTACGAAGCTCGCGTAGCTCGTGAGCTTGCACTCTCTTTCGGTGTTTATGCCGAAATAATTAAAGAGGGTAAGAGCAAGGGCGAGACACTTCGTGCAACTATCGAAAAACTCGTAGGCGACAATGAACTCCAACTTGGCGACCTCGTGGCCTACATCGGTGGTAGCTTCGGTGCTGGCACTTCGTTCCTCGAAATCCTCACCATCGAGAACCTCCTCAAGAAAATAGAAAGCTACGTCAACTAATCAGACATCTGCATAAAACAATAAGCCGACTGCCGTGTATATTTGGGCAGTCGGCTTGTTTTTATTGGTTCAATATAGTATCTTGCTCTAAAAATTGGCATTATGAATACCAACGACCGCATAATTAAGTTGCGTGAGCACATGGCAATGCTCGGTTTGGACGCCTGCATTGTCATGACGCAAGACCCACATGGTAGCGAATATCCTGCCGACCATTGGAAGCTTCGAGAATACCTCAGTGGCTTCAATGGCTCTGCGGGTACACTTGTTGTTACTCGCAATCATGCAGGCTTATGGACCGACTCTCGATATTATTTGCAAGCCGAAAAACAACTTCGTGGCACTGCCGTCGAACTACATAAAGATGGTATGCCCGGCGTCCCCGACCCAATTTCTTATCTTACATATCTATTGCCTTCTGGTAGCACCGTAGGTGTCGATGGATTCACAATCTCTGTGGCTGAATATCGTAGTTATAAGAGTACACTCGAAAATTTTGGCATAAACTTGCGTGTCGATATAGATCTTGCAAGTGAATTGTTCATTTGGCGTCCTAAGTTGCCACAGTCCGAAGTTTGGCTTGTCGATAAGAAATACGAGGGGCTTTCTCGTCGCGAAAAAGTTGCCGAAGTTCGAAAACTCATGGCTGAGCAAAAGGCAACACACTACCTTATTGCTTCGCTCGACGACATTGCTTGGCTCACCAATATGCGTGGCTCCGACGTAGAATACAACCCTGTGTTCTATGCCTATATGATTGTTACGCTAACCGAAGAACATCTATATATCGACCCTCATAAACTAACCACAGCTGTCAGTAAGCAACTCGAAGACGATGGGATTATAGTCTCAAAATATGAGCATTACGAACGCAATTTGGGCAACTTGCCAGCCGATGCGCGTGTCTATTTTGACCCACAACGCGCCAATGCTCGCAATTTCTTGGCACTCCCCAAAGCATGCGTACGCGTAGAGGGACCAAGTCTTGTGCTTGGTCTGAAAGCTTGTAAAACAACTTTTGAAATCGAACGCATACGCGAAGCTCACGTGCGCGACGGAGTAGCACTTGTGCGTTTCGTAAGATGGCTTGAGCAATCGGTTGGCAAAGTACGACTGACCGAAATGGACGTATCGAACAAATTGACGTCTTTCCGTGCGCAAGTCGACGGCTACATATCCGATAGCTTTGAGAATATAGTTGCATACGGACCCAACGCAGCCATTGTGCACTATGCGCCCACAATTGAAGGTGCAGCAGCTCTCGAACCACAGGGCTTGCTACTTGTCGACTCTGGTGGGCAATACAATGACGGCACAACCGACATTACGCGTACGATTGCTCTTGGCGAAGTATCCGACGTTGAATGTCTACACTATACTCTTGTCCTTAAAGGGCATATTGCTTTGGCACAAGCCGTTTTCCCCGAGGGAACAAAAGGTATCCAACTCGATGCTCTTGCTCGTCAGAACATGTGGCGTTTTGGCGTAGACTATGGGCATGGCACAGGTCATGGCGTTGGCTATTGTCTCAATGTACACGAAGGACCACAGTCCATAAGCAAGAAAGACATTAATGCCACAATGAAACCGGGCATGTTAACGTCCGACGAACCGGGCATATACGTCGAGGGTAGTCATGGCATTCGCACAGAGAATCTGACCATTTGTATCGAAGCCAAACGGACAGATTTTGGTCGTTTCTTTGCGCTCCGCACCATAACTATGTTCCCCATCGATAAGAAGCCAATACTTGTCGATATGCTTACTGCGTCCGAAATAAAGTGGCTCAACGACTATCATCAAGATGTTTTCGATGCGCTTGCTCCACGTCTTGAACCCGATGAAATCGAGTGGCTACGTGAGGCTTGTTTGCCGATTGGCTAAAAGGTCTCATAGCTATAAAACCCAAAGAGTACGCAACATAAGTGTTGCGTACTCTTTGGGTTTTATAGTCTTTTTAGGAGACAGCAGAGGCTTATTTTTTGCCAAACAGACCGCCAAGAATGCTTGCGCCTGCCGACAAGATGTTGCCAGCCGACGACGACTGCGACTGTTGTGTCTGCTGTGCTTTTGCTCCACCAGCAAGGTTGCCCAAAATGTTGATTGCAGCACTTGTCATGCTGGCTTTGTCGCCACCTAGTGCACCCACAATGTCCGATAGCGACTTGACGTTGTTTGCAGCTTGGACTTCGGTTGCGTTGGAGCTGCTTTTGAACTTGTTGTAGAGCGACATTAGTTGTGTGGCTAAGCCCAGCAATGCTGCCGATGAGAATATGCTACTGCCTGCCGAGTTGCTGTTCGATTGGCTTTGGCTCTGACCTCCACCAAGCACACTGGCTGCTATGCTCCCCAAAACTGAGCCCATGCCGCTTTGCTGACTTTGTTGGCTCTGGCTACCTCCGCCAAGTACGCTTGATGCCAATCCGCCAAGAATTGACCCCATGCCTCCATTTTGCTGTTGGCTCTGACCACCGCCAAGCACACTCGATGCTATGTTGCCAAGTACAGAACCTGTTAGGTTGCTTGCTTGTGGCTGTTGCGCTTGTGCTTGCGCCTGACTGTCGTTGCCGAGGGCACTCGTAATTACGTTTGTTGCAAGGCTTTGGAGTACAGAGTCGCTCAACGAGCCGTTTGCATTGGTCGATTGTTTGGTGCTGTTGAGGACAGTGTTCCACACACTGTTAAGGTCAAGTTCTGCCATAGTCCTTTTGAGTTAGTAAAGTTTTATTAATATTTCTGCACCAAAATACGATTATTTTTTAAATAATGTTTTGTTTAATGGTGCGAGTTTACTCTACCAAGTCCAGCTGTCGAGGTCAACCGAGGCTTCTACTTCTGCTTCAATGTCGTCGGGTAAGGCACAGAAGAAGTCAAGACCAGTTTTTTCTTCAAGTGCATCTATGCTTACGGCAGTGGCTTTCATATCGGCCACGGTGGCGTCGCTGATGTTCAGAGTGTGGTCGGCAAGGAATGCTATGGCTTTATACTTCCCTGCCGAGAGCGAAAGAATGGCCATATAATAATAATGTGGCACGGGCAAACCTTTGATTGTCAGTCCGTTGGAATCGGTCGTTGGGGTAACGCCGTCTTGACCTTTGTTCTGACCTGTATAGTTGGTCATCAAGTCGTCCAAAGTGCCGCCCTTGACAACGTAAAGAGTGTCGGCTTTACCAGACTGCGTCTCTTTGCCCCATGCCTGAAGTTTCTGTTCGAGTTTTTCCCATATTCCACTATTGAATTCATGTAGTTGCGGACTCATATTGCTAAAGTAGAAAGTCTGGTCGCAAGTCTCTGTAGAGTATGTTCTGTCGTTTGATGCACAAAGGTGTCCACGGTCAAATCCGTCGTTCGTGTGGTAAGTGTTGTCTGTGCGCATGCTTTCGGGCAAGTCGAGGTCGACCGACCATGCGTTAGTGCGCGTAACGTTCTGAGCCGAATTGTCTTTGTTGAACACGTAGGCTACCCATTCGGCATGTTTCAACTTGGCGTTCCACTCAATTGAGTAATTAATAACTTTTTTGCCTTCGACAGTTGCATAGTGGTCAACAAACGTATTATTTGCGTTTAGCATTGGTAGCTCAAGACGTCCTGTATATTCGATTGCTTGTGCCGTGTCGATTTTTGCTATGTCAGTAGGGTATTGATATATTACCACTTCGCTACGGGCCGAGCCACTGCTTAGCGTCAGTATGGCGGATCGCATTTCTGTACTATTGTTGATGTAGGCTTTCGCTGTCGAGGTGCCATTGTCTGTTCCTGCTTTTTCAGATAGCGTAAGCCATAGTTCTGACGACGTGAGGACCCACGTGCCATTAGCACTAATGCTAAGCTCAACAGAGTTTCCTTCTGGAGCTACAATGGTGTCTGAAACCACAAGCGATGCGTAGGGGTCGTTATCGTTGTCGCATGCACCGAGCAATGTGCCCATAGTCGTTGCGAATAGTAGAGTGGCAAAAATGTGTGTTCTATTCATTGTTGTTTGTGTGTTTACTTAAAAACGCAAACACACACAATATGCTGTTAATCCATATTGTGTGTGTTGCTTTTTGTTATTTATGCCTTATTTGCTTTCTGCAACTTTGACATTCTTTATTTCGACAGTGCTTGCTGCAGTCTCTGTCGAGGTATATTTGACGGCAATGACAACATTGTTGCCCTTAAAGTCGCTCAGGTCAATATCTCCCGATTTGTAGAAGGTCCAATTGTCGCCTGTGGGCAAGTTCTCGGGGTCCAACTTGTCGTTGATGTTTACCCACGTGGCTTTTGTTACGTCGTCAGTATAGTCTGTCGAGACGTTGAACGAAATATAGTCTGTTATGTTGCCAGAAGATAAATAGTTAACTGCCCATTCGAACGACAGAACTGGTTTGTCAGCCTCCTTCAAGTCGATGGCAGGCGAAATAAGCCAACTTTCTGACACATTGTTGGTTTTGTTGGCGAATGCCGAGGCTTTCCAACCGTATGTGCTATTGTTTTGCCATACGTAGGTTATGCCACCTGTTAGGCTGACGTTTTGCGTCGTGAAGCCACCTTCGTCGCCACCCGTCATTGGTGCGTCGAGATAGGTGCTTGCATTTGCCGTTATGCCTGTCGAGTCGACAACGAAAGTCGTCTTACTACTTGATACTTCGGCTGCTATTTGCCATTGTGCGTCTGCATAGTCGAAGAGCGATGCGTCAACTTCTTTCTTTGAATTTTTGTAGATGACTATGGCTTGTTCGCCGTTCTTGGCAAATGGGAATTGCGAACTTAGCAAGACGGGTAGGGTAGTGCTGGGTGTTGTGATGTATTCTTTGCCCAATGCATCGTAGGTCTCTTCTTGCACGACAACTATTTCCGTCTCTGCGTTTTCATATTCTGTCCACTTCGAGCCGTCGAATGTGTAGTATGCATTTTGGTTGGAGACGGAGGTTGCAAGCGATTTGTTGGTGCTG
Organism: uncultured Bacteroidales bacterium; assembly: GCA_937892095.1. Lineage (GTDB taxonomy): Bacteria > Bacteroidota > Bacteroidia > Bacteroidales > Marinilabiliaceae > W3P20-009. The sequence goes on along the minus strand of CALAVC010000002.1, from coordinate 8,039 downwards.
AAGCTAACGTCGTCGCCGTCGCTATATTCTGTGCTGACGTATATGCCAAAGAAGTCGGAGACGGACGCTCCCTTAAACTGATTGGCTGCGATGTCGAGGGTGAGTACGGGGGCAGTGGCAGCAGAGAGGTCTATTTCTGGTGAAAGAACAACACTTTCGGATTCGTTGGCAACCTTGTTATAGTATGCAGTAGCTTTCAAGCCGTAGTTTTTGGTGGCAGACCAAACAAAGCTTAGCCCATCGGCAAGCGAAATGTTGACGAACGAGAAGCCTTCGGGAGCGTCGGTGCTGGCAGAGCAAAGGTGGCGAGATTTGTAGTCGGCAGTGTAATTAGGTGCGTAGGCACCAAAACTCTTGTAGCTTGTGTATTGTAGCTGCTTTGCGTTGTAGGCGTTGGTGATGTGTATCACACCGTTACCTTTCCATGTGAAGAGGAAGTTTGCTCCATTTTCGGGTGCTTCGCTTGGCACTTCTTCTGCTATATTTAAAGAATTGTAATCGCCAGACATGTAGAGGTATTTACCATCAGCGTTCTTTATTGTTGTGCCAATGCCTGCGCTTGTGGCAGCAAGTTCTACGATATTGGAGGCTATAGCTTCGGTTGCATACGTTTCTGCATACGCAATGCTGTCGGCACTTGGGTATCCGTAGGTCTTAGTGCCAGCTATTTTGCCAAAAGGCATAATGTATTCACCGCTTGCAGTTTTGGCAGCAATGAGCACATTGCCAGACGTAGGGAGCTTAGTGGCGAGCGTATATTTTGTGGCGTCGCCGTTTGGAGTATAGATGAGCAAGTCGAGATTGTTGGTTGAAGGCTCGCCAACGTTAAAGTTAATGGCTTCAATTGTACCAGCAGTCTCGGAGGAGCTTGTATAGCGTAGGGCTATGCGTATTTTTTGACCAACGTAGGCAGAGAGATCGGTAGTTGTGGTTACATAATTCCAATCGGAGCCAGCAGGCATATTTTCTGTTGTCAGTTTTGTCCACTTGCTTTCGGACGACGTAGTGTCGCTTTCGTCTTTTATTATGACCGGTTCGACAGCCGAATATTTGAACGTAACGTAGGCTTTGTCGCCTGCTTGTGCAGTCGAGAGTGTGGCTACTTCTGAAAGCACTTGGGGTAGCTTGCCGATGGTGGCTGGTGTGAAGTATTCGATGTCGCTACCCTCCCACACAGAAGCGTAGTCCGATTTTGTAAGTGCATATTCATGCTTTTCGCCAGACAAGACGTCGGTCAGCACTGGGTTGTCTTCTCGAGCCACGTTGTAGCGGATGATGAACTTAGAGCCGAGGTCGGCTTCTGGCCATTTGGTTTTGACAAAGTAGGGCAAGAATTGTTCGGGGTTGAGAATGCCCGAAAAATATTTGTTGGCAGACAGCTCTTCGAGAGCTTTTACGTAGGTCTGTCCTTCGGGGTCGAGCGACGTGGCATATTCCAACACATCTTTGTTGGATGCGAAAGACATGTAGTCGTCGCTTGTTAGGGTATATTCTTTGCTGACAACGTTGGTCAGCACTGCTGATTCGTCTATATCGAATTGGTCGATATAGTCGTCGTCGCATGCGCTGAGGGCTGCGAGGCTTGCGAAGGCGATATATGTTAGTTTACGCATTTTCATAGGTTAGAAGTTGAGTTTTAGACGGACAGAGCAGTTGCGACCCATATTGAAGAAACAATAGATGTTGTCTTCGTTGGCATCGGAGGTTACGCTTGGATTCCAAGCCTTGGTTATGTAGTGATAGTTGAGTAGGTTGTTGACATTGCCCGATACGGTAGCACGTACTTTGCCAAAGTCGAATTTATAAGAAGCATTGGCATCAATTGTGCTGGCGTGCGGTATGCGCCATGGGTCGGCAATGTTGGTTTCCAAACTCAAAACCGCACTTGCCAATTTTGAAAATGAAAACGGAATTGTGTTCGACGAAACGTTAATAAAAGTCGAGGAAATAGACCAAATAAAAAAAGAAAGCCTCATACTTTCTATTCGGTTTGAATACGACCTTCAAGCCGTCTATGAAAAGACTGGGCTTGGCACGGCAATTATTGTCGATGAATATGATAACCCTTTGATTAACAGCGTTGATTTGGATACCGACAAGGGTATTTACCGTGGATTTTTCTCCGTCCTGAAATCGGCTGACAAATACGTTAGGTTTGCGTTTTTGACAGGCGTGACCAAGTTTGCAAAGACTACGATTTTCAGCGGAAACAACCAGCCTGTGGATATTTCGCTTGACAAATATTTTTCGGGAATTTGCGGCGTTACTCACGAGGAGTTGTTGGCTTATTTTAATGATGATATTCAGGCATTTGCCGACGACAAAGGTGTTCCTTTTGACGAAATGCTTGACTTGCTTAAAAAATGGTACGACTGTTACCGCTTCCACGAAAATGGTGTCAAAGTTTTTAATCCTGTCAGCCTTTTCAATGCGTTTATGAAGCATGATTTCCAAAATTATTGGTACAACACTGGCACTCCGACGGTTTTGATGAAGCGCATTCACAATTCGTATTTTGACATCACAACGCTGAAAAATGATGTTGAATATGGCAAGGACGAATTGAAGGATTACAAGGACGATGAGGTGCAAACCGACCTTGTGCCGTTGCTGTATTACACGGGCTATCTCACTATAAAAGAATATATTGACGAGGAACGGCTTTACATTTTAGGATTCCCGAATTATGAGGTTGAGATGAGTTTTTTCAAATCGCTTGCCAGGGAGTTTTATGGTCCGAGCGAGTTGCCAAATGGGTTCGCTTATTCCAAGTTTCTTGCTGATTTTCGCCGTGGTGATGTTGAAAGTGTCATCGAGCGTTTGAAGGCTTTGTTCTGCACTTTGCCGTATGCAAACGACAAGAGTGCGAAACTTATTGAGCGTGATTTTCAGAATGTCATATTCTTGGTTTTCAGTATTTTGGGCGAGTACATCATCGCCGAGCCGCATTTTTCAAAAGGTCGCGCCGACGCAATTCTCATCAACAAAACTTACGTATATATTTTTGAGTTCAAGATCGATCAAGATGCACAGACGGCACTCAATCAGATTGATACGAAAAACTACGCCGGACGTTTCAAGATGGACAACAGAAAGATTGTGAAAGTAGGCGTAAGTTTTTCGAGCACGGAGAAGAATATTGTGGATTGGAAAGTGGAGAATTGAAAATTTTTAATCCAACATCACCCATGCCTTTATTCCAATTCCATTTGATACAGTTCAATAATCCTCTGGGTGGCGTGTTGTGTTATTATGTCGTAATATAGAAACACACCGTTGTATGTTGCAACATTTTTGGTTTTTGCATCTTCTATTGTGATAAAACCGTTTGTCCAACAGCGTTTAGCCATTCCATATTTAATTCTTCGAAACCCTCTTTTTGTCAAATCTTCGTTTATCTGCTTTTGTGTGGTTGGCGTGATATTGGGTATGAACGGCTGTTTTAACACAATACAGACTTCTCCAAAAATGTCGTTAGCGAATCCCAACAATTGATATGCAGTGTAATTTGTGGAGAATTCATCGTTTGAATATAATCGATCAATAAATTTGTAAACACTTTCAATATTATTGACAAATGACATCCTGTTAAGTTTTATTACATTTTTGCCGTCTTTGCATAGATACACAATGCTTTCTGCGCTATCAACGCTTAACGCTTTTTGGGTGTAAGAAATTGTGGAAATATCACTAATCCACAGATCATTTTTGTTAGCGACATTTTTTAGTTCTTGTCTGATTGTCGTTCCAATGTTTTGAGTTTTATTTCCCACTCCTTGTGTTGTCGGATTGCTTCGTCAAGAGATACTGGCGGCTGTTTCTGCCAAAACTCGAATAATTGCTGAGTCATCTTGTCTTGCTCTTTCCAATATTCGTTTTTCCCAATAATGTTCTGTTGTTCCATACATTTTTGTTATTAATTGTTGCATATTCACAAGTTAAGGTGTTATATCATTTCAATATGTTAGTTTCATTTCTGATATATTTCTTGTGCTTTGTCCATGACTTGCTCCTGGGATGGCATTATGTTTCTCTTAAAATTTTCGGAAAACCATTCAAGCATTTCCATGATTTGCGAATCCGTGCGCAGCATAAGACCAACCGTAATGATGTTGTCTTTTTCCAAATCCAAGAGTTTAAGACCACCGATTAGCAGTTCTTGTTTTTCAGAAAGAATAGTTTTGGATTTTGTTTGAGTTCTGTCCATTTTTTATTTTTTTGTTTTTCCACACAATCCCATTATCCACCACGTACTTTCCGTCTTTGCCTTGGTCTGGTGTGTTGAAACGCATATCTGTGTCTATGAACGCCAACAAAGGAAGTCCGTTTGACATATACAGCGGATTGCCGTAGAAGTCAGTTACATGCAGAACGTTGCCTTGATGAAGGTCGCTGATGACGTAGTGGTCGTTTTTGTAGGTTGTCGGGGTGCGTTGCTGTGTGAAGCCGTAAAGTTCGATAACTTTTTTTATGTCGTCAAGTTCGGGTTTAATGCCGATTACGAATGGTTGACTGACAATGATTTGAAAGTCGCCGTAATCTGTCCGTCCAAATCCTTCAACTTTGATTGAAGTGTCGGGAAAATACATATTGTGTAGAATTATCCTATCTATGGCAAGTTCAACTTGCATCCGAGCTTTCTCGTAGGATAATGGATGCTTTTGTTGCTCTCGAACCGCTTGACTTAAAAGCGTATGAGCCTCTTTTGCAAAATCGTTTAAAAATTCGTTTTCCATTTTCTATGTCTTTTACAAGGTTATTCAATTCTGTTAACGCCGCATTGTCCCAAGCAAGGGTTGAGATTGCGCGGTCGAGATATGAGTATGTATGTCCTTTATTTTCCATATCTTTCAATTCTTTTTCATCTCCAAAGTTACAATTTTGTTTGAAATAATTGGCATCGAAAAAATCACTTCCGATGCCGATTTTCAATTTGGGAAGCAAAGATAATTCTTCTATCGGCAATCCTTTTTTGAATTTTGTCGTCTGCAACACTTTGCCAGTTTTGCTGTCGATGAACTCAACTTGCTGTGTCAGAGATTTTTTGATTGTATAGACAATCGTGTCGGGGTCGTCGTCGTACTCTTGTTCGTATGGTTCGGTGTGCTTGCCGGTGTAGGGTTTGCCGTCGAGGGTGTAGAATCGCTCAACTATGTTTTTTTCGTCGTAATTCCTTGTCTTGTAAATCTTTTCGTCAAGGTATTTGAACGTCCATTCGCCAACGCGGTCGCCGTTGGAATTGTTGCCCTCTACAATGATGTTTCCGTCGTTGTCGTGCTGTTCGTATGAGCCGTCAAGTTCATTATTTTTGAAATGTGCCACTATGTCGATGGAATCTTTGAAAGGCGCGTTTGACTTGTTTTTGAAGATTACTGCTTTGCCTTCTCTGTTGCCGTTTTTAAAATTGACAATTGCATTTATCTGATCTTCAATAATATATCCGTCCGATGAATATGGTCCATAAAAAATCCATTCGCCCTCCGATTTCCCGTCCACATAATCGCCTTCGCGCGCGTTTTGTTCAAGTCGTCTGTCTGTAACAATCCACCAATGACCTGTGCGCTTGCCGTTTTTGTATGCGCCGTCGGTTACAACGTGCCAAAGGCTGTCTTTTTCTTTTGCATATTCCTCCTTTGAATGTACTATACGGATTTGGAAATCGCCGTCGAGTTCGCCGTTGTTGTAATTTTTGAAGATTATCGAATCGCCTTTGATTTCACGCCATTCGCCATGCTTGACACCGTGTTTGTAGTTGCTGAAATCCACAGTCTTCCACTCACCGTTAATCTCAAATTCACCGTGAAAATATCCGTCCTCTTTGCCGTCATTGTCAAAATTTCCAAAATATTTCATAAATAGTTCGCCATCATTGTAATGGTAGGCTGTATAAGGTCCGCGACGAATGCCATCCTTAATGTTCAATTCGATTTTAGCATCATTGTCATACGTGGTTATAAGCCCAGAAAACAGCTTTTTGTCAAGTGTGTAATATAATCTTGCAGCGTCATCATCGTCGTAATCATCTACGCAAAAGTAGTTTTGAGAATAGTCGTAGATAGTCCACTTTCCAATTTTTTCTCCAAAATCATATTGTCCTTCTTTTACGATTCGACCTTTACGGTCAAACTCCTGAAATTTGCTGTGCCTTTCTGAAATTGCGCCATAACCAGCAAAACTATGCTCTTCGTCGTATTCAAAATCCGCCAGATCTACATAAAACATTTGGAAGGCATATTCCCAAATCGTCGGATTGAAGTCGTAGATTTTGTCTGTTGAGCGTTTACCAATAAGCGAATCTTCGTCCGCTCTGAGATACCATGTGTCGTTGGCGATGAATGTGGTGTCTTGACGGCTGACAAGCGCAAATTCTCTTCTAATTTCGCCGTCCGAATATCTGATTTCTTTCTGCATCAGACCGTCAACAAAGTAGTCTTCCAAATCCACTTCGCCGTCCAAATATTGGGTTTGCTTGCCGTCAAGAAGGTTGTTTTTGTAATTGAATTCTCGTAAGATTGCACCTGTGGAATCGTATTTTATGCTTTTGCCGTCCATTTTGCCCATTTTCATCGTCCATGTCTGACGGAGTTTGCCGTTTTCGTGGTAGTCTTTTTGTGGACCGTCATCGAGCATTTCGCCGTTTCGCCACACGCTGTAGCCCTCGCCCTGCAACCGTCCGTCGATGTAGTAGTCCTTGTACGGCTTGCGACTGGCGGACTTGTCGGAGGCGTTGTAGAGGCGGTAGAAGGAGGCTTCGGCTTTCGATTTCACAATTTCCCAATCCTCGTCGTAATAGATTGTGTCCCTGAGGTTCTGCGCTGTGCAGGTGGCAACGCTGAGGATTGCCATCACTGCGATGATGATTGTAGTTTTCATTTTCGATGAAGTTTTTATTGGTTTGACTTTTGATATTAGTGTCAGAAATGGCGGAAAGGTTATAGGGGAAAATAAAAAATCAATAAATTTTATCCCACTTAAACGATTTGAATGCTTCATCAACAACATTTGACCAAATATAACCATCTGAAATTCGGTAACTTGTTATCATTTTGACAGCCTTATATCGGTTGAAAAAATAATAAATTTTAACCGTAACATTTCCCTTGTCGCCAGTGCGTACATATCGTACTTGGATACACTGGAAATTTTTTGTTTTCACAAATGATGCTTCAGGTTTTGTAACCATCTTTTGAGGTGGTGCGAGTTCATCGTATGCCGCTTGTTGAAAGTCGTACAAATCGGAACTGTCAAAATAATCATTCCAATCGTCTCCCACAGACGGCAGCTCACCGTTGGGCTCGTCAAAGCACTTCATCATTATACGACAATATGTTTGAAATGCACTCTGCGACATTTTGGAAAGTCCCTTTTGTTGAAAAATGATTGTCCCATCGTTTGACGAACCTATAATATGAGAGTAAGGGTCATCAGGATTTTTCAGTTCCATTTTGTCCGACACTTTGATTGTAAAAGCGTTGGCAAAATGATACTCCTTGTTTTGTGCAAACAGAGAGGTACACAAAACAAGGAGCAAACATAAGATGATAGTCTTTTTCATTGCTTCAACAAATTAATCCTTTTTCTCTCTGAAACAGAAATATGTCGGCAATCCACAAAAAAGGATAAGACCTATTAACGCTCCCAGAATGAAAGGAACGTCACCTTTGCTGTCGGCAAACATTTTAATAAATGCGTAAATGCCGCAAAGATCCCAAAGTATGCGTAAGAATTTCATTGTTCTTATATTTATTAGTTAAACATTCATTCTCGTTACAAATTTACTCGCTATCTTCCTCTCCTCCAACTTTTTCTGTATCGAGTTTTTCGACATTCTGCAACAAGTTTTCAGACATACTGTCTAATGATTTTAGACAGTATTTTTCATCCATCTGATTTGCAATGTCTTGAAAAACGTTGTGTTGCAAAATGCGCGAAAGTTTTATAAGCGTTTCAACGTCGATATTGCATTTCTTAAATGTTTTGTTCGTTTTACCCTTAGTGTCAGAAATGGCGGAAAGGTTACAGGGAGATGCGAAAAAAAT
>CALAVC010000001.1 GCA_937892095.1 uncultured Bacteroidales bacterium | reverse complement strand
AAAGAAATGACTAATTTCGAATTCGAAAGCGTTGCATTATTAACTTGAATTCTGCAAATATATGGAGATATAGACAGAACGACGACTTCTGCTACAAAGATTGTTTTCTGTTGTTCAAAAAGGATGGCGCAAAGCAACCTATACACTAACTTCACCTTTTATGTGTGGGTGAGCCTCATAACCGATGAGTTCAAAATCGGAATAGGAGAAATCGTCGATAGAGGATATTGTGGGGTTAATTTTCATTGTTGGAAGAGCGTACGGGACTCGAGTGAGCTGCAACTTTATCTGATCGATATGATTGAGATAAATATGCGCGTCACCAAGCGTATGTACGAAATGACCTGGGCGTAGGTTGCAAACTTGCGCAATCATCATGGTCAGAAGAGCATAGGAGGCGATATTAAATGGCAAACCGAGGAATATGTCGGCACTACGCTGGTAGAGCTGGCAACTAAGCGCACCATCTTGCACGTAGAACTGAAACATGACGTGGCATGGGGGCAACTTCATCTGGTCGATGTCGGCAACATTCCAAGCATTCACTATTAGTCGTCGACTATATGGTGTGCGCTTGATGTCTTCTATCACCTTGGCTATCTGATCGATGGTGCGACCATCGGGGGCTGCCCAAGAGCGCCATTGATGTCCGTAGACGGGTCCGAGTTCACCATTCTCGTCTGCCCATTCGTTCCATATACGGACTCCATTTTGCTGCAACCATTCGATATTGGTAGAGCCACGCAGAAACCATAGGAGCTCGTAGATGATAGATTTGGTGTGGAGTTTTTTAGTTGTCAGCAATGGGTATCCTGCCGAAAGGTCGAACGTCATCTGATGTCCGAAGATGCCGATAGTGCCAGTGCCCGTACGATCATCGCGTCGGCTGCCTTCGGCAAGTACTCGACGAGCTAAATCTAAATATTGTAGCATTACTGACTTTGGATTTTATTCTATTGTTTGCTTATGCCAAATGCCTTTTGCCACCATGACGCTGGCAAGAGAGCAGACTCAACTTTACAAAGGTCATAGAGCATCTCGTCGGCAGAAGAGTAGCGCCCACCAATGCCACGACGTAGCGTGAGAACTATTTCTTCGTCGGATAGGCGACGGGGTGGCAACCTAAAGCTTTGCTTATATGCAGCACGACTCAACACGTCGAAAAGGGCTTGAGTCATACGCGCAGGCTTCTTCATGGGATAGGTCAGTTGCAGATTGATGAGCACTTCGGGATTGCAATCTGTGTAGGGCGTCTTACCCATGACGAGGTGATAGATGGTTATGGCGAGCGAAAAGAGGTCGGCTTGAGGCCCAACGAGTTCATTGCGCTTGAGAACCATCTCGGGAGGAGAGTAGATGAGAGCAAACGACGTATGCAACGATCCTTCTTCGGGCGGGAAGGCTGAACATTGTTCGAAATCGATAAGCACGACGTCAGAATAGTCTGCTTTGGTCACATCGGCTTCTGACGTATGGCGCAGAACAATGTTTGAAGGCTTTATGTCGCGGTGAACTATGCCGAGCGAATGTACGGCACTGAGTATGCGCAAGACGCTACGCCCAACATCGAGCCACCTATTCTCGTCTATGCGCCCATATGTTTTTTTGTCGGTGAAGATGGTTTTAAGGTCTGTACCCTCAACAAACTCGCGCACTATATAGAGCGAGTTTTGGATTTCGACTATGTCTAAGATTTGCGATACACCATTTACAACTGTCCGTTGCAATCGACCGAGCAAAACACGATGTTCGTCGGTAGGGCGATCGATTCGCTTAATGCTTACTTTTTTGCCCGTAGTCTTGTCAGTGGCAAGCATTATGCCTCCAAAGCGACTTTTGCGTCCCATGGAACCGCAGACAACGTATGTGCCTTGCTGACCGATTATTTCTGTCGGACCTTCGGAGGCAAGCATAAGCGAAATATCTTTTACTTGTTATAGCCTAAGATACGTAACATATCTTCGGGGCGTTGCTCATCGTTAAACAGATAGTCGACAATCTGTCCATTCTCGTCGCGGTCGATGACAACATGCTTGGGACTTGGGATAAGACAATGCTTTATGCCTCCATAGCCACTTATGGAGTCTTGATAGGCACCAGTGTGGAAGAAACCTATGTAGAGTGGCTCGGGGTCTGGCGCATCGACACAAGGCATAAAGACTTGCTGGTTGAGGTCTTCCGTGTTGTAGTAGTCGGCATGGTCGCAAGTGATGCCACCTATGTTAACTCGCTGATATGGCTTATCCCACTTATTGACGGGGAGAAGAATGAACTTTTCGCTTATGCCCCAACTATCGGGTATGGTGGTCATAAGACTATTGTCTATCAGATACCAAAGTTCGGTATCGTTCTGACGTTTTGCTTCGACGACCTTGAAGATTACAGCCCCAGTCTCGCCAACGGTATACTTGCCAAATTCGGTTATGATGTCGGGGTCGTCAATGTCTTCGGTTTGGCACACTTCCTTTATGCTACGCACAAGTTCATTGACCATGTACTTGTAGTCGTAGTCGAATGCGAGGTTGCTACGAATGGGCAGACCACCACCAAGATCTATCATGTGGAGTGTGTCGCACTGTTTTTTCAGTTCGGCATAGACCGACAAAGCCTTTTGGAATACGCCCCAAAAATATAGCGTATCTTTTATGCCACTGTCGACAAAGAAGTGAAACATAACAAGGTTTACGGCAGGGTTGTCTTTTATCTTGTCGTTGTAGAACTTACTTATTTCAGACGGACGAATACCGAGGCGACTTGTGTAGTATGCGGCTTGTGGCTCTTCATCGATGGCCATACGTATGCCAACGTTGGCTATCTTACCATCCATAACGGCTGTAAGGCGGTCGAGCTCGACCATGCTGTCGAGAACGGTTATGCAGTTGGAGAATCCAAGGTCGACAAGCTCTTTTATTTTTTGCAAGTAGAGGTCGCTCTTGTAGCCGTTGTTGATAATCATTATGTTGTTGTCGATGGCGCCCTCTTTGTAGAGTTCGCGCACAATATCGATGTCGTAAGCCGAGCTGGTCTCGAGGTGAACTCCATAGCGTAGAGCTTCTTTGACAACGAAGCTGAAGTGACAACTTTTGGTGCAATAGCAATATTTATATTCGCCATGGTAGCCGTTGCTACGCAGAGCTTTGCTAAAAAGGTTGCGAACACGTTTTATCTGATCGCCAATCTTGGGCAAGTAGGTTATTTTTACGGGTGTGCCGTACTTGCTTATTATGTAGCGCAAAGATATATTGTTGAAAAACAAGTTGCCGTTTTCCAAATCGAAACCATCTTGCGGGAAGTAGTAGGTTTGGTCTATCAGCTCGAAATAGCTACCCCTTGTCTTCACTATTGCCTATTGTTTTAAAGGAAATGTATTGATAATTATGAATGATTATTTGAGCCAAGCGAGAATGGTCTGGCTACCGACCACCTTGTCTTTGAGTTTGACGTCGACTTTGGTGCCGAGTGGCAAATAGATGTCCATGCGCGAGCCAAACTTAATGAAGCCAAGTTCGTCTGACTGATTGACCTTTTGTCCTTCGGAGACGTAGCTAACCACACGACGAGCGAGCGCACCTGCGACCTGACGTACAAGGACATCTTGTCCGTCGGCAGTCTTGATGACTATAGTAGAGCGTTCGTTATGTTGCGACGACTTGGGCAGATAGGCTGCCATTTTCTTGCCATCATGATGGCGATAGTATGTTACTTCTCCACCGACGGGGAACCAGTTGATGTGTACGTTAGTGACGGACATAAAGACCGATAACTGAAGGACCTTTGATTTGAGGACCTCGTCTTCGTAGGTTTCTTCGATGGCAACAACTGTACCGTCGCAAGGACACACGACAGCACCATCCATACGGACGGTGTGACGTTGTGGACGGCGAAAGAAATTGATGACTAAGCCGAGCAAGATGACAGTAATTATAGTGATTACGTGTGCCGCTTGCGAAGGCAAGTAGAGCCAAGCCGGTACGTTGATTACGATGAATAAGACGGCAGAAAGAATAAGTGTTTTGGTACCTTCTTTGTGAAGTTGCATTTCGGTGCGCTATGTAAAAAAGTAATAGAGTAGACTTATTATGGGTGCGACGAAAATCACAGCGTCGAAGCGGTCGAGAACGCCACCATGCCCAGGCAAGATTCGACCGGAGTCTTTTATACTGACAGATCGTTTAAACATGGACTCTATGAGGTCGCCAGCTGTGCCGACAACGGCAACAATGCCTGCACTGAGCAGTGCGAATGTTCGTCCTGCATGAAAAAAGAAGTCATCAAAGAAATGGTAGGATATCCAACCGACAAGCATGGTAAGGAGTATGCCACCAACGAAGCCTTCGATGGTCTTCTTGGGCGATATGCGTTCGTAGAGTTTGTGCCGTCCGAGTGTTACGCCCGTGAGATATGCTCCTGTGTCGTTGACCCATACGAGGGCAAACAATCCTATTATGGGATGATAGTCGTAGGCATCGCCTTTAAAGGCAAGGAGATTGAAGAGTGCGAAGGGCATCCCGACATAGGCACAACAGAGCATTGTAAGAGCTATGTTGGCGAGTGGGTCTTTGTTGGCACTAAAAAGCTCGACGAGAAACATTGCCCACACAAGCCCAACGACAATGAACAGCATTCGATAATCTAAGCCATTGACATTGACAAGGAATCCGAGTGTAAAAGCGACGACATTTATGCCAAGAGCCATGAACATGTGTGGCGAATAACCTCCAGCCCGAAGCAGTCTGTTATACTCTATGCTGGCTATGGTGATTATAGAGGTCATTATAATGGCATAGGTGTAGGGACCAAGAATAAAAGCACAAGCCACAACGACGACAAAGATTATGCCTGTCACCGCACGCTGCAAAAAATTGCGCAAGAAACCCTCTGAAAAAGCCATCAGATTATACTACGTAGAAAAATGTAGCGACAAAAGTAGTAATAACTATTGAAATTTATACTTTGCTGAGTTTACTAATTCTCACCAAGCGTTAACTGTTGCCATATTACGTCTTTCAGTTTTTGCAGATTGAGCCCTGAGTGGGCAGAAAAAACGACTGACGGGATGTCGGTAGGCAACTGTTTTTGAATGTTTTGTAGTTCCTCGTCGGAAAGGTGGTCGGCCTTGGAAATGGCGAGCATACGAGCTTTATCGAGGAGTTCGGGGTTATAGCGTCGGAGCTCATCGAGGAGTACTTGATAGGCCTGATTGACATCGGGCGAGTCGGCAGGGACGAGAAACAACAAAATTGAATTGCGTTCTATATGTCGGAGGAAACGGAGCCCGAGCCCTTTGCCTTCGGCAGCTCCTTCTATGATGCCAGGTATGTCGGCCATGCAGAATGAGCGACCGTCGCGATAGGAGACGATGCCAAGATTGGGTACAAGGGTTGTAAATGGATAGTTTGCAATTTCGGGTTTGGCAGCAGAGACGACAGACAGTAGTGTACTTTTGCCTGCGTTCGGGAAGCCGACAAGACCTACGTCGGCCAAGAGTTTAAGTTCGAAGACTGCGGCAAACTCTTCGCCATCTTCGCCGGGTTGGGCAAAGCGAGGTGTTTGGTGCGTTGCGTTGCGGAAATGCCAGTTACCTTGTCCACCACGTCCGCCACGCGCAAGGATACGTTCTTCGCCATCTTCGGTAACTTCGAAGAGCAGTTCACCTGTGTCGGCATGTCGAACGGTTGTGCCGAGTGGGACTTCTATTATCTGGTCTTCGCCATCGCGTCCGAAAGCACGTTCACGTCCGCCTGGCTCACCATCGGTGGCGAATACGTGGCGTGCAAACTTAAGGTGTATGAGTGTCCAGAGTTGTTTGTTGGCACGAACGATGACGTGTCCGCCACGTCCGCCATCGCCACCATCGGGTCCACCTTTTTCGATGTATTTGACATGTCGAAGGTGTGCAGAACCAGCTCCGCCGTGTCCAGAACGACAGAATATTTTTACGTAATCGACGAAGTTTGAGGTCTGTGCCATATTGTTATGTGTTTTTATGTGGGAACGGGTAAAGATACGTTAGAATATGCCAAAAAGCAAGTCTATCGACTACAGAACGATTTGATAGTCGGTAGACTTGTGCGACATAACTAATTAATAACCAGCATTTTGCTGCCAAGATGGGTTTGTGCTAAGCACCGATGATGGCAGACAGAAGACACGTCTTGTTTTTTGAGCTGTGGCTTCGGCAGAATAGAGTTGACGGAACTCGGTGGGCTCTTCAAACTTGCCGAAGCGAATGAGGTCGTTGCGACGCCAGACTTCGTCGATAAATTCGCGAGCGCGCTCGTCGAGAATGTCTTGCAAAGTAGGGTCGGAAGATAGTTCAGTCGCTCCTACTGCAGAGCGAATCTGGTTGACAAGGTCTTTGGCATCGGAGGCTTTGCCTTGGCGGACGAGAGCTTCGGCCTTGGTGAGCAATATGTCGGCGAATCGGAACACTGGCACATCGTTGCTTTGGCTACGCCCATCGTCTTTTGTGGTGAGTGGATCCATACCAAACTTTATGCAACGATAGCCCATGGCTTTGCCAAGGAGGTCGTTGCCAACGTTGAGGGTGGAAGCGTTGCTTTCGGCGTTACGAATATAGAGTTCGTTGGGCAATTCGAGTTGCCACTCGACTTTCTCTTCAGCTTCTTCGGCAGAGCAATATTCGTCTATAGCACCTTTGGTCGTAGAAATAACATAGGGGCGATCGGTGGGTTTACCATTGCTATAATAGACTATTTTGTCGCCATATAAGACCTCGGAGCGGATGTCGCCAGCAAGATTGAAGAGATTAACATAGGCAGGGTTGAGACGAAATGTCCCTGCGACAGACTGCGGAATGGCGTAGCCCCACATATCTCCACCATTGCGAAAATTCCACCAACGCATATACGTCATGCCACGTTGCAGAGCGTGATCGAATGGCACGACAAAGATAAAGTCTTTGACCGAAGGACCATTGGTCGAGGCAAACTTGTCGGGATAATTACCACTAAGGTCGAAGAGACCTGAAGCTATGACATTATCGCATGAGGATATACAATCGGAGAGTTTGTTGTTGGTAGATTCGGGGTCGTAGGTTGCGACATCGGCTGCATGGTAGACATTCCAATTTATGTATAGTTTAGTCAACAAGGCATCGACCATCCAGCAAGTGGCTTTGCCATAGGAACTTTCGCTGACCGTCTCGGGCAAGAAATCGCGTACTTCGTTGAGTTCGGACTCTATGAAAAGAGCGACTTCGGCGCGTGGCGTGCGCGCATTGGCTTCGTCGCCAAACTTCTTGAGCAGAGGCACATCACCAAAGTTGTCCATTAATAGAAACAAGTAGAGTGCACGCATGGCACGCAGAGAAGCTGTCTTGTCGATATTCTCTTCGCCAATTTGCGCAATTACTGTATTTGCCTTTATGATGCCATTCATAAGATCGTCCCACAAACCACCAATTATGGGGTTTTCGGCATTCCAAGTATGAAGGGTGAGTTGCATATAGCGTCCACCATCGAAATAGTCTTTGCCCATGCTTACAGCCGATGTTTGGTCGGACGTAATTGTAGAAGTCATCCAAAGTGAGCCTCCGAATGGTGAACGGAGTGAAGTGTAGACAGAGCCAGACACTGCTTCTATGGACTCGTTGGTGAGCGGTAGAGATGTATATTGCGATTTGATGTCGGTATCGAGGTCGGTGCAAGCGCAGAAGAGTGCCACACACAGAGTGCCACTCGCATATATGATGTTCTTTTTCATTGTCGTACGGGTCTTTTTACAATTCCTTTCTTACTATTTAAAATGTCATGCTGAGGCCGAGCATTACGCTACGTACTTGCGGATGAGTGTGGTAATAGTCGAGTCCGGGAGCTGAACCACTAAGTTCTATTTCGGGATTTATGCCCTCGTATTTTGTGGCAGTAAAAAGATTCTTGCCCGCTATACTAACTTTTAAATCGGAAAGCCAGCCTGTCGTCCCAAAATCGTAGGCGAGAGAAAGGGCAGACAATCGGAAATAGGAGCCACTTTCGACGTAGCGGTCAGAAACAATGTGCGAGTTGGAGTCTTCGGGACGAACATCGGCATTGGTCAGCATATTATAGCGACCAGATTCCATGTCGGCAACACTGCTAAGACGAGCACGAGTGACGTTAAGTATGTCGTTGCCAAATACGCCAGTAAAGAAAAGACCTAGCGACCAACCTTTATAGTGAAGATTGTTGTTCCAACCGAGCGTCAGTTTGGGCTGAGCACAACCAGTTATAGTTCTATCCTTATCAGTGGGCGAAGCTGTCGTTTCGCCTGTGCGTTCACCAGTTTCTGAGTCGTATTCGTAGAATACAGAGATGCCATCGGCATTGTAGCCAGCCCACTCGTAGGTGTAGAACGTGCCTATTGGCTCACCCTCCATGATACGTTGAGTGTAATAGCCAGTCTGTCCCGTAATGTTTATAGTGGCAGCATCCATGTGATCGGCATGGTAGGTATCATTCGATATTTTCTTTACTTCGTTGCGATTGTGACTAAGATTTACGGCAGTTTGCCACTTAAAGTCGCCAGATTCGACAGGAGTAGCGTCTACGCCAATTTCAAAACCACGATTATTAATCTTGCCTACGTTGGCCGTCATCCAACCGTAGAGATATTTCGATGTCGAAACGGGATATGATGCTATAAGGTCCTCTGTATCTTTGTTGTAGAAGTCGACAACGAACTTCAATCGGTTGCCAAGCATAGCTACATCAAGACCCGCATTCATCATTTTTGTTCGCTCCCATTTAAGGTCTGGGTTAGCGTTGCTCGTGGGACCGAGGCTCTGAATTGAGCTACCATTGCTGTCGGTTGTCCAGCCAGTGCCACCGAATAATTGACGAGATGCAAACACGTCGAAGCCAAGCGAGTTGCCACTTATGCCATAGCCAAGACGAAGTTTCATATCATCTATAGCATTCCAATTTTCAGCGAACACTTCGTCGGACATGCGCCATGCTGCAGCAAAGGATGGGAATGTTGCCCAACGATTGTTTTCGCCAAAAGCCGATGAGCCATCACGACGCATAGTTACCTGCAAAAGATAGCGACTATCGTAGTTATAGTTCACACGACCATAGAGCGAAATCATGCGAAGCGTGGATAGTTGATAGCCACCATAGTCGTTGCGCGAAGTAGAATTACTCATGCCAATGTTGTAAAACCCAAGTGCATCGTCGAAGAAGTTGGAGCCTGTCACTTGTATGCCGTCATTATCATTATTTTCTTCCCACGAATAACCGAGCAGGATGTCAAGATTATGTTTCTCTTGTATTTTCTTAGCGTAGGTGAGGTATGTCTCAAACACCAGACGAGTGTTTTCAACCTGAGCACGAGAGGCCGAACCCTTGGCTTCGGTGAGCAACGGATATTGTCTTGTGAAATAATAATTGTAGCCGTTTTGTTCGTTCTGATAAGCCACACTAACATCATATTTCAGACCATCGATAATATCTATGGTTGCCTTTCCGCTGACGAGATATTTCTTATCACGCTCAAAATACGTGCGTTCTGCTTGCAAAGCCTTAGCGTTGTGGCTCTTGGTAGCATTGTTTGTGCTATACTTACCATCGGTGTCCCAAACCGAAAGGGTTGGCAAGCAGTATGCCATTGCATCAAACACACTTTCGCCTTCATCATTTGCCACAATATCGTTACGCTTGCTAATAGAAGCATTGACTGCAGCCTGCAATGTAAGATGATCGTGCAGTGCATTTGTTTGGACGAATGCACGCCCTATGAAGTGTTCGAGGTCGGTGCCACGCATCACACCGCGTCCATTGGTATACGAGAGACTGGCAGCGTAGCGTGTTGCATCATGTCCGCCATCTATGCTTAGGTTATGATGATGTGCGAAAAGAGTTCGTTGAACTTCGTCTTGCCAATTGGTATCGACACCATTGTCGACATTGGCATCCACAACCTTACCTTTCTCAGCGAACCAATTGCGATAGTCGGCAGCCGACATCATATCATATTGCTTACTTACGGTGCCGACCTCGGCAAAGCCATTGTAGCAAACTTCTGTCTTGTCTTCCAAGCCTCGCTTAGTGCTAATAATTATGACGCCATTGGCACCCTTTGAGCCATATATGGCTGTGGCTGCTGCATCGCGGAGAACGTCGACCGACACAATGTCGTCGGGAGCAACGAGTTCAAGCGACATACCCGGCACGCCGTCTATGACATAGTATGGTTCGGCTGCAGCCCCAGTGCGAAGCGTAGACGCTCCACGCAGTGTGGCATGCACATTACGCCTATTAGGATTAGCATCGCTTGTTACACTCAAGCCCGCCACCTTGCCCTGCAAAATATCGGCACCAACACCAAGCATTCCTACATTTAAGTCTTTTTTGCCGACGGTAGCAATGGAAGTTGCTATATCACTTTTCTTCTGAATGCCATAGCCCATAGCCACAAGCATGTCTTCAAAATCGTCAAGAGACTCAAAAAGGGTTACGTCGATTGTCGACTGACTGCCCATAGCAACCGAAGTCGGGTCATAGCCAACGTATTGAACGCTTATTTGAGCTCCCTCGGGAGCTTCAAGGCTATAGCGTCCGTTGCTGTCTGTTATGGTGCCAATGGATGTGCCATCGACGGTTACTGCTGCACCAACTATAGGGCTACCGACGTTATCGACGACAGTGCCACTGATGGTGCGCGTCTGTTGAGCGATGGCGACACTCGACAGCATAGCCAACATTGCTACAGAACAGATGTGCTTGATTTTCATAAATTGCTGATTGATTGATTTTAAATATTGCAAAGGCGCAAAGTTATTATGTTTCGCATAACAAAATACTAATACTTAGCTTTTTAGCTCAAACGCAACACCTATAAAACGCACAAGAGTGAGCCACTCTATGGCTCACTCTTGTGCGTTACGTCTGTACGATATAGTTCGTCAAGAGGAAGGTCTATCGCTTATTTCCGCTCTTCTTTTTCTCTTTCTTCGTTTTCTTACTACCTTTTGCGACACGACTTTTACTGGGCGTGCCACCTTTGTCGCGTTTTGAGCCACGCTTGCGAGGCTCTGCACTTTCGTAGTGTGTCATGGCTCGCTGACGCTGGATTGTCATAGGATCGCCACCTCGTTCGCGTATTTTCTGATTCTGACGTTCTATGTCTGTGAGTTCGGAGCCTGCAAGCGCAAAGTCGAGTTGCTTCTTTTCAAGATTGGCATTGGCAATGCGTATGCGTATGGGGTCGCCAAGCTGAAACTTACGGCCAGTGTTGCGACCGACCACGCAATAGTTATCTTCATCAAAAAAGTACATGTCGTCGTCGAGGTCGCGAATAGAGATCATGCCCTCGCACATGTTTTCGTTTATCTCGGCATATATGCCCCACTCCGTTACGCCCGATATGGTGGCATCGAACTCTTCGCCAAGCCTATCCATCAAGAACTCAACTTGCTTGTACTTTATGGAGTCGCGTTCGGCATCGCTGGCCATGACTTCTTGCTCCGAGCAATGCTTGCATTTCTCTTCGTACTTTTCGGCATTAACGCTCCGACCACCATTCATATAGCTAAATAGCAATCGGTGGACCATCATGTCGGGGTATCGACGGATAGGGCTCGTAAAATGCGTATAATGGTCAAAAGCCAGACCATAGTGTCCGATATTCTTAGTAGAATAAACAGCTTTGGCCATGGTACGCAAAGCCAACACTTCAACCAAATTTTGCTCTCCCTTACCTTTTACTTCGCGTAGTATGCGGTTGACGGCATTGCTTATCTGTTCGTCTTTAGCGGGCATTGCCTCATATCCAAAACGGCGAATAAAGGCAGCAAATTTTTCATAGCGTTCTTCGCTTGGCTTGTCGTGAACACGATAGACAAATGTCTTTGGCGAACGTTTTTTGCCCGTGTCGTTTATTTCGTCTTTACCTATATACTCAGCAACGCGCTTATTGGCCATGAGCATAAACTCCTCAATAAGCATATTACTTTCTTTGGCTTCTTTGAAGTAGACCGAGGTGGGTTTGCCATTCTCGTCTATTGTAAACCTCGGCTCAACACGGTCGAAGTTTACAGCACCATTGTCCATACGTCGCTGACGCATTTTCTGAGCCAAATCGTTGAGCTTCAAGATTTCGTCCCGATAGTCGCCATCAGCACCCTCGATTATTGCCTGAGCATCTTCATACGTAAAACGTCTATCAGAACGAATGACTGTCTTAGCTATTGTTGTGCGCAATATCTGAGCGTTATCGTCCATCTCCGCTATGACTGAGAAAGTCAGTTTCTCTTCATCGGGTCGCAACGAACAGAGGAAGTTCGACAACCTTTCTGGCAGCATAGGGATGGTTCGATCGACTAAGTAGACCGATGTTGCCCTGCTATACCCCTCTTCGTCGATAGGCGAACCCGGTTCGACATAATGAGTAACATCGGCAATGTGTACACCTACTTCCCATCGGCCATCGCCAACCAGACGAATAGACAATGCATCGTCAAAGTCTTTGGCATCGGCAGGGTCTATGGTAAATGTCGTAACGTCGCGCATGTCTATGCGCTTGGCAATTTCTTCGGGCGTAATACCAGGGCTTATTTTGTCAGCTTCTGCAGCCACATCGGCTGGATAGGTGTAGGGGAGACCGTATTCTGCAAGGATTGCATGCATTTCGGTCTGATTATCGCCCACATCGCCCAAGACTGCTATTATTTCGCCTTCAGGATTTTTGGCTTTGGCGGGCCACGACGTAATGCGAGCTATTGCTTTCTGACCATCTTGACCACCATGCAGACTGCCTATGGGAATGTATATGTCGTGTCCTCCTGTCATTTTGGCACTACACACAAGAAAGGCAGCCTTATCCGAAACGTCAAGTATGCCCACGTAGGTGTCTCGTTTACGCTCTATGATACGGACAACTTCTCCTTCGGGCTGACGACCTTTGCGACGGGCATATACAACCACCTCAACAGTGTCGCCATGCATGGCCGTTGCTAAGTTGTCGCGGCTAACAAAAATATCGTCTGGTTCAGCCTCTTTGTCGTTCGGGATAATGTACGCAGCTCCTGACGCCGTCATGTCTACGACTCCTTCTAAATGATTAGAGCCCTCACCAGCCATCCGAAACTTGCCTGCTTGCACCTCGTGTAGCTTACCTGCCGACAGCAACTCATAGAGCATATCTTGCACTTCCTCACGATCTTTTTTGCTCTTATAACCTATCCCTTCGGTCACTTCCTTATAGTTCATAGCCTCGTTTCTGTTGGCAGACATAAATGCCATAATCTTCTCCGCCAAGGCTTGCTTATGTTGCTCACTACTTATCTTTCGCTTTGCCATAATTCAAAATGTTTTGTGTGTTCTTTGCAGAATTCAAGTTGATAATGCAACGCTTTCGAATTCGAAATTAGTCATTTCT